>NZ_JBFBAG010000002.1:12935-343562 GCF_040682155.1 Amycolatopsis sp. NPDC051371
TAGTGGCCGCGCCGGAACCACGCGAGCAGCCGGAAGTGGCCGCGCCGGAACCACGCGAGCAGCCGGAAGTGGCCGCGCCGGAACCACGCGAGCAGCCGGAAGTGGCCGCGCCGGAACCACGCGAGCAGCCGAAATCGGTCGATTCATCGCCGAAACCCGCGCCCCGGGAAGCGAAGCCCGCGCCGCGATCCCGCCTCGCCTCGTTGCGAAACCTCGCCGGCAAAGCCCAGCGCGTCCTCAAACGACACTAGGGAAGCGGCGCGCGACTCTCGTCCAGCCCGGCGAGCAGATCACCGTACTCGTCCACACGATCGAGGACTTCGTCGGCGGTGAACGTCAGGTGGTTCACGTGGCGGCAGGCGCGGACCTCGTCCCACGTGACCGGCGTCGACACCGTCGGCCGGTCGCGGCCGCGCAGGGAATACGGTGCGATCGTCGTCTTGGCCGGGTTGTTCTGGCTCCAGTCGATGAACACCCGCCCGCCGCGCTGCGCCTTCGCCATCACGGCGGTCACCGAGTCCGGCGTCTCGCGCGCGAGGCGCTGCGCGAGCCGCTTGGCGTAGGCAGACGGCGCCGCGGGGTCGGCGGTCCGGATGCCGCAGTACAGCTGCATCCCCTTTGACCCGGAGGTCTTCGCGTACGGCGTCAGGCCGTCGGCGACCAGGACGTCGTGGAGGCGCTCGGCGACGCGGGCACAGTCGACGACCGACGTCCCCGGCCCGGGGTCCAGGTCGAACACCAGGCGGTCGGGCGGCTGCCGCGTCGCGTCGGAGGCGACCGTCCACTGGGGAACGTGCAGCTCGAGGGCCGCCATGTTCGCCGACCAGACCAGCGCCGGGAGGTCGTCGAGGAGCGGGTAGTCGATCGTGTCGCCGCTGCCGCGGGAACCCGTGCTGGGCAGCCGGACCGTGCGCAGCCACGACGGCGCGCCGTTCGGGACGTTCTTCTCGAACCACTTCTCGCCGCCGACGCCGTTGGGGTAGCGGATGAACGTGACCGGCCGGCCGGCGAGGTGCGGCAGCAGGGCCGCGGCGATCCGCGAGTAGTAGTTGATCACCTCGCCCTTGGTGAACCCGTCCGCCGGGTACAGCACTTTGTCCAAATTGGACAGTGTGAGCTGCCGGTTTCCGGCCTGCACGGTGATCTTCGTGCCGACCGGTTCGGGACGCGGCGGCGCGGCCGGTTCCGGCTGGGCGACGTGCGGGACGGCGGGCGGGGCGGCGGGCGGCGCGGCCCGCGGGGCCAGGACGTCGTCGGGTTTCTTGTCCGCCCGCAGGCCGCGCCACGCGGTGTGGCGGACGCGCCCGGCGCGCGTGAACTGGCGGTAGACGATCTCGCCGACGAGCCGGGGTTCGACCCAGCGGGCACGGACGGTGTCCTCGCGCGGCGGCGTCGTCACGAACGGGTGAGTGCGACGCTCGAGTTGCTGGAGCTGGTCGCGCAGGTCGGCGCGGGTGGCCTGGCTGAAGCCGGTGCCGACGTCGCCGATGTAGACGAGGTCACCGGTGACGGGGTCGTGCGCGCCGAGCAGGAGACCGCCGAGGGTGCCGGTGAAGCTGCGCCGGCCGGGGCGCCAGCCGCAGACGATGACCTCCTGGGTGCGGATCAGCGGGTGCTTGAGCCAGGAGTCCGGCCGCTGCCCGGGCACGTAGGCGGAGCTGCGCAGTTTCGCGACGACACCCTCGTAGCCCGCGGACGCGGCGTGGGCCAGGAAGTCCGCCGGCGTGCGGCGGTCGGCGGCGAGCTCGTCGAAGGTGACGGCGCGGACCACCGAGACGCGGTAGGGATCGGGCATCGGCAGGCCGGCCAGCAGGCGGCGGCGTTCGTCGTACGGTTCCTTGAGCAGGTCGCGGTCGCCCAGCCGCAGCAGGTCGAAGGCGAGGAACCGGACCGGGACGTCCTCGAACACCAAGCCCTTGGGCGCGCTCTGGTGGCGGACCCAGCGGCCGCGGCGTTCCTGCATGAGCTCGAAGTCGATCCGGCCGTCGTCGCCGTAGACGACGACCTCGCCGTCGAGGTAGGCGGCCTGCCCGTCGAGGGCGGGAGCGAGCACCCCGGCGAGGCCGGCGAACTCGGCGGTGAAGTCGATGTTGTTGCGGCTGGTGAGGACGGTGGTGCCGTCCGGGGCGATCCGCATGGCGGCGCGGTAACCGTCCAGTTTGTACTCGTAGGCCCACTCGGCACCGTTGCGCAGCCGGCCGCCGTCGGGCTTGGCCAGCATCGGCTCGACCCACGCCGGGACGAGCGACGCGTCGTGAGCTGCCATGCCGGACCTCCGTCTGTGCTGTTCAGACGGTAACCCGTTCGGCCTAGTTCTGCTCGGTTTTCGCAGGTGAAAGCTCTTTGAACGCCTGTTCCCCGTTGCCGGGAGGAACCCGTTCACCGCTATTCGCTTCCGCTCAGGCGGGGAAGAAGTCCTCGACCGCGCGCCGGAGCGTTGCGCTCACCGTCTTCGCGTCGTCCAGCTCTCCGCCGTGCAGGGCGCCGTCGCGGAGGAGGACCAGGACCCTCGCCGCGTGGTTCGGTTCCGGGTGGCCCAGTGCCGCCGCTTCGCTGCGGAGGACCTCGAAGAACCATTGGCGGTGGTCGTCGATCACCTGGCGGACCCGGGAATCGGGGTCGGGGTACTCCGCCGCCGCGTTGAGGAACTGGCAGCCGCGGAAATCCTCGCCGCACGTCGCTTCGCCCACCACCGCCAGCGCCGACGCCAGCGCTTCGCGCGGGGGCTTGCCCGCGCGCGCCGCGTCGACCGCTTCGCGGATCTGCCGGCTCGTCTCCGCGAGGTACGCCGCCACCAGGTCGTCCTTCGTGGGGTAGTGCCGGTAGAACGTCGCCCGCGTCACGGCCGCCTCGGTGACCAGGCGTTCCACCCCGACCGCGTGGATGCCCTCGGCGTAGAAGAGCCGGGACGCGGTCGCCAGCAACCGGTCCTTCGGGTGCACGTCGGCAGGGGTCATCTCGCGAGCATAGAGAAAGAATGATCGTTCTGCCAGATCGGCTACGTCACATTGCCACGGCGCGTCCGAGCGGCCACAGTAGGGAGGCAGAAAGACTGATCGTTCTCTCCAGGGAGCCAGCCATGAGCAAGCCCACCATCGTCCTGGTCCACGGCGCTTTCGCCGACTCGTCGAGCTGGACCGGCGTGGTCGCGAAGCTGCAGGAGCAGGGCTTCCCGGTCGTCGCGGTGGCGAACCCGCTGCGCGGCGTCGAGTCCGACGCGACCTACGTCGCGGACGTCGTCAAGGGCGTCGAAGGCCCGGTAGTCCTCGCCGGTCACTCCTACGGCGGCGCGCTGATCACCCGCGCGGCGACCGAGACGCCGAACGTCCGCGCGCTGGTCTACATCGCCGCATTCCAGCCGGACGCCGGTGAGAGCGTGTTCGAGCTCTCCGGCCGCTACCCGGGCGCCAAGCTCGGCCCGGAGACCACGAACGTCCTGGTCCACGACGGCGCGCCCGAGCTGTCGATCAAGCCGGAGGACTTCGCCGAGGTCTTCGCGGGTGACGTCCCGGCGGCGACCGCCGCGACCCTGGCGGTCACCCAGCGGCCGGTCGCGCAGCAGGCGCTGGCCGCGCCGTTCGAGGGGACGCCCGCGTGGACGAAGCTCCCGTCGTGGGCGCTGATCGCCAACCAGGACAACGCGATCCCGGCCGCGGCGCAGGCGTTCATGGCCGAGCGCGCGTCCTCGACGGTCCGCCGGATCGACGCCTCCCACGCGGTCGCGGTGTCCCAGCCGGAGACGGTGGCCGAGGTGATCGCGGCAGCGGCCGACGCCACGGAGTGACCCCGGTGGTCGGCAACCGGGGACGTGCCGAAGGGGACGTTCGGTGCATGTGACGAGCTGAAGGGCCCTTTCCTCGCATCAGGCGCGAGGAAAGGGCCCTTCAGCCCGTGATCAGGCCGGTGAAGTCCCGGAACACCCCGGCGACCTAGCCGACCGGCGGGAGGCCGTCGCGCGCTTCTCGGTACTCCCGCACGATCCGCGCCACGATCTCGGCCGCCGGAAGCACCGAGTCGACGAGACCCGCGGACTGGCCGGCCTCCAGCTTCCCCTCCACCACGTCGCCGTGCAGCGCCGCGTCCTTCAAGGACGAAGCCTGAAAAGTCTTACGCCGCAAAGACTCCTCCGCGCCGGAAGCCTCCAGGGACAGCATCCGCGCCGTGAAGTCGTTGTCCAACGCCCGGATCACGCCCAAACCTCGGCCGACCGTCCGTGTGCCGTCGACGCCGGCCGAGAGCACCGCTTCCTTGTACGCGGAGTGCACGGAAGCCTCCGTGCTGGCCAGGAACCGCGTACCGAACTGGGCGGCACCAGCGCCGAGCGCCAGCATCGCGGCCAAGCCGTAGCCGTCCGCGACCCCGCCAGAGGCGATCAGGGGCAACGGAACGGCTCGCGAAACCGCCCGCACCAACACCGAAGTCGCCACCATCGCGGGCGGCGGGTGCCCGCCGGCCTCCGCGCCGACGACCACCAGACCGTCCACGCCGGACGAGGCGGCCTTCACCGCATGCGACACCCCCGCCACCACGTGCAGGCAGCGCGTCCCGACATCGTGGAACCGCGCCAGGTACCGCCGTGGCCCACCTTGCGAAGCGATCAGGACCGGCGGCCGGTGGCGCAGGACCAGGTCGATCACCTCGTCGACGCCCGCGCGGTACAGCGGGAGGTTGACCGCCCACGGCCGGTCCGTGCCCGCCGCCATCTCCTCCAGAACGCGGGACAGATCGGGCAGCCGCATCGGCCCGGCCGCCACCACGCCGAGGCCGCCCGCGTTCGACACCGCCAGGGGCAGCGCCGAACTCGACGACGCCCACGACATCCCGGCCTGCACGACCGGCAGGTCGATGCCCAGCAGCCGGGTCACCGGCGTCGAGATGCGCGTCACGCCTCCTCCAGCAGGGAACGCGCGTGCGCGGCCAGCCGGTTCTTCTGCACCTTCGAACTCGCCGTCATCCCGATGCCCTCGAAACCGTCGACGATCCGCAGGTGCCGCGGCACCTTGAACCCGGCCATCCGCGCCCGCGCCCACCCCAGCAGTTCGGCCTCGGTGACTTCCGGCGACGTCAGCACGACGAACGCAAACGGCACCTCGACCAGTCGCGCGTCCGGGACGCCGACGACCGCCGCCTGCCGGACCAGCGGGTGCCGGTGCAGGGTGTCCTCGATGTCCGCGGGTGCCACGTTCTCGCCGCCGACGCGGATGATGTCCTTGGTGCGGCCGGTGAAGTGGAATCGTCCGGAGGAATCGAGCAGGCCGACGTCGCCGGTGGACAGCCAGCCGTCCGCGTCGATCGTCTCGGCCGTCTTCACCGGGTCGTCGAGGTAGCCGACCATCACGTTCCAGCCGCGCACCAGCACCGCGCCCGGCTCGCCGGGGCCGCAGTCGCGGTCGCCGTCGAACGCGCGGATCCGCACCTCGACCCCCGGCTGCACGGCCATCGCTCCGGATGCGCGGATTTCCGAGGGCTCCCACCACGCCGACTGCGCGACGTTCGGCGACGCCTCGGAGAGCCCATATCCCGCAACGCATTCGTGCGCGCCCAGCTCGTCGATGACGCGTCGGATCACGGTGGGGGAGGCCGCCACCCAGGCGCCGCGCAGACACAACTGCCGACGCGCCCGGTCGGGATGGTTGAGCAGGAGCAGCGCGATGGTGTCGTTGCCGGAGAAGTGCGTGCAGCGCTCGGCTTCCAGGAGCCGCAACGCTTCCGCGGGCTCGAACTTCGGCATCGTCACCAGCGTCGTGGCGTGCTGGGCCGACGCGAGCACCGACAGCGTGCTGCCGGCGACGTGGAAGAACGGCCGCGCCGAGTGGAACCGGTCGCCCGGGCGCAGGCCCATCCGCGCGCCGGAGAAGAACGCGTCCGCGCACATGCTGCGATGGGTGAGCAGGACGCCCTTCGGCCGCGACGTCGTGCCGGAGGTGTACTGCACCAGCAGGACGTCGTCCGGCAGACCGGCAGGCGGGGGAGCCTCCGAATCGGAGAGGAAATCGGAAAACGGCACCGCGAAGGACGGCACGTCGTCGCCGAGCACGACGACCTTCTCCAGCGCGGGAAGCGACTCGACGCCGATCTCCCGCAGCATCAGGGCGAAGTCCACATTGAGCACCCGGGACGCGACGAACAGCGTCCGCACCTGAGCGTGTTCGAGGGTGTACCGGACCTCGTCGGCGGTGAACCGGGTGTTGACCGGCACGGCGACCGCGCCCGCCGCGCCGATCGCGTGGAACAGCGCCACCCAGTCCGGGCCGTTGCCGAGGCAGATCCCGACGCGGTCGCCGCGGCCGATCCCGGCGGCGGCCAGCCCGGCCCGGATCCGCGAAACGCGCGTCAGAAGTTCGCCGTAGGTGACCCGCTCGTCGGCGGTGACGACGGCTTCGACGTCCGGCGCGAGCAGCGCCGCACGTTCCAGGACCTCGTGGGTCGTCAGCGGGCAGGCGGTGCGCAGGTCGGTCATCGCAGTTCTCCGTTCCCGGCGGTGAAGCGGGCGACGCCGTCGCGCCAGCCGCCGTCGGCGAGGCACTGTTCGATGGCGGCCATTTCGATGCGGATCCCGCGGTCCAGGTCGGTTTCCGAGCCGAGGTCGACCGCGCGCTTGGTCAGCGAGATCGCCAGCGGGGGCGCCTTGGCGATGCTCTCGGCCGTCTCGTCGCCGGCGGCGAGCAACTCGTCAGCCGGGACGACGCGGGTGACGACGCCCAGGTCGGCGGCCTCTTCGGCGCCGAGCGCGCGGTTGGTGAACAGCAGCTCCTTGGCCCGGCGCTTGCCGATGGCGCGCTGCAGGCGCTGGGTCGCGCCGACGGTACCCCAGTGCGGCTCGGGGAACCGGAAGACAGTCCCCGAAGCGGCCAGCGCGAAGTCGGCGGCGAGCGTGATTTCGCCGCCCGAGCCGACGACCGCGCCCTGAACCAGGGCGACGACCGGTACCCGGCACTGCTCGATGGCGGCGTACGCGGCGAAGGAGGCGACGCGCCGACGCCGGACCCAGGCGGCGTCCTTGCCGGTGCGTTCCTTGAGGTCGGCGCCCGCGCAGAACACCGGCCCGCGGCCACTCAGCAGCACCACGCGAACGTCGTCGTCCAGCGACTCGAACGCTTCGCGCAGCTGGCGGCACATCGGCAGGTCGAGGGCGTTGCGGGCCTCGGGCCGGTTCAGCTCGACGCGCGCGATCCCGTCGGTCACCTCGACACACACGCGCTCGGTCATCCGATCACCCCGTCGGTCCGCAGGTCCTTGATTTCGGAAGCGGCGAGCCCCAGATCCGCCAGGACGTCGTCGGTGTCGGCGCCGAGCAGCGGCGGCACCCCGGGCACCGGGGCCTCTCCCGCAGTCTCGCGCAACGGCGTCCGCAGCGCTGGGAACGTCCCCTCCGACGGGTGGGTGAACTCCCCGACGACCCCGCGCGCGACGGCGTGCGGATCCGCCAGGGCTTCGCGGACCGAGCGGACCGCGCCGGCCGGGACGTCGGCCGCGCGCAGCTCCTTCACGAGCGGGTCGCGGTCGTGCTGGGCGATCGCCCCTCGTAGCGCCTTCATCACGCGGGCGCGTTGCTCGACGCGGCCGGAATTCCCCTGCAGCGTGGGATCCGCGGCGAGGTCGTCCAGTCCGAGGACCGTACACAGTGGACGCCAGTGCTGGTCGCTGCCGCTGATGTGGAGCCATTCGCCGTCACCGGCCTGGAAAGCCGCCGACGGCACCCGGCCGGGGTGCTCGGTGCCGGTCCGCACGGGGTCCTCGCCGAGGGCGAAGAGCCGGGCCGCATTGAGCGCGTGCAGGCTCAGCTGGACGTCCATCATGGACACGTCGAGATGACTCCCACGGCCCGAGGAAGCCCGCCCGGCCAGCCCGGACAGCACCGCGATGACGACCCAGAGCCCGGAGGTCAGGTCCGCCACCGGGATCCCGGTCTTCGACGGCGGTCCCTCGGGTTCGCCGGTCATCGCCATCACGCCGGACAGCGCCTGGAAGACGGTGTCGTAGCCCTTGCGGTCGCGGTCCGGGCCGGTCTGCCCGAAGCCGGTGGCCGACACGTAGACCAGGTCCGGCCGCGCGAGGTCCGCATAACCGAGGCCCATGCGGTCCATCGCACCGGGCAGGAAGTTCTCGACGACGACGTCGGCGCGCTCAGCCAGCCGCCGCGCGACAGCCTGGCCGCGGGGGTCCTTGAGGTCGAGCGTGACGGACTTCTTGCCCCGGTTGAAGGCGAAGAAGTACGCGCTCTCGCCGTGGGGGAGGCGGGGTTCGAAGCCGCGGGTCTCGTCGCCGGACCCCGGCCGCTCGACCTTGATCACGGTGGCGCCCAGCTCGGCGAGGATCTGCGTGGCCAGGGGAGCGGCGAGGACGCGGGAGAAGTCCAGCACGGTGACACCGGTGAGCGGGCCGGTCATGCGCGGAACCCCCGCATCAGCGCGTTGACATCCTGGCCGGCGCGCATCGCGGCGTCCGTCGGCAGGTCGGCGACGCGGTAGAACAGGTCCTTCGCGGCGGCGATGGCCCGCGGCTCGACCTTCGCCCAATGCTCGGCGATCTCCAAAGCCGCGGAGAGGATTTCGGCAGGTTCGACGACGCGGTTGACCAGACCAAGTTCGAACGCCTCGGCCGCGGTCAGCAGCCGGCCGGTGCTGACCAGCTCGAACGCGAGCTTACGGCCGAGGTGCTGGACGAGCCCGGTCATCACCAGCGCCGGGACGATCGAGTGCTTCAGCTCGGGGTAGCCGAACTTCAAGTCGGTGCCGGCGACGACCATGTCGGCGCCGATCGCCAGCCCGGCGCCGCCGCCGACAGCGGCCCCGCGCACGGCCGCCACGACCGGGACACGCAGTTCTCGCGCCTGGACCTGCAGTTTCGCGGTCAGCGCGGCGCGCTCGAGGACGGCGTCGGGCTGGTCGGGCGTCAGGGACGAGAACTCGCCGAGGTCGGCGCCCGCGCAGAAGCCGCGCCCGGCGCCGGTCAGGACGACCGCGCGGACGTCGGAGTCCGCGTCGGCGGCGGCGAAGGCTTCGCTGAGCGAGCGGGTCAGCGCCGTGTTCAGGGCGTTGAGCTTCTCGGGCCGGTTCAGCGTCAGGACGCGGACGGGGCCGTGGTCCTCGATCGCGAGGGGGACGGTCACGGGTTCTCCTGGTTCGGGGTCGGGGTGAAGCCGGCGCGGGCGACCATGCTGTGCAGGGGACGGCCGAGCGCGTCTTCGCAGGCGGCCGAGGCCTTCGCGAGCAGGTCGAGGTCGATGCCGGTGTCGACGCCCATCGCGTCGAACAGGCTGACCAGGTCCTCGGTGCAGACGTTGCCGGTGAGCCCGGCGCCGTAGCGGATCGCGCTGGGGTGGCCGCCGACGCCGCCCATCGCCGTGTCGAAGTTCCGGCAGCCGACGTCGAGGGCCGCGACGGCGTTGGCGATGCCGGTGCCGCGGGTGTTGTGGAAGTGCGCGACCACGGGCACGTCCGCGCCCAACCGGGCGAAGAGCGCCCGGACCGATGGCGGGGTGGCGACGCCGGTGGTGTCGCCGAGGGTGACCAGGTCGGCGCCCAGGTCGGCGAAGCGGGCGACGTCCTCGGCGACGCGGCCGGGGTCGACCGCGCCCTCGAACGGGCAGCCGAACGCCACCGAGACGACCCCGACCAGCTTGAACCGGCCGCCGGCCAGCGCGACCATTTCGGAGACGCGCTCCCACTGCCCGGCTCTCGACGTGCGCAGGTTGCGCTCGGTGTGGCTTTCGCTGGCCGAGACGAGCAGGCTCAGTTCCTCGGCGCCGTGGCCGGCGTCGAGGTCGTCGAGGGCACGTCGGACCGCGCGCGGATTCGGGCAGGTCGCCTTGAACGCGACGCCGGGGCGGCGCCGGATCGCCCCGAGGACCTCGGAGGCGTCCGAGAAGCCGGGGACGCGCGAAGGGTGGCTGTAGCTGGTCGCCTCGATCCGCCGGAACCCCGCGTCCGCGAAGGAGTCCAGCAGCGCGACCTTCGTCGCGGTCGGCACGAACTCCGGCTCGTGCTGCAGCCCGTCGCGGGCGAAGCACTCGCAGATCGTGACGGCATCGGGCATCGGGCCACCTCCTGTTCGGTGGCTCCAGAACTACGCGGCTGTGTTGATAAAGTCAACAGTCGTCGTCGGCCGGGTGGGCGCGCTCACGTTCCTCGACGGCCAGGGCCAGGTCGGCCAGCTTGTCCAGGGCCCCGCTCAGGGTCGCCGCCTCCGTGGGGGTGAGCGCGGCGAGGAACTCCGCGTCGCGCTCGTTGGCCGCGGTGATCAGGCCGCGGTAGACGCGCGTGCCCTCGGCGGTGAGGGCGAGCTGCGACGTGCGGCCCGAGCTGGCTGTCCGGTCGACCAGGCCGCGTTCGGTCAGGCGGCTGACCACCCGGCTCATCTGCGCTTTGTCCAGCCCGGCCCGGCGGGCGAGGCGGTTGAGTGTCAGGGTGGGGTCGGCGGCGATGAGCGAGATCGCCCGCCATTCGCCGAGGCTGACGTCGAACTCCCGCCGGTAGCGCAGCGCGGCACTGCGCGACATCGCCGACGACGTGCGGGAGAGCCGGTAGGAGAGGAGTCCGGAGATGGGCACCAGGTCTCGGCCGTCCGCGCGTTCCGCCATGGCGGTCATCGTAGCCGTTGCCGATCCGGTGTTGACAAACTCAACACCAGATGTCGAGACTGGCGCCGCACGCCCCGCCTGACGAAGGAGTCGAGTAGCCGTGGCCGAACACCCCGCCGTCACCGGACGGCCACCAGCAGTCGGCGGCGCCGACCGCGCGTCCACCTACCGGACCATCGCCCTGCGGGTCATGCCGCTGCTCGTGGTCTGCTACGTCGTCAGCTTCATCGACCGCACGAACATCGGCATCGCGCAGCAGGGCCTCAAGCGCGACCTCGGCTTCGGTTCGGCGGTCTACGGGCTCGGCGTCACGCTGTTCTTCGTCGGCTTCATCCTCTTCGAGGTCCCCAGCAACGCCTTGCTGGCGAAGATCGGCGCCCGCAAGACACTCGTCCGGATCATGGCGACCTGGGGCGTCGTCACGATCGTGACGTTGTTCGTGCACGACGAAACCACGTTCTACGTCGCCCGGTTCCTGCTCGGCGTCGCCGAGGCGGGCTTCTTCCCCGGAGCGCTCTACCTGCTGTCGCGGTGGTTCCCGTCCGAGCGCCGGACGCGGATGACGGCGGTGTTCTTCATCGGCGTCCCGGTGTCGGGCGTGCTGGGTTCGCTCGTCTCCGGCTGGATCATGCACGCGCTCGGCGGCGTCGCCGGCCTGGCCGACTGGCAGTGGCTGTTCCTCATCGAAGGCATCCCGCCGATCCTGCTCGCCGTGCTGGTGGCGTTCTTCCTCGTCGACGAACCGGCGCAGGCCAAGTGGCTGACGCCGGCGCAGAAAGCCTTGGTCCAGGCCGATCTGGAAGCCGAGCGGCTCTCGAAGGGCGAGTCTCCGGCCCGGCACGGCGGCATGCTCTCGGCGTTGCGCGACCCGAAGGTCTGGATCCTCGGCCTGTGCGCGTGCGGGGCGTACACGCTGGCCAACGCCGTCTCGTACTGGACGCCGCGGATCATCGCCGAAGCCGGCGTCGGCGACGTGCTGAACCTCGGGTTCTTCTCGGCGATCCCGCCGCTGCTCGGCATCGCCGTGATGCTGGTGGTCGGCCGCCACTCCGACCGCACTCTGGAGCGCCGCTGGCACGCGGCGGTGAGCTGGCTGGTGGCGGCCGCGGCGATGCTGGCGCTGGCCTTCTCCGGCGGCAGCGTCCTGGTGGTGGTCATCCTGCTCGCGGTGATGGCGGCGGCGCACTACTCGGGCCTGACGGTGTTCTACTCGATCCCCTCGATCTACCTTAGCGAACGCGCGGCGGCGACGGGCATCGCGGTGGTGACGTCGATGGGCTCCTTCGCGGCGGCGGCTTCCCCGTCGCTGCTGGGCTTCATCCAGGAGGCGACCGGGAGCCTGTCGTTGGGATTGGTGATCAGCGCGGGGATCGTGCTGCTCGCCGTGGGCGTCCTCCTGGTCGGCGTGAAAGCGCAGGACCTCAAGGAGAAGCACCGCTAGCGCCGCAGCGTGGTCTCTTCGTCCAAACGCGACAGTTTCGCCGGGTTGCGCACCGCGTACAGGCCGGTGATGAGCCCGTCGTCGATGCGGACCGCCAGCACGGTGTCGACCTCGCCGCCGCGGCGCAGGATCAACGCCGGGTAGCCGTTGACCTGGGCCGTCACCAGCGAGCCGACCGCGAAGTTGCCGAGTCCCGCGGCCAGCAGCCGGGCCACGCCGGAAGCCCCGACGACCGGCTCCCGCAGCGCCCGCACCACCCCGCCGCCGTCGCCCAGGAACACGACGTCCGGGGCCAGGATGTCCAGCAGGTGCCGCAGATCGCCCGTCTCGACGGCGCGTTGGAACGCCTCCAGCGCGTCGCGGGACGTGGCGGGCGAGACGTCGCCGCGCGGCCGGCGCGCGGCCACGTGGGAGCGGGCCCGGTGGGCGATCTGGCGGACCGCGGCCGGGGTCTTGCCGACGGCTTCGGCGATCTCGTCGTAGCCCAGGTCGAACACCTCGCGCAGCACGAACACCGCCCGCTCGGCCGGCGTCAGCGTCTCCAGCACCAGCAGCATCGCCATCGAGACGCTGTCGGCCAGTTCGACGTCCTCGGCGACGTCGGGCGTGGTCAGCAGCGGCTCGGGCAGCCACGGGCCGACGTAGGACTCCTTGCGCCGGCCCAGCGTCCGCAGCCGCATCAGCGCCAGGCGCGTGGTGATCCGGACCAGGTACGCGCGCTCGTCGCGCACGACCTCGAGGTCCACGCCCACCCAGCGCAACCAGGTCTCCTGCAGGACGTCTTCGGCGTCGGCGGCCGAGCCGAGCAGTTGGTAGGCGACGGTGAACAGCAGGTTCCGGTGGGCGAGGAACGCGTCGGTGGCGGGGTCGGCCATGGTGGCTCCTCTTTCGGTCTCGCGGAGTTTCCCACCAGATGCCGGCCGCGGTCGCGGTGTGACCGTGACCGTCGTCACTGTCACAGGGACCGGGGTGCCCGGCATCTCGTGGTCGTCCCGTTCAGGACCACGGAAGAGGCACCATGGAACCCCGATTCGACCTGACCGACAACGAAGTCGGCGCCAAGTTCGCCAAGCGGTTCGGCACCGCGAGCATGGCCGTCGTCCAGTCGCCGCTGTCCAAGACCACGCAGGAGCTGGTGTCGCTGCGCGTCAGCCAGATCAACGGCTGCGGCTGGTGCGTCGACATCCACACGAAGGAGCTGACCGCGGCCGGGGAGCCCGCGGTGCGGATCAACCTGGTCGCCGCCTGGCGCGAGGCCACGGTGTTCAGCGAAGCCGAGCAGGCCGCGCTGGCGCTCGCCGAGGAAGGCACCCGGATCGCCGACGCCCACCCCGGCGTCTCCGACGACACCTGGGACCGCGTGCGCAAGCACTACGACGACGACCGGACCGCCGCGCTCGTCGCGCTCGTGGCGCAGATGAACTCGGCCAACCGGCTCGCGGTGATCCTGCACCAGAAGGGCGGCTCGTACGAGCCCGGCATGTTCGGCTGAGGAGTTCCCCGGCCCGGGATCACCCGATCCCGGGCCGGTTCGTGCTTCGCTGGGAGCATGACGAAGGCGGAGCGGTGGAACCGGTACTGGGACCGCAAGTCGGCGAGCTACGACGCGGAGATGGGCGTCTGGGACCGCCGCCTCTTCGGGGACTCCCGGGAATGGGCCTGCGGACAGGCCACCGGCGACGTCCTGGAAGTCGCCGTCGGGACCGGGCTCAACCTGGCCTGGTACCCCGCCGACGTGACGCTCACCGGGCTCGACCTGAGCTCCGGGATGCTCGAACTCGCCCGTTCGCGAGCCCGCGAACTCGGCCGTGAGGTGACCTTGCGGCAGGGCAGCGCGCACGAGCTGCCGTTCGCCGAGGCGTCGTTCGACACGGTGGTGTGCACGTTCGGCCTCTGCGCGATCCCGGACCCCGCGGCGGCCGTCGGGGAGATGACGCGGGTCCTGCGGCCGGGCGGGCGGCTGATCCTGGTCGACCACGTGGCCGGCTCGTCGTTCGTGGTGCGCGCCGCCCAGTGGCTGGTGGAGCTGGCGAGCGTCCCCTTGGCGGGCGAGCACTTCCGGCGGCGCCCGCTGAAGCTCGTGGAGGCGCTCGGCTTGCCGATCGACCGGCGGGAGCGGTTCAAGCTGGGCCTCGTCGAACGGCTGGTGGCCCGGAAGGTCAGCTGAACAGCTCGGCCAGCGGACTCTTCTCAAGGTCGGCGAGCAAGGCCGCGGCGTCGTCGTAGGTCGCGATGGCGCCCGCTTCCGTCAGTTCCGCCGCGCTGACCCCGCCCGACAGCACGCCGATCGTGCGCACACCGGCCTTCTTGGCCGCTTTCACGTCCCAGACCGCGTCGCCGACGAAGATCGTGTCCTCCGGGGCCGTGCCGGCTTTCTCCAGGGCGACCTGCACCGGTTCCGGGTCCGGCTTCGTCGCTTCGACGTCGTGGCCGGCGACGATGTCCTCGACGACGTCGTCCACGCCGAGAACGCGACGCAGCTCGTCCAGCTCGTCGGGAGCCGCCGACGTCGCCAGGACCACCCGCACGCCCTTGGCGGCCAGCGCCCGGATCAGGTCCGGGGCGTGGTCGAACGGCCGCAGCAACTCGGCGGCCTCCAGGTAGAAGCGGCTGTGCAGTTCCTTCGCCTCGTCCCCGACGCGCTCGGCGTCTTCGTCGCCCAGCAGGGTGCTCAGCAGCTTGCCGGAGCCCTTGCCGATCGCGCGGTGCACGCGCCAGGAGTCGACGGGGCGGTCCAGCTCGTGGAACGCCCGCCGCCAGGCGTGGACGTGGAGGTAGTTGGAGTCTACGAGCGTGCCGTCGACGTCGAACAGGACCGCGGTGGCGATGGTGGTCTCCTCGGGGTTTCTGCGCGCTCGGCGCGGGTATCGCCGGTTCGCAGGCGGATACCCGAGCCGGGAGGAACTACACATGACGACGCCGGACGACCGAGACGCCACGACCGAGCTGGACCGCGAGCTCGCCGGTACCGGAGAGCTCGAGCCGGGAGAGCAGCGCGAGGCGGCCGAACGCGAAGCGACCGAGGACCGTTGACCGGCCTGGTGGTGGCCGGCTTCCGCGGACTGGCCGCGCTGCGCCGCGCCCGCGCTTTCCACCCCGTGGGGCTGGTGCTGCGCGGTGAGCTCCGGCCGCTGGCGGACGACCTACCGTGGCCGTCCGGACCGGTGGAGGTCGTCGCGCGGCTGTCGAAGGGAGCCGGTACACCGGGCCGGCTGCCGGACGCGCTCGGCCTCGCGGTCCGGATTCCCGGCGCGGGCCGGGGCGGCGGACCGTGGGACCTCACCCTGACGACGGCCGGCAGCGGGCACGTCGGCCGGATGCTGCCCCGCCCGGCGGCGTCCTGGACCGGCGGCGCGTACAGCAGCCTGGTGCCTTACCGCCGCGCCGACCGGCTGGTCTGGCTGGCGGCGTGGGCGACGACACCGCGGCTCGACGCGTCACTCGAAGCGGTGGTCGCGGCGGGCGGGCTGGGGTTCGTGCTGCGGACCGGCCGGCAGGACGGCCGCTGGTGCGACAGCGCGGAGCTGACCTTGACGCGGATCGGTGGTGACGCACCGGCGTTCGATCCGATGCTGAACCGTCCGGAGGGGCTCGAGGTAGCTCCGGGTTGGCTGGCGAACCTGCGTGAGCGGGCTTATGCGGGGAGCCGGGCCGGGCGGCCGTGACGGCCGGCCGCCGGAGAATCGGCGATGGTGCCGCGCGAGGCGAGTGTCGCGAATGACTCATTCGGGACGTGCGAAGCCCCCGATGAGTCATTCGCGACACCGGTTTCGTCAGGAATGCGCCCGCGGATAGGTCCGCCGCTCGCCGACCCGCCCGTCCTTCGTGTGGATGAAATGGGCCGTCCCGCGCTTGATGGCCAGTTTCCGGCCCGCCGCGACCGCGTCGGACTTCGTTTCGGCGCTGCCGGACGCCCGCGCGTTGCCGACGACCTTGTTCTTCCACGTCGAACCGTCGTGGAACGTCTCGACATCGCCGTCGGCCGGTTCGAGCCCGGGCGCCTCGGAAGGGGCGTACGTGCCGTAGAGCGCCGGGTCGGGCTTCGGCGCGGTGCCCGGCCCGCCGAGCGGTTCCGGGTCCATGAGGTAGTCGATGCCCGCGTCGGTGGTCCAGCTGCTGCCCTTGGCGCCGTCGGGGCCGTCGGAGAGGTGCCAGATGGTCTTGTTGTGCGTCTGGTCTTCCTCGTCGAACAGGGCGTTGGGCGCGATGTCTTCCTCGAGGCCGTCGGCCTTCAGCTCTTCGATGGCGGCGAGCCACTGCTTCTGGTGGACGGTGTCGCGGGCGAGGTTGAACTTCAGCATTGCCTTGACGCCGGGGTCGTCGGTCATGTTGTAGAGCCGGGCGGTCTGCAGGCGGCCCTGCGCTTCGGCCGCGACGTTCGCGCGGAAGTCGGCCAGCAGGTTGCCGGAGGCGACGATGAACTTGCCGTTCCAGGGGTAGCCGTTGCTGTCGGCGGGCAGGGCGCCGCCGCCGGCGACGATGGCCTGCTGCGGGTCCATCCCGCCGATGACCGCGGCCATCACCGGGTCCTTGACCGCTTCGGCGGTGGCGGTCGCCGGGGCGCCTTCCAACAGCCGCGCGACCATGGTGGCGAGCATTTCGACGTGCCCGATCTCCTCGGTCGCGGTGTCCATGATGAGGTCCTTGTACTTGCCTTCGACCCGGCAGTTCCAGCCTTGGAACAGGTACTGCATCGTCACGGTCATCTCGCCGTAAGCGCCGCCGATGAGCTCCTGGAGCTTGTGGGCGTAGACGGGATCGGGCTTTTCGGGCTTGGCTTCGAACTGCAGCAGCTTCGTGTGACGGAACAAGGTCGTCTCCCTTCCGGTCCGCCCGGGTTCCCCCGATCGGCCCCGGCAATCGGAAAATCCGTCGTTTGAGTGTTCGCGAACCGGATATCCGATGCGGAAGCACTCACCAGGAGGTGGTCGCGGTGCTCGCCCGGCACAATTCCGTCTGGTTGGTTCCCCCGCACAGCTCGAGCACCGCGGCATCCGTCGTCGGCGTCCTCGACGGGACGACCTATCCACGGCTGCGCGACAGCCTGCTCGAATTCGCCGCCGAATCCGAGAACGGCGTGCTCGTCGACGTCGAGCGCCTCGCCCTCCGCGACCCCGAGCTGGTCCGGGTGTTCTCGCTGGTCGCCCTGCTGGTCGGCGACTGGCCCGCCGTCCCCTTCGCGCTCGTGACCGGACGACCCGAGCAGCGGGCGGTGCTGGCCGGCCGGAGCGTGCCCGTGTACGCCGACGCCGCCACGGCCGAAGCCGCGCTGCGGCGCCCGGCCCGGAAGAAGGCCGGGCGCGTGCTGGTCCGGTCTTCGCGCACCTCGTCGTGCGCCCGCGAATTCGTCAGGGACACTTGTGCCGAATGGCGGGTGCCCGAGCTGGCCGAGGACGCCGAGCTGGTCGCGAACGAGCTCGTCGAGAACGTCCTGCGGCACACGGATTCGGTGCCCCGCTTGCGGATGGAGCTGCGCCGCGGACGCTTGGCCGTCGAGGTGACCGACGAGAGCCCGCGCCCCGCCGTCGTCCGCGAAGGGCTGGATCTGACCGAGACGGGGCTCGGGCTGCGGATGGTCGCCAAGGTCGCGAAGACCTGGGGGAGCAGCCGGTGCCGCTCCGGCGGCAAGACCGTGTGGGCCGTACTGGCCCGGCGCTGAGGTCCGCGTCACGTCGGGGAACACCGCGCTATCCCCTGCGTTGTAACGGGTACAGACTCCCGCCCCGCTCGCAGGTACACCCCCAGCCTTCGCCGAGCGGGGCGGGTCTTCGTCTACTGTGGACGTTTGACCCGCGGCCGGAAGTCGCGCTCGGTCTCGACGTCGCCCTCCGGGGTGTGGACGACGTGGGCGACGTGCCGCTTCTTCGCGATCAGCCGACCGGTCAGCACGGCGTCGGTGCGCCGCGGAGACGTGTTGGAAGCCCGGCTGCCGCCTTCGACGCGGTTCTTCCAAAGCCCGTCTTCGAAGTAGGTGTGCACGTCACCCTCGGCCACGACGACCGCCTCCGTCCGCCAGCGTCAGAACCCAGCGGGTGCCCGGGGACGGACCGGACAAACGTTCAGGTCAGGCCGAGCACCCGGACGGCGTTGTCCTTGAGGATCAGCGGCCGCACTTCCTCCTTGATGTCGAGGGCGGCGAAGTCGGCGAGCCAGCGGTCCGGGGTGATCACCGGGAAGTCCGAGCCGAACAGCACCTTGCGCTTGAGCAGCGAGTTCGCCGCGCGGACCAGCTGCGGCGGGAAGTACTTCGGCGACCAGCCGGACAGGTCGATGTACACGTTCGCCTTGTGCGTCGCGACCGAGATCGCCTCGTCCTGCCACGGCACCGACGGGTGCGCCAGGATGATCGTCAGCCCCGGGAAGTCGGCGGCGACGTCGTCGAGCAGCATCGGGTTCGAGTAGCGCAGCTTGATGCCGTGCCCGCCCGGCAGCCCGGCGCCGATGCCCGTCTGCCCGGTGTGGAACAGCGCCGGGACACCCAGCTCCTGGATGGCCTCGTAGAGCGGGTAGAACCGGACGTCGTTCGGCTCGAACGCCTGCAGGCTGGGGTGGAACTTGAAACCGCGCACCCCGTGGTCGCCGACCAGCCGGCGCGCGCGGTGCACGGCGGCCTTCCCGGCGTGCGGGTCCACCGAGCCGAACGGGATGAGCACGTCGGCGTGCTCGGCGGCCGCGTCGGCGATCTCCTCGCTCGAGAGCGCGGGGTGCCCGGTGGCGGCCGGCGCCTCGACCGTGAAGACGACCGCGGCCATGTTCCGCGCCCGGTAGTGCTCGGCGATCGAGGCCACCGTCGGGGTGCGGTCCTGGTCGGCGCGGAAGTACTTCGCCGACGCGTCCAGCAGCTCCTGGTCGAGGGCGAAGCAGCCGTGCCCGTCCTGTTCGACGTGGGTGTGGACGTCGATGGCGGTCAGTGCGGAAAGGTCCACGGGAGCTCCAGGTTCAGGGCAGGTCGGGCTGCGCGGCCTTGGCGGCCAGCAGGGTGTCGAGGACGGCGTCGCGGGCGGCGACGAGAGCACGGTCGTCGGTGCCGGCCAGTTCGGCGTCGACGCCGGCGACGAGCTTGTCGGCCAGCTCCGGGGTCAGGTGGACGCGGCCGAGGTCGCGCCACCACTCTTCGGTGGGCGGGCCGAGGTGGGCCAGGACGTGCGCGAGGCCGCCCGCGCCGCCGGAGAGGTGCTGGTTGAGGAACGGCCCGAGCACGGCCCAGCGCAGGCCGGGCCCGCACGCGATCGCCGTGTCGATGTCGGCGACCGTCGCGACACCGCGTTCGACCAGCGAATACGCCTCCTGCCACAGCGCGGCCTGGAGCCGGTTCGCGACGTGTCCGGGCAGCTCGCGCGACAACCGGATCGGTCGCTTCCCGACCGAGGTGTAGAACTCCACGGCCCGGTCGACGACCTCGGGCGCGGTGTCGCGGCCGGGCACGACCTCGACGAGGGGGATCAGGTGCGGCGGGTTGAACGGGTGCCCGATGACGACCCGCTCGGGATGGCGCGGGCAGCCACGGGCGATGGCGCTGGGCAGCAGCCCGGACGAGCTGCTCGCCAGGATCACGTCGGGCCGCGCGGCCTCGTCGAGGACGGCGAACAGCGCGTGCTTGACGTCCTCGCGCTCAGGACCGTTCTCCTGGACGAAATCCGCGACGGCGGCCGCTTCGCCGGCGTCGGCGACGAACCGCAGCCGATCGATCGCCGCGCCGTCCGGCGGCAGGATGGCGGCGACGTCGGTGCGGAGCCGCTCCTCGGCGCCGGGTGCCGGATCGGTCGCGACGACGTCGAGGCCGTGGGCGAGGAACAGCCCCGCCCAGCTCGCGCCGATCACGCCGGTGCCGACGACCGCGACGGTGCTCATGCGAGCGTCCCGAAGTGGTCCAGGGCCGTGGGATCGGCCAGCACGTCCCGGCCGACGACGTCTTCGACGCGGGCGCCGCTCAGGAGTTTCTTCACGGGCAGCTCCAGTTTCTTCCCGGTGCGGTTGCGGGGGATCACCGGGACGGCGGTGATCGTGTCCGGCACGTGCCGCGGCGACAGCGCGCTCTTCAACGCCGTCGCGATCTTCTGGCGCAGCGGTGCGTCCAAGGTGCCGTCCCGGAGCACGACGTAGAGGCGGAGGTCGCCGTTGCCGCCGGCGGGGTCCTCGAGGTGCACGACGAGCGAGTCGTCGACCTCCGGCAGCTCCTCGACGACGGCGTAGAACTCGGCGGTGCCGAGCCGGACGCCGCCGCGGTTGAGGGTGGCGTCGGAGCGCCCGGCGATGACGCAGCTCCCTTCGGGGCCGAACCGGATCCAGTCGCCGTGCCGCCAGACGCCCGGATAGGTGTCGAAGTACGTGTCGCGGTAGCGCGAACCCGTGTCGTCGCCCCAGAATCCGACCGGCATCGACGGCATCGGCGCGGTGATGACCAGCTCGCCCAGCTCGCCGACGACTTCGGCGCCGTGCTCGTCGAACGCCTTCGCGTCGACCCCGAGGCACGGCCCGGAGATCTCGCCGGCGAGCACGGGCTGCAGTGGACCGCCCTGGACGATCCCGCTGCAGACGTCGGTGCCGCCGCTGCCGACGTTGAGCAGCACCTCGGGGCCGAAGACGTCCCGCACCCAGTGGTAGCCCTCGGCCGGCAACGGACTCCCTGCGGCACCGATCTGCCGCAGCGCGCTGAGGTCGAACTCGGACGCCGGGTCGAGGCCCGCCTTCCGGCACGCCATCAGGAAGCCCGGGCTCGCCCCCATCAGCGTCGCGCGGGTCTCGGCGGCCAGGCGCCACTGCCACGCCAGGTCCGGGTGCAGCGGGTTGCCGTCGACCAGCACGATCGACGCGCCGGTGAGCAGGCCCGAGACCAGCGCGTTCCACATCATCCAGGCGGTGGTGGAGAACCACAGGATCCGGTCGCCGGGGCGCAGGTCCCAGCTGAGGCCGTGGTTCTTCAGGTGTTCCAGCAGGATCCCGCCGTGGCCGTGCACGATCGCCTTCGGCTTGCCGGTGGTGCCGGAGGAGAACAGCACGCACAGCGGGTGCGCGAAGCCGACCGGCTCGAACCCGGGCACGCACGCCTTCGGGGGTTCCGGGTGGCGGAGCCCCCGGCTCGGGCCGGAGGCCCGGATGTCACTGCTCTCGGTGAGCAGGTCGCTCCAGGGGAGCGCGTCGGGGAGGTCGTGGTCGCCGTAGGGCACGTGGACGACGTGCTCGACGGTCGGCAGGCCGGCGCGGATCTCGGCGACTTCGGCGCGGCGGTCGACGTCCTTGGCGCCGTAGCGGTAGCCGGCCACGGTCAGCAGCACCCGGGGCTCGATCTGGCCGAAGCGGTCGACCACCGAGCGGGCGCCGAACTCGGGCGCGCAGGACGCCCAGACCGCGCCGAGGCTCGCGGTCGCCAGGTAGGCGACGACGGTTTCGGGGATGTTCGGCAGGTACGCCACGACGCGGTCGCCGCGTCCGACGCCGAGCCGGGCCAGGCCCGCGCGGGCCCTCGCGACCTGGTCGCGCAGCTCGCCCCACGTCAGCTCGGTGCGTTCGCGGGTCTGGGAGTACGCGATGACGGCGACGTCGTCCGCCGGGCCGCCGAGGGCGTGCTCGGCGTAGTTGAGGGTCGCGCCGGGGAACCACTCGGTGCCGGGCATCCGCGGGTCCGGCACGACACTGCGGGCGGGGGAGTGGAAGCGGACGCCGAAGAAGTCCTTGATCGACGACCAGAAGCCGTCGAGGTCGGTCACCGACCAGCGGTGCAGCGCGGCGTAGTCGTCGAACGCGTGGCCGCGGGAGGCCAGCCACCCGAGGTACCGGCCGATCTCGGTGGTTTCGCGGACGTCGGGCGCGACCGGGCGCAGGATCATCGGCCGACCTTCCCAGCGCGCTTGTCCAGGAACGCCTGCATCCGTTCCTTGGCCTCGGCGCTGCCGCTCGCGACGGCGGCCATCAGCGACTCCATCAGGTAGCCCTCGGCCGGGTTGGCCTCGGCGATGCGGGGAAGGGCCTGCAGGACGGCGAAGTTCGTGATCGGGGAGTTCGCGGCGATCTTGCGGGCCAGGCCGAGCGCGTGCTCGAGACCGTTTTCGACGCGGTAGTGCGACAGCCCGGCCGCGTGGCCCTCGTCGGCGTCGAGGACACGACCGGTGAGCATCATGTCGGCCATCCGGCTCGCGCCGATCAGCCGCGGCACCCGCACCGAAGCGCCGCCGCCGACGAACAGGCCGCGCTGGCCCTCCGGCAGCGCGTAGAACGCCGAGGGCTCGGCGACGCGGATGTGCGCGGCCGCCGCGAGCTCCAGGCCGCCGCCGACGACCGCGCCGCGGAGCACGGCGACGACCGGGACGCGCCCGCGTTCGAGCCGCTCGAAGGCGCGGTGCCACATCATCGAGTGCTCCAGGCCTTCGAACGCGTCACGCTCGGTGAGCTCGGAAAGGTCGAGCCCGGCGGAGAAGTGCTCGCCCACGGCGTCGAGCACGACGGCCTTGATCCCGCGCGGCGGGGCGCCGAAGAACGTTTCGATGCCGAGCACGGTGGCGTCGTCGAGGGCGTTGCGCTTCTCGGGGCGCGCCAGCCGCAGCACGGCGACGTCGTCGAGCAGTTCCAGGCGCAGTGAAGAGGGCAGGAGCGGGATCGTCATGCGGGTCCGTTCGGGAAGGATGCGGCGGCTCGCGCGCGGAGCTCGACGCGGCGGATCTTGCCGGTGGCGTTGACCGGCAGGGCTTCGGTGAACTGCACGTACTTGGGCACCTTGAAGCGGGCGAGGTGCTGTCCGAGGTGGGCGCGGAAGGCGGCTTCGTCGAGCCGGGCGCCGGCGCGGCGGACGACGAAGGCGGCGCCGACCTCGCCCCAGCGCTCGTCGGGCACTCCCACGACGGCGCACGCGTCGACCTCGTCGAGCCGGACCGCGACCGCCTCGATCTCGGCGGGGTAGACGTTCTCGCCGCCGGAAATGATCATGTCCTTGACGCGGTCGACGACGTGCGCCCAGCCGTCGTCGTCGACGCGGACGACGTCGCCGGTGCGGAACCAGTCGCCGTCGACGAAGCTCGCCGCCGATTCCCCGGGCCGGTTCCAGTAGCCGCCGAACACGTGCGGGCCGCGCACCAGCAGCTCGGCGGGCGTCTCGCCGAGCGGCTCGGGCGTCTGATCGGGGCCGAGGCCGGCGACGTCGGTGAAGAAGTGGGGCACGCCCGCGGCGACGGGGTGGTCGAGCGTGCCCTCGTGGGTGGCCATCGAGACCCCCGGCGAGGCTTCGGTCATGCCGTAACCCTGAAGGAGTTTCACGCCGCGGTCGAGCCACGCGCGGGCGACGCGTTCGGCGACCGGCGAGCCGCCGTAGAGCACGCAGGTCAGCGAGCCGAGGTCCGTGCGGTCCCAGTCCTCGTGGCGGCACAGCATTTCCAGCATGGTGGGGACCGCGGAGAAGCTCGTGATCCCGGCCTCGCCGATCCGGCCGAGGATCGCGCCCGGGTCGAACTTCGCCACCGGCTCCACGCTGCCGCCCTTGAACAGCGTCGGCAGCGTGATCTGGCCCAGCCCGACGCAGTGGAACAGCGGCGCGATGCACAGCGCCTTGTCGGTGCCCAGGACGTCGAGGTGGGCGAGCTGGTTGACGGTGTTGAACGTGAGGTTCCCGTGGGTGAGGACCGCCGCCTTCGGCCGGCCGGTGGTGCCGGAGGTGTAGAGCAGCAGACACGGGTCTTCGAGCCGGACCGCGGTGGGTGATGGGTCGGCGGCGGCGGCGATTTCGGCCTCGAAGCCGAGCCCGCCCGCCGGGCAGGACGCGGGGTCGGTCGCGACGACGTGCCGGAGGGTCGCCGGCAGCGGCCAGGCCAGCAGCTCGTCGGTGTCCGGGCTGTGCACCAGCACCGACGCGCCGCTGTCCTCGAGCATGTAGCGGATCTCGGCGGGGGAGAGGCGGTAGTTGAGCGGCACGAAGAGCGCGCCCAGGCGGGCGGTGGCGAAGAGCGTCTCGAAGACGGTGACGTCGTTGACGCCGAGGTAGGCCACGCGGTCGCCCGGGCGCACGCCGAGCCGGGCGAGCGCGCCGGCCAGCCGTTCGACGCGCTCGGCGAGCCCCGCGTAGGTGCGCGTGCGGCCGGGCTGCACCAGCGCGGTGCGGCCGGGGGAGATCCGGGCCCGGCGCGCGGGCCAGCTGCCGAGGCCGAAGTCGGCCGGGCCGTGCGGCGATCGGGTCACGCCGGGCACCTCCGTGCTCTATATCAGGAACCCTGAGACTCCATCGAGTCTGACCGTCACCCGCACGGGCTGTCAAGGGCGCAGGCCCCGAGTGCCGGGTTTTGGTACGGACGCCGGGAAGACGCGCTTTCGGCGGACACCGGGCGAGTGGCATTTCGGCCGTTGGCGGGGTTGCGCCGTTTGGATCAAGTACTAGGCTGCGTAGGTGCGGTTCAGGAGCAGCCGCCCCCTCTCCCGACTTGCCGGCGTTCGAGCGGGCAGTGGACACCGCTCGGCACGCCATCCGCGACTGAAGGCGTACACAAGATGTTAGTCGTGCAGCACCCCGCGACGGCGATCCCCATGGCGTCGCCGTCCCCCCTCATCGAACGAAGCGCGTTCGACATCAAGGTGATCCGGCCGTACTTCGGCGCGGTCATGGTCCGGATCCGCGGCGCGCTCGAGGAGGACAGCGCCGCCGAGCTCGCCTCGGTCCTGGCCACGTGGGCGCACCGGAAGTTCCCGGTCCTGGTGCTCGACCTGTCCGAGGTCGACTTCCTGGACTCGGCCGGGCTGTCGGTGCTCGCCGACATCCACGTCCGGACGGTCCGCGAGAGCACCACGCTGCGGATCGTCACCGGCAACAACCGCGTCGTGCGCCGGGCGCTGGCCGGGAGCGGCCTCGACCACGCGCTGAACGTGTGCCAGCTGCCGTCGGGCTGGGAACGGGCGACCGAGATCCCGAACTAGCGGGCCGTCCGGTACCCGCGGAACAGGACGTCGTTCTTCGGGATCCCGGCCCGCACCCGGTGCAGCCGCCGCGAGGCCCGACTCGCCGACCACCCAGACGTGGTCGGCGCGGGCAGATCGTGCGGCGGCCAGTGAGGCTGCCCGGGAACGGCCCGCCGGCCTGCCCTGAGCCGACTTCGGTGTCTTGAATGACTCATTCAGGTCTTCGGAGGTCCTGAATGACTCATTCAAGACCTTTGCCGTCGGCCGAGCCGCTGGCCTGCCCTGAGCCGGCTCAGGCGCGGAAGTACGCGCGGAACGTCGTGCCGTGGTCGCCGGTGTGCAGGCGGACCAGGTCGGCCAGGTAGTTGACCATCAGCAGCCCGCGGCCCCGGTGCTGCTCCGGCGTCGCCGGCCGGCGGCCCGCCAGGGGATCGGCCAGGGTGCCGCCGTCGTGGACCTCGCAGACGAACTCGCCGGCCGCGCTCCACAGCCGGACCGTGCCCGTCCCGCCGCCGTGCTCGACGCAGTTGGTCAGCAGCTCCGTGACGACCACCTGGACGTCGGCCACCTGGTCGGCGCTCAGCCCGGCGGCGGCCGCCTGGACGTGGGCCAGCGCGCGGGCCTGCACGAGGTCCGTCGTGTCCGGCAGTGCGATCACGCCATCGGGTGCCGGTGGAAGCGGCCGGTTGTACCGCGAGATGACGTCGTCGGGTGCGTACGCGGTACTGGGGCGCCGGCCCGCGCTGTCGATCAGGACCGGGTGCGTGGCTTCGGCGTCGGCGAGCGCGGCCGGGTCGAGGCGCGAGACGTCGTACGGGCAGAGGATCGTCAGGTCCCGGCCGGTGAAGGCCAGGTTGATGAGCGCTTCGTGCTGCACGCACGCCGGGTACTCGACGTCCGAGCGCTCCGCCCAGATCGGTTCGCCGATGATCCGCACCGGACCGTCCGGGTGGGCGTCGGCGAAGGCCCGCAGCACGCGGGGGATGATCCGGCCGGGGTTGCGGCCCGCGTCGGTCATGTCCAGCAGGCGGACGTTTTCGGCGTCCGCGCCGAGCTCCCGGCGCAGCAGCTCGAGGTTCCGGCCCGGCACGGCGACGGCGACCGGCTCGCCGGCAGCGAGCCCGCTCCACACGAATGGCACGGTTCCGGCCAGGTATTCGGCGTCGTCGCGGTAGAACAGGGCGGGGTGCACGAAGGGATCCGCAGGCGCGCTCAAGTTGTCTCCTCCATGGCCGAGGACCCCTCCAGTATGCGCGAACCGCGTCACCGGTTCGGCGGAACCCCGTCAGGCGAGCCGCTGGGCCGCTTCGAGCAGCATGGCGTGGACGAACGCCTGGGGGAGGTTCCCCCGCAGCTGCCGTTGCCGCACGTCGTACTCCTCGGCGAGCAACCCCGGCGGTCCGCACGCCGCCCGGTTGCGTTCGAACCAGCGGAACGCCTCGGTCCGCTCGCCCTGGTGCCGGCACGCGAGCGCCATCGTGAACCCGCACAGCAGGAACGCGCCTTCGGCCTCGCCGAGGGGCCGTCCGTCCGGGGCGAAGCGGTAGACGTAACCGTCCTCGGTGAGGTTCTCGCGGACCGCCGCGAGCGTCGCGCGGGTGCGCGGGTCGTCGGCGGGCAGGGCGCCGCGCACCGGGGGCAGCAGCAGCGCTGCGTCGGTCCCGGCGTGGTCCGGGCTGCGCTTCCAGAAGCCTCGCGCGTCGAGGCAGCGGGACGTCGTCTCCGCGAGCAGCTTGTCCGCGAGGCCGGCCAGCTCCGCCCCGCGGTGCGCCGGCACTTCGCGGGCCAGCGCGTGCAGGCCGGCGACGCACGCGAGCCGCGAATGGGTCCACCACGCGTCGTCCAGCTCCCAGACCCCCGCTTCCGGCTGATCCCAGCGTTCGGTGATCAGCCGGACGACGACCTCGGACGCCCGCTCGACGTCGCCGTCCAGCCGGCCGTGGCGGGCGGCGGCCGCGTGCAGCTGCAGCAGCTCGCCCAGCGCGTCCAGCTGGAATTGGTGGGCGACGTGGTTGCCGACGACGTCCGCGCCGCCGGGGTAGCCGGGCAGCTTCAACGTCGTTTCGTCCGGCGGCGGGCTGCCGTCGGTGCGGTAGGCGGGCAGGAGCCGGTCGCCGTGGTCGAGGACGCGGGCGGTGCTGAACCGCAGCGCGTCGTCGAGCAGGGCGTGGGGCTCGACGACGGACGCCGCGAGCCCGGCGTAGCACTGGTCGCGCAGCCACACGTACCGGTAGTCGTAGTTGCGGCCGGCCTCCGACCGTTCCGGCAGGCCCAGCGTCGCCGCGGCGACCATGCCGCCCCCAGCGGTGGTCAGGCCGCGCAGGACCGCGTAGGCGTGGCGCGCGTCGCGCGGCGCCACGGTGTGCTCCAGCTCGGGAACCGCGCTGTGCCAAGCGTGTTCGGTCGCCTGCCACAGCCGTCCGGCGTCGGCCGGGTCCGGCAGGCGGCGATCGCTGATCTCGAGGACGAGGTCGTGCCGCCCGCCGGCCGGGACGGCCAGCTCGAAGCCCAGCCCGTCCTCGCCTTCCACCGCGTCGCCGGCGCCGGACCACCGGACCCGCAGGTCGCCGGTGCGGCCGGTCCACGTGCCGTCGTCGTCACGCCGCAGCTCGCGCAGCGACCGGCGGCCGAAGCCGTCGGCCGGCTTCAGCCGGACGCGCAGCCGGACGTCCCGCTCGACGGCCTCGACGCGGCGCAGCAGCACGACGCGGTGCGGATCCCCGGGGTAGGCCAGGGCGTCCCGGCATTCGACGGCGGTCGAGGTCGTCACCCAGCGACTGCGCCAGATCAGGGTGCCGGGCTCGTAGAAGCCGCCCCAGACGTGCGGCTCGGCCGGGCTCACGAGGTAGCTCCCGGTCCCGCCGATCAGCGACGACAGCACCGCGCTGTCGGACCACCCGGGTGCGCAGAGCCAGGCGATGTCGCCGCGCGGGCCGCACAGCGCACCGCGCTCGCCGTCGGCGAGCAGCGCGTACTCCCGCAGGATGTGCGGGGCGAGCCCGGTCATGACCGGGCTCGGCGCCACACCGCCAGCGCCGTCGCCGCCAGGGCGCTCCCGCCGGCGGCCAGCAGGCTGTGGTGCTTGCTCGCCCACAGCTGGAAGCTGCGCGGGGTGGACTCGGCGTCGAACTCGCCGTGAGCGCCGTAGTCTCGCGAGCGGTCGGCGGGGGCCCACAGATTCGACGGCTGGTCGGCGGGTTTCGCCTCGCCGGTCTGCTGGGACTTGAAGCCCGTCTTCGCGAGGTAGCGGTCGAGGATCCCGGGCGCGACGGCGTTCGCGATGAGCGTGCCGACGGTGCTGCCGCCGACCCAGTATTCGCGCCGGCGCGGGTGGTCGGCGGCGTACAGCACGGCCTTGGCGGCGACCTCCGGCTGGTAGATCGGGGGCACCGGCTGCGCGTGGTCCGGCAGCTTCGAGCGCACCCACGAGAACTGCGGCGTGTTGACCGCCGGCATCTGCACCATCGTCGTCCGGACGCGGCTGCCGTCGTGCAGGAGCTCGCAGCGCACTGATTCGTTGAACCCCTGGATGGCGTGCTTCGCGCCGCAGTACGCGCTCTGCAACGGGATTCCGCGGTAGGCGAGGGCCGAACCGACCTGCACGATCGTGCCGCGGTCGCGGGCCTTCATCCGGCGCAGGGCGGCCAGGGTCCCGTGCACGTAGCCGAGGTAGCTGACCTCGGTGACGCGGCGGAACTCGTCGGGTTCGATCTCGTCGAAGGGCGCGAACACCGACGTGAACGCGACGTTGACCCACACGTCGATCGGGCCGAGCTCCTTTTCGACCCGCTCGGCGGCGGCCTCGACCTGGTCGAAGTCGGCGACGTCGGTGGGGATTTCGAGTGCGGTCCCGCCGCCGCGGGTGATGTCCTCGGCGGCGGCGTGCAGGCCTGCTTCGCCGCGGGCCAGCAGCGCGACGCGGGCTTCGCGGGCGCCGAACGCCCGGGCGACGGCGCGGCCGATCCCGCCGCTCGCGCCGGTCACGACGACGACCTGGGTGGTGCCGGACATGATTACCTCCGTTCTCCGTTGCCGGGTAAACGTCTTGAATGAGTCATTCAGGTCTTCCCGCGTCCTGAACGACTCATTCAGGACGTTTGGTGGGGTGGGGCCGGGCCGCGCGCGCCCAGGCGGCCGCGACGACCGCGTTCGCGAGCGCCGCCGCCCGCCAGCGGGGGGACACCGCGGCCAGGCCGAGCATGCTCACGCTGTGCGCGACGTCGGCGGTCCAGCCCCAGCGCGCGACGACACCGTCCGGCCGCCGCAGGGTGGCCCCGGCCTGCGCGAGGTGGCGCGCGGCGAGGGCGAGAGCGACCTTTCGGGGGACCGGGAGGATCCGGGACACGACGAGCACTCCGCCCGTCCACACGAGCCGGGCCCGGGCGACCCGCTTCGCTCCCGCAGCCGGGTAAGCCTCGATCCCGCGCGTCATCGGACTGCCCGCCGGAGAGCCACGGCGAGCCCCGCGGCGGCAGCGAGTGCGGCGACCCGAGCCGCTCGCTTCCGCCGCGGCACCTCGGCCGGGGTGTCGAGCCCACCGGCCAGCAGCTCGGCCAGGTGCACGCCTTCCCTGCCGCCGCTGTCGAGCTGGTGCAGCTGCGTCCGGCAGCTGAAGCCGTCGGCCAGCACCGCCGTGTCCGGCGCGGCCTCGCGGACGCGGGGGAGCAGGACGCGCTCGGCGCACGCCTCGGAGACGTCGAGGTGCCCCTTTTCGAAGCCGAAGTTGCCGGCCAGGCCGCAACAGCCGGAGTCGAGGTGCTCGGCGTCGACGCCGGCCGCCTCCAGCAGCTTCCGGTCGGCGTCCCAGCCCAGCACCGCGTGCTGGTGGCAGTGCACCTGCGCGATCGCCTTCGCGTCGAGCTGTGGCGGCCGGTAGCCGGGGGAGTGCTCGGTGAGCAGCTCGGCGAGGGTGACGGTCTGCGCGCGCAGCCGCCGGACGTCCTGGTCGCCCGGGAACAGCTCGGGCGCGTCGGAGCGGAACACCGCCGTGCAGCTGGGTTCCAGGCCCACGACGAGCCCGCCCTCGTGCAGGTGCGGGGCCAGCGCCCGGACCGTGCGGGCCAGGATGTGCTTGGCGGTGCCGAGCTGGCCGGTGGAGATCCAGGTGAGCCCGCAGCACAGGGCCGCGGACGGCATGGTCACCCGCCACCCCGCGTCTTCCATCACCCGGACCGCGGCCTGCCCGACGTGCGGGTGGAACGAGTTGGTGAACGTGTCCGGCCACAGCAGCACCGTGCCGCGGGCGCCGCTGCCGGCCGTCCCGCGCCGCGCGAACCACTGCTGCAGCGTCTCCCTGGCGAACAACGGAACTTCACGGTTTTCGACGCCGGCCGCGAGGGTCGCCAGTCGCGACAGCCCGGGTGCGTGCGTCAGGGCGTTGACGAGCCGGCCGGCCCGTAGCCGGCCCACGGCCCGCGCGAACGCCGGCAGCCAGCCCATCGTGAAGTCCGACCGCGGTCGCCGCCACGGCCGGCCCGCGTAGTGGTGGGAGAGGAACTCCGCCTTGTAGGTCGCCATGTCCACATTGGCCGGACAGTCGGTCTTGCACCCCTTGCAGGACAGGCAGAGATCGAGCGCGTCACGGACTTCGGTGGAGCGCCAGCCGTCGCCGACGGGGCTGTCGCCGTGCCCGTCCAGCATCTCGAACAGCAGCCGCGCCCGCCCGCGCGTCGAGTGCTCCTCCTCGCCGGTCACCTGGTACGACGGGCACATGACCTGGCCACCACTGGTGGTGTGCTGGCGGCACCGGCCGACGCCGACGCAGCGGTTGGCGGCCTGGGCGAACGAGCCGCCGTCGTGGGGGAAGCGGAAGTGCAGGCCCTGCGGGTCGGCCGGCGTCCAGTCGCTGCCGAGACGCAGGTGTTCGTCGAGCCGCGCGGGCGCGACGACCTTGCCGGGGTTCATCCGGTTGCCGGGGTCGAAGACGGCCTTGAGCCGGCCGAACGCGGTCACGATGTCGTCGCCGAACATCTTCGGCAGCAGTTCGCCGCGCGACTGCCCGTCGCCGTGCTCGCCGGAGAACGAGCCGCCCATCGACGCGACGAGGTCGGCCGCGCGCTCCATGAACCGCCGGTAGGTGGCGACGCCGTCGGCGGTGTAGAGGTCGAACGGGATCCGCGTGTGCACGCATCCCTGACCGAAGTGGCCGTAGAGGCTCGGGCCGGTGTCGCTCGCGTAGCCGAACTCCTCGTACAGCGCGGTCAGCTTCCGCAGGTACTCGCCGAGCCGCTCGGGCGCGACCGCGGAGTCCTCCCAGCCTTCGAACGTGTCGGCTTTGCCCGGCACGTGCGCGGTGGCGCCGAGCCCGGCTTCGCGGACCTGCCAGAGCTCGTTCTCGCGGGCGGGGTCGTCCAGGAACTCGACGTCGGCTTCGTGTTCGGTGTCGTGCAGGGCGTCGAGCATCTTGTGGGCCTGACGCTCGGCTTCGTCGTGCGTCGACGCGGCGAACTGGACCATCAGGAACGCGCGGCCTTCCGGCATCTCGTCCAGCGCCTGCGGGTTCATGTCCTTGATCTGCTGGTCGCGGATCAGCTTGTGGTCGACGCCTTCCAGGGCGACCGGCTCGTGCGGGAGGATCGCGGGCACGGCGTCGGCGGCCTTCGCGATGCCGGGGTAGCCCAGCACGACGAGCGTCCGCTCGGGCAGCACCGGCACCAGCTCCAGCTCGGCCCGCAGCACGGTGACCAAAGTGGACTCACTGCCGACGAGCAGCCCGGCGACGTCGAAGTCGTGCTCCGGCAGCAAGGAATCGAGGTTGTAGCCCGACACGCGCCGCGGGATGTCCGGGAACCGGCGGCGGATCTCGTCGGCGTACTCGTCGCGCAACCGCCGCAGCTGCCGGTAGATCGCCGCGCGCGGGTCGCCGTGGCGCTCGATCCCGGCGTACTCCTCGTCGGTCGTCTCACCGCACCAGAAGCGGGTGCCGTCGTAGGTGACGACCTCCAGCCGCGCGATGTTGTCGACCACCTTGCCGGTCCGCTGGGCCGTGGCGCCGCAGGAGTTGTTGCCGATCATGCCGCCGAGCGTGCAGTTCATGTGCGTCGCCGGTTCCGGCCCGAACCGGAGGCCGGTGTCGGCGAGCCGCCGGTTCAGCACGTCGAGCACGATGCCGGGCTGCACCACGCAGGTGCGGGCGTCCGCGTCGACGGACTCCACTTCGGTGCAGTACTTCGAAAAGTCGAGCACCACGGCCGTGTTGGTGCACTGGCCGGCGAGGCTGGTCCCGCCGCCGCGGGAGAGCACCGGCGCGCCGAACTCCCGGGCCACCGCGATCGCCGCCACGGCCTCGTCCGGGGTGCGCGGCACGACGACGCCGATCGGGACCTGGCGGAAGTTCGACGCGTCGGTCGAATACGCCGCGCGCGTCCCGCGGTCGAAGCGCACCTCGCCGTCCACCCGCTCACGCAGGGCCGCGGCGAGCGCGTCGACGTCGAGGTCTTCGTGGTCCGCGTGGCGCACCACGGGGTCGGGAAGCTGGACGGCTCCCATCGCGGATCCTCCTTCAGAGTGCGTACTCGGCCGCGGCTTCGGGCCGGAAGGTCAAGCCGTGGCCGGGTTCGGACATCGACGGCGTCACGGTGCCGCCGGTCGGGTCGAGACAGCCCTCGAAGAACAGGCGCTCGATGCGGTCGTGGTCGGCGAACCACTCGATGTGCCGGAAGTTCTGCGTGGCCACCGCGGCGTGCGCCGAGAGGTTCGGGGCGCAGTGGGCCGACACGTCGCGGTTCACCGCGGCGGCGAGCGCGGTGGCTCGCCGCCATTCGGTGAAGCCGCCGCAGCGGGTGACGTCGACCTGGAGGCAGTCGACCACCGGCAGCAGGCGCGCGAAGCAGGGCAGGTCGTAGCCGTACTCCCCGGCGGCGATGTCCGGCCCACCGGGGAAGCGCGTCGCCGCGAGCCCGGCGAGGTCGTCGCTGGAGACGGGTTCCTCGAACCACGTGACGCCCCACTCCAGCAGCCGCTCGGCGACCCGGCGGGCCTGGCCGGGCGAGTAGGCGCCGTTGGCATCGACGTAGATCTCGACGTCGTCGCCGACCTTGTCGCGCGTCACGGCCACCCGGTCCAGGTCGCGGTCCACCCGGGTGCCCCACGACTCGCCGATCTTGATCTTCACGCGCGGGATGCGCTGCCGGCGCACCCAGTGGTCGAGCTGCGCGACCAGTTCGCCCTCGGACAGCGTGGTGAACCCGCCGCTGCCGTAGACGTCGACCGTCTCGTGCACCCGGCCGAGCAGCCTGCTCACGGGCAGTCCGAGCGAGCGGGCGGCGGCGTCCCACAGGGCGATGTCGACGGCGGACAGCGCGCACGAGACCAGGCCGGGGCGACCGAGGTTGCGGATGGCGCGCTGCATGGCCGCCCAGCAGGCGGGCACGTCGAGCACCGGGCGGCCGCGCACGGCCGCCGCGAGCACGCCCTCGATCAGCGGCACGCAGGCCGCGTCGGCGTAGGTCCAGCCCAGCCCGGTGACGTCACCGGCGTCGATGTGCACGACGACGATCGTGGTGGCGTCCCAGGCCAGGGTGCCGTCGGCCTCGGGCGCCGGGGCCGGCACCCGGTAGGCCCGGGCGCCGACCCGCACGATCGTGTTCATCAGCTCTTCCGGCCCGGCAGGAACTCCTGCAGCTTCGTCTTGACCCCCTGCACGACGAGGTGGAACGCGTCGGGGTCGCCCTTCAGTACCGATTGGGCGGCGGACTTCATCTGCTCGAACGTGGCGTGCGGCGGAATCGGCGGCACCTCGGGGTCGCAGCGGACGTCGAGCACGGCCGGCTTCCCCGCGCTGAGCGCGGTCTCCCACGCCGAAGCGAGCTGATCCGGCTTGTCGACGGTGACCGCCGTGAGTCCGAGCGAAAGCGCGAAGCCGGCGTAGTCGACGTCCGGCAGGCTCTGGGACTCTTCGAACTTCGGCGCGCCGCCCATCGCGCGCAGCTCCCACGTGACCTGGTTGAGGTCGTTGTTGTGGAAGACGCAGATCACGCAGGTCGGGTCGCTCCACAGGCTCTGGTAGCGGGCGATCGTGATCAGCTCGGCGAGGCCGTTCATCTGCATGGCGCCGTCGCCGACGAGGGCGATCACCGGCCGGTCGGGGTGGGCGAACTTCGCGCCGATGGCGTACGGCACGCCCGGGCCCATGGTCGCCAGCGTGCCCGACAGCGATCCGCGGATGTCGCCGCGGATGCGCAGGTTGCGGGCGTACCAGTTGGTGGAGGAACCGGAGTCCGCGGTGACGATGGCGTTCTCGGGGATCCGCTTGGACAGTTCGGACACGATGGCCATCGGGTTCACCGGGTCGGCGTCCACCGCGGCTTCCTTCTCGACGGTGTCCCACCAGGAGGCGACGTTCTTCTCGATCGTCTCTCGCCAGGACCGGTCCGGTTTGGCCGTCAGCCTCTGCAGCAGCGCGCGCAGGGTGGCCGCGCTGTCGCCGACGAGGTTGACCTCGGTCGGGTAGCGCATCCCGATGAACTTGCCGTCGAGGTCGATCTGCACCGCGCGCGCCTGGCCGAAGTCCGGCAGGAACTGGCTGTAGGGGAAGTTCGAGCCGACGATCAGCAGCGTGTCGCAGTCGCGCATCAGCTCGTAGCTGGGCCGGGTGCCGAGCAGCCCGATCGAGCCGGTCACGTACGGCAGTTCGTCGGACAGGACGTCCTTGCCCAGCAACGCTTTCGCCACGCCCGCACCGGTGATCTCGGCGAGCTGCCGGACCTCCTCGGCCGCGCCGCGCGCGCCCTGCCCGACCAGGATGGCGACCTTCTCGCCGGCGTTGAGCACTTCGGCCGCGGCGTCGAGGTCGCGCTCGGGCGGGACCGGGGCCGGCCAAGACGTGCTCGGCGGGCTGGACGGCACCTGCTTGAAGGCGTGCTTCGGCGCTTCGTAGGGCTCTTCCTGCAGGTCGGCGGGGATGATGAGCGCGGTCGGGCAGCGGGACGACTGCGCCGTCCGGATCGCCCGGTCGAGCGCGTTCGGCAGCTGCTCGGCGACGTTGACCTCGACGAGGTATTCGCTGGCCACGTCCTTGTAGAGCGACTGGAGGTCGACCTCCTGCTGGTAGCTGCCGCCCATCGCGCTGCGGGCGGTCTGCCCGACGATCGCGACGACCGGGACGTGGTCGAGCTTCGCGTCGTAAAGCCCGTTGAGCAGGTGGATCGCGCCCGGGCCCGAGGTGGCCATGCAGACGCCGACGTTGCCGCTGAACTTCGCGTAGCCGACCGCCGCGAAGGCGGCCATCTCTTCGTGCCGCGCCTGCACGAACCGCGGCTGGTTGTCCGCTTTGCCGAACGAGGCGACGAGCCCGTTGATCCCGTCGCCCGGGTAGGCGAAGACCTGCTCGACACCCCACTCGCGCAGGCGCTGGAGCAGGTAGTCACCGACTGTCTGAGCCATGGGTACTCCCTTCGGTGACGGCGGCTTTTCCGCTCGCCAGAGAGTCGCTTACCCGCTTTTCGGCCTATCATGCTTGCGTGACGCAAATGAGGTCGACCGACGCTGCCTTGGCGGTGCTCCGGGCGATGGTGACCATCGCGGACGCCACCGTCGGGCGGAACACCGAACAGCTGACCCTGACCCAGTTCCGCGCCCTGCGGGTGGTGGTCGACCGGACGCCGGTCACCATGGGCAGGGTGGCCCGTGAGCTGGCGCTGAATCCGTCGTCGGTCACCCGGGCGTGTGACAAGCTGGTCGAGTTGACTCTGCTCGAGAAGGCCCCCAACCCGCTGAACCGCCGGGAGACGCTGCTCGCGCCGACGGCCCCGGGCCGCCGGCTGGTGGACTGCGTCGACCGCGACCGGCGGCAGGTGCTGGCGGCCGTGCTGGGCCGGCTCGACCCCGACGCCCGGGATGCCGCGATCACGGCTTTCGAGCGGTTCGCCGACGCCGTCGAAGCGTACGAAACGGATTTCCGGCCATTGTTGCGTGACGCAAATGCGGAGTGAGTGGTCCGCCGCCGGTCAGCTTCCGCCGGCGGCCCGGCGCCGCTGACGCGGTGGCCGGCCGGTGTCTTGAATGAGTCATTCAGGACGTCCGACGACCTGAATGACTCATTCAAGACGTTTGAGGAGCCGTCAGGGACCGCCCGGCACCACCGCCGTCGGACGAGCTGTCAGCTTCCGCCGGCGGCCCGGCGCCGCTCTTCCTGGATCCCGCGCAGGAACGCCACCGGGTCGTCGCCCAGGCGGTCGAGCGCGCGGTGGCGGATTCCCGCCGCCACGACCGTGCTGACCACCGCCCACACCGCGACCGCCACGATCACCGCGGGCGCCGGCAGGACCCGGCCCAGGAACGCGAGGCACACCGTGGCCGCCAAGGCGGCGATCCGGGCCAGACTGGCGTACCAGCGCGGGCGGCCGGGTACCGAGAAGACCCGGGTGCCGGCCAGGTACGTCGTCAGGCCCACCGTCGTGAACCACGCCGCCGCCTGGGGCGGGGATTCGTGCAGCGACAGGTTCACCCCGGCCGCGATGAGCAGCAGCGCGAAGGCCGGGAAGAGGTGGCCGACCGCGTACAGGGAGTACGCGAGCGCGGGGTTGCCGCCGGAGATGCCGAGCAGGCGCTCGTAGATCCGCGCGGCCGACGCGAAGTACAGCCACCACAGCGCGCCCGCCATCACCAGGCCGGCGACCAGGGACGCCCAGTAGGCGACGTCGTCGGCCGGGCGCTCCAGGGCCGCCGTGCCGACCGTGATCACCAGCTCGCCGAGCAGCAGGATCATGAACAGCCCGAAGCGCTCGGCGAGGTGCGCGGAGTCGACCGCCAGGTTCGGGTCGCTCGGCGGCTTCAGCAGCGTCCGCAGCCGCGCCGCCTGCGAGGGCCGCTGCCGGGACTCGCCGTGGCGCCGCCCGCGCCGGTCGCCGAGCAGCAGGAACCCGGCCTCCTGCAGGAGCGCGAACACCCACAGCGCCCACGTGTGCGGGATGACCGCCGAGACGCCGAACAGGACCGCCGAAAACGTGTAGCCCCAGCTGATCCGGCTCTGGTCGAGGCCGGGTTGGGCCGGCCACCGGTGCGCGGCCGCCAGGATCAGGCGGACTCCGGCCATCGCCGCCGCGAACACCGCCGGATGCCCTTCGAACACGTGGTGCGCCTGCGTCGCGGCGATCCCGCAGGGGATGGTGCCGGCGAGCACGAACAGCCGGTCGGCGGCGCGGCTGTCGTCGCCGCGGCGGTTGTAGAGCACGGCGAAGCCGATCCACGTCCACCACAGCGTCGCGAACAGGCCGAGCGCGGCAGCGGCGCTCATCCAGTGCGGGTCCGCGACCATGCCGTGCGCGACCTGGCCCACCGCGAAGACGAAGACCAAGTCGAAGTACAGCTCGACCCAGCCGACCCGCTTGCCGTGGGCCGGGCCGCCGCCGGTTCCGTCCACATCGGTCACATCGTCCGCATCGGTCACGGCGGCGATTCTGCCGCGTCCGGCGGGCGCGCTCCCACCCGGGCGCCGCGAGGGAATTAATAACAAACCATCCGAATAATGGCCGACTTCGCCACTAAATCGTTTCGGTAACGCTTGTGGGTAATTCTGCCGCCAGTGCGGCGAACTCGGTTGTTTACGCCGCGTCAGGCCCTGGAGCTGGGCGAACAGTGCTTGTACGGTGTACAAGCAGCGACCGTCGGGACACTATGCGTGAACCGTCGAAGGAATTCAATCCCCGCGTTCCGAAACGCCGGTCCTCAGGGTTGACAAGGATGGCGGACGTGATGTTCTCTGCTGGTCGGCGTCGATCAACGCCACGTCTTCCCCCCGGTCCGGGAGCCGGGTTTCGGATTCCGCTCGAGACGTCCGTGATCGGCTCTGGGGCCCCCGTCCTGTCCGAGTTCGACGTCAGCCGTCCGCGCGGCTGGGAATCGAGCGGTTCCACCATGCATGAAAGCAGAACCACGCTCCGCCGGTCGGCGGACGCCGCGTGGTCGCCGGCGCACTGGAGCGTCCGCACCAAGATCAGCGTCGTCCTGCTGCTGCCGGTCCTCGTCGCGGTGGCGCTCGCGGAAATCCGGATCCAGGGCGAGCTCGACCGGGCGACCGCGCTCAGCGCGGCGCGCGACCGGCTGCCGGTCCTGCGGGACACGTTCGACCTGACCGCCTCGCTGGGCGAGGAGATGGTCGCGGCGGTGGCGGTCCCGGCGGGTGCGCCGGACACGCTGACCGCCGCCGTCGACGCGAAGGTGGCCGCGGTCCAGCGCGACACCGGTTTCGCGCCGCTGGCCACGGACACCGGCCGGGCGCTGAACACCGCGCTGGGCAAGCTCGCCGGCATCCGCGCGGCCGGCGCCGGCGGCGGGGACGTCCGCACGAAAGCCGCCGGCTACAACGACATCATCGCCACGCTCGGCGACCTCGTGCCCACCTTCGCCCCGGCCGACGCCGGCAGTGAAACCGCCGCCGGCGCCGAGACCGCCCGGCTGCTGATACACCTGCGCGGCGAGCTGGCCACCGAAGAAACCTACGCGCGGGCGGCCCAGAACAGCCCGGACGACGCTTCGCTGCGCCCGGCCGTCGTGCAGACCGCCGCCGAACAGGAAGTGCTCGGCGAACAGGCCGAACACCAGCTTTCGGGCGACATCCTGAAGCGGTTCGAGGCGGCGACGAGCTCCGCCGAGGGCCGGCTCGACGCCCTGCAGAACCCCGGCAACGGCGGCGACGCGACGCTCGCTGGGTTCGTCCCCTCGATCACCGCCGAGGCCAAGGGCGTGACGGGCGTGCTGAACGACGTCGCGGCGAAGCTGACCGGCGACGTCTCCGCCGCGGCCGACCGCGCCCGGTCGGACTCGCTGCGGGACACGGCCCTGGTCCTCGGCTCGCTGCTCGGCGCGCTCGCGATCGCCCTGCTGGTGGTGCGCTCGCTCGTCACGCCCGTGCGCCGGCTGCGCGCCGCCGCCCTGCGCGCGGCGAACGAACAGCTCCCGGAGACCGTCCGGCAGGTCCGGGAGGGCCACGACGTCGACTGGCGCGCGGTGCCCGACTCCGGGGTCCGGACCGAGGAGGAGATCGGGCAGCTGGCCCGCGCCTTCGACGACATGCACCGCCAGGCGGTCCGGCTCGCCGTCGAGCAGGCCGAGCTGCGCAAGCAGGTCAGCGAGATGTTCATGACGCTCTCGCGGCGGAGCCAGTCCCTGGTCGAGCAGCAGCTGTCGATCATCGAGGACCTCGAGTCGGGCGAGCAGAACCCGCGTCGGCTCGACGAGCTGTTCCGGATCGACCACATCGCGACCCGGCTGCGCCGCAACGGCGAGAACCTGCACGTCCTCGCGGGCGGCCGGCCGGTCCGGCACGGCCGGGAGCCGGTGCCCACACGCGACCTGCTGCGCGCCGCGACGTCGGAGGTCAAGGACTACCGGCGGGTGGCGATGGGCAACGCGCCGCGCAGCTCGGTGCAGCCCGAAGCGGCCGCGGACGTGGTGCACATCCTCGCCGAGCTGCTGGAGAACGCGACGCGGTTCTCCCCGCCGGAGCACAAGGTCGCGCTGACGGCCGACCGCGGCGCCGACGGCGGGCTGCTCATCGAGGTCGTCGACCAGGGTCTCGGGATGACCCCGGCGGAGCTCGCGTCGGTGAACGACCGGCTCGCGGCGGCGGGGACCGTCGGACCGGAGACGACCCGGCGGATGGGGTTGTTCGTGGTCGGCCGGCTCGCCGCGCTGCACGGGGTGACGGTCCGGCTGCGCGCGACCGGAACGGGCGCGCGGCACGCGGGGGTGACGGCGAGCGTGCACGTCCCGGGGGCGCTGGTCATCGCCGACCTGGCCCGCCCGATCGGCGCCGGCCGGCTCGCGACGGCTTCGGCGGCCCGCAACGGCCACACGCAGCCGCCGGTGGTGCCGGCGCAGGCGTCGACGCCGATCTTCGAGCAGGTCGTGACGAGTTGGTTCACCGAGCCGGCGGTGAAACCCTTGATCAGGCGCGACGCACCGGTGGAGTGGCCGGCCCCGGGGGAAGGCGCCGCGACGGAGTGGCCGCCCGCGGCACCGAACGGCCGGGCCACCAGGCCGGCGGATCGGACCGCTCCGGCCGACTCGGCGGAGTGGCCGCGCCCGGCCGAGAAGCCGGCGGACCGGGCCGCTCCGGCCGACTCGGCGGAATGGCCGCCCCCGGCCGAGACGCCGGCTGACCGGACCGCTCCGGCGGAGTGGCCGCCCTCGGCTGACGAGCCCGCGGCCGATCGAACCGGCCGGAACGGAGCCACGGCGGCGCACCGGGCCGACCCGGCCGAACCCGCTTCCCCGGCCGAACCCGGCGGCGCCACCCCGGCGTCGGACTGGCCGACCTCGGCCGAAACACCCGCGGCCCGTCACGAAAAGGGCGCCGCGCCGGTGGGGGAGTGGGAGACCCCGGCCGACCGCACGCGCCAGGCTGCCGAAAGCGCTCTCAAGCCCGCGATCGCGCAGCGGCTCACCGATGCCGGCCTGCCGACGCGGCGGCCCGGCGCTCAGCTCGCCCCCGGCGCGGTCGTCCCGCGTGTGCGCGAGCAGGCCGCCGGGACGTTCCGCGACGCCGCCGCCGTCCGCACCAGTCTCTCCCGGCACTACCAGGGGATGCGTGCGGCCCGGCGGGAGACCGCGGCCCGCACCGAAGAATCCGGAAAGGACGAAGTGGATCCGCGATGACGGAACTTCCCGACGTACCGCCGCGACGCTCCGGCGCCGACCCGGCGGCCCGGTCCCTCAGCGGGACCTTGGGCTTCCCCGGTCCCGCCGCGCCGCCCGGACGGACGGCGACGCTGAACTGGCTGGTCAACGGGTTCGTCCAGGACGTCTCGGGGATCGCGCACGCGGTGCTGGTCTCCGCCGACGGCCTGCTCGTGGCCGCCGACGAGGCCCTGCCCCGCGAGCGCGCCGACCAGCTGGCGGCGATCGCGGCCGGGCTCTCCAGCCTGTCGCTGGGCACCGCGGAGCTGTTCACCGCCGGGCGGGTGGTGCAGTCGGTGATCGAGATGGAGCAGGGGTTCCTGCTGCTGATGAGCGTGGGCGACGGCTCCAACCTCGTCGTGCTCGCGTCGACCGGCTGCGACATCGGGCTGGTCGGCTACGAGATGACGATGCTGGTCGAGCGGGTGGGGCAGAAGGTCGACGTGCCCGCACGCGAGATACCGGTGGCCCAGGACCACCGGTGATCGACGAGCCGCCGCCCGGGCCCCACGGGGAGGAGCCGCGCCGCAGCCCGGCGCTCGCCCGCCCGTACGCCTGGACGGAGGGCCGGACGGCGCCGACGGTCGAGATCGCCGTCGAAGCGCTGGTCGAGACCACGGCGGCGGGCCGGGCCGAGGCGGCGTACCTGATGTCGAGCGCGCTGGCGGAGGTCACCGAGATCTGCGCCCGGCCGCGGTCGCTGATGGAGATCGCGGCGCTGCTGGCGCTGCCGCTCGGGGTGGTCCGCGTGCTCGTGTCGGACCTGATGCAGGACAACCTGGTGATCGTCCGCGACACGCTGTCGGACACGTCGACCTGGGACGAGCGCCACGACTTGATGGAACGCGTGCTGCACGGGCTGCGCGACCTGTAGCCCCGGGAAGGACTCATCATGGAACACTTCGCACTCGGACACTGGCTGCTGGTGCTCGCGTACCTGACGTCGGTGGTGGGCTGCGCGCTCGGGCTGGCGTGCGCGGTCCAGGCCCGCCACGCGGTGAGCCCCCGGCACCGCATGCGGTGGCTGGTGCTGGCGGCGATCTCGATCGGCGGCGTCGGCATCTGGCTGATGCACTTCGTCGCGATGCTCGGGTTCAGCACCCCCGGGATGCCGGTTCGCTACGACGTCTTCCGCACGGTGCTGTCGGCGATCCTGTCGGTGTCGGCGGTGTTCGCCGGTCTCGTGGTGGTGGGCGGCCGCGCGAAGTTCGGCTGGTGGCGCCTCGCGCTCGGCGGCGTCATCACGGGCCTGGCGGTGAACGTCATGCACTACACGGGGATGTCGGCCCTGCGCGTGAAGGGCGACTTCACCTACGAAGGCGGCCTGGTCGCGCTGTCGGTGGTGATCGCGGTGGTGGCGGCGACGGCGGCGCTGTGGTTCGCGGTGTTCCTGGACCGGCTGTCCCTGCGGCTGCTGGCGGGGTTCGTGATGGGCGCGGCGGTGACGGGCATGCACTACACGGGCATGGCGGCGGTCCGGATGACCATGGACATGAACGCCCCGGACCCGGCGGGGGTCGAGGTGTTCTCCTTCCTGTTCCCGGTGTTCGTGCTCGCGGCGATCGCGATGGCGGTGCCGCTGTGCGCGGTGTTGATCGCGCCGGCGATCACGCCCGAGGCTGCTGCTGCCGCGGCTTCGGCTTCGGAGAAGGAAGAAGCCGTCACGGTGTGAGCTGGTCGCGGATGGCGTCGGTGTCGATGAGGGACCAGATCTCGGCGATCTTGCCGCGTTCGAAGCGGTAGAAGACGTGCTCGGCGAAGGAGACGGCCTTGCCGGCGGTCGGCAGGCCGCGAAAATCCGTGACCGGCGTGCAGTCGAACCGGATGCGGCAGGCGACCTGGTCGTCCTGGACGACGAGTCCTTCGATCACGTAGGTGAGATCGGGGATTTCGGCGGAGTCGCGCTCCAGGAGGGTTCGGAAGTCGGAGATGCCCAGCGTGCGGCCGTTGTGGACGACCGGGTCGTGCGCGAAGTCCGCGAGGTCGTCGAAGCGCCGCTCGTTCAGGCAGGTGAGGTAGGCGCGGTAGCGCTCTTCGAGATCAGGCAACGGGTTCCACCCCGAACTTTTCGATCACGAACCGCCAGAAGAGCGGCACTGCCTCGGCGCCGTCCCGGAAGATCCCGTCGTCGTGGCCGGTGACGGACCGGTGCTCGATGAAGACCCCGCCCGCGCCGACGAAACCCGAGGAAGGCGACCGGACGACCACGACCTCGATCGGCCGGTACTCCGGCACCGGCCGGGCCGTGACCACCAGGTCGTGCATCGACGTGAGCGCGGCCAGGTGCTGCTCGCCGCCGCGCGCCAGGACGCTCGCGACGATGTCGGCCAGGGGAGCGAACTCCGGGTGCCGCGTGGCCATCTCGTCGAACCGGGTGGCGATCTCGCGCCACGGGACTTCGTCGAAGCGATGGGGCCACGCCCGCGAGTTCAGCCGCATCCGGCCAGTCTGCCAAACGGGAACGGCCCGCGGGGGAACCTCCCCGCGGGCCGCTCACCTCACCCCCCTACAGGATGCACAGCAGCGAACAAGCCTTCGCCGACGACCATCCCGTGTGCGACGGCGGCGTCCCCGGAGGAACGTTCGCCGGCACGTAACTCACCTTCGCCTGGTTCGTGATCGGGAACAGGTTCAGCAGCGCGTAAGTCGAGCAGTACACCTGCTTCGACGCACCCGCCGCCAGCGTGAACGGACCCGTCTGGCACGACGGCTCCACGCTGTCCACCACCTGAGCCGACGTGATGCCCACCGGACCCTGGTTCGTCACCGTGATCCGCCAGTACGCCGTCGCGTTCAGCAGGCCCAGGAGACCGACCCCCGCCTGCTTCGCCCACGGCCCGGCGCCACCCGGTCCGCACTTCGAAGCCGAAGCGGACGTGCAGATCTCCTTCTCCACGGTGACCTTCGGCGTGCACGACGCGCCCGGCGCCACCGGGAGCGTCACCGTGTTCGACGTGAACGAGCCCGTCGAGTCCGTCCCGGTCGCCGTGTTCGCCACCGACGCGACCGCGCAGTCCGTCGCGATCGTCGTGCGGAAGCACAGCTGCGGCGCGTCACCCGCGTAGTCGACCACCAGCCGGCCGCCGAAGCCGGTTCCGTTGTGCAGCACCAGCGTCGTCGTCACCGTGATCGACGGGTGCGCCGCCACGGACACGCCGGTCAGGTCGACCGAGCCGTCCGGGGCGAAGCCCGCGGTCGGCACCGTCGCGCCGCCCTGGTCCACCACCGTCACCCGGGACGCCCCGAAGTCGACGTTCGCCGGGTCGACGCCGGTCAGCCGCGCCGCCGTGTACCCCTGGACGTGCGAGCCGCCGTCACAGTAGAAGTCACCCGGCTTCAGCGTCACCTGGCCGCCCGAGCGGACACACGGCGTCGCTCCCGTCGCCGGGTCCATCGAGAACAGCACGCCCGCGTCACCGAGGCCGATCAGGCAGCCCGACGGCGGGTCGTAGGTGTACCCGTAGTCCCGGGTGGCCCCGCCGTTCGCCGACGGGTGCGAGATCGGACCGGGCAGACCCGCGCACGCCGCGCCCGTCGTCCAGTCGTGGCAGAGCGCCGCACCCGCGTAGCCGCCGTTCCAGATCGGCAGGTAGCTGCGCACGTGGCCGCTGGGATCGGTGACGACCTCCGGCGGGAAGGCGTACACCCCGCCCGTCAGCGCGGCCGGTCCCGGCGGGGCCGCGAGCGCGGAACCGTCCAGGGCGTAGCACGTCGTGACGTTCGTCCCGCCGGTCGTCGTCGCGCACGCGCCCACCGGGGCACCGCTCGTGTCGAACGCCGTGTAGTCGTTGTAGTTGTAGTTGCCCGCCGGACCCGTGGGCCGGGACGCGGCCCAGTTCGCGCACGCCGTGGCGGTCGCCGGGTCGAAGCAGCCCAGCGACGGCTGCTGCCCGGTGTTCGGGTTCGACGTCGACGCGAACACCTTGCCCGCCACCAGGGTCACCGCGCCGTAGACGTACGGCTGGTTGGCCGCCGGCACGATCGGCGCGTACGGCTGGCCGCCGCAGGGGCTCTGCGTGGCCATCGTCCAGCACACGACGGCGCCGGAGCTGACGACGCCGTACAGGTTGCCGCCGGTCGCCACGAAGCCGCCGATGCTGCTCACCGCCGGGGAGCCGCCGGTCGGGGACAGTGCCCAGTACCCGCAGTTGGCCGAGGCGGCCAGGTCGAGGCAGCCGACGCCGACCGACGTGGCCGTGACGGCCGGGTAGTAGACCTTCGCCGGCGCGGCGGGGTCGCGCACGTACTGCTCGACCATGGTGCTCGCGATGTCCCCGGCCCCCAGGGTGCCGAGCGGGCCGGGCGCGGTGTTGAGCACCTTCGGCCACGGGCCGCCCGGGCAGCGCTGCCCGGTGGCGAGGTCGGTGCAGACCACCTTCGGCGAAGTGGCCCCCAGGTGGTGGTAGATGTTCCAGGCCTGCAGCGCGCCGCCCGGGGTGCGGTAGAGGATCGGGCTGAAGCCGTCGCCGCCGGTCGCGGTCGTCACCGCCTGCACGGGCGGGGTGAGCGAGGCGGACAACGAGGTCGCGTCGGGGCCGGCGTCCGGGTCGCTCGCGCGCACGGCGGTGACGCCGGACGCGGGTTCGGTGCCGGTGAAGGTGCTGCCGTCGGTGGACCACGACGGCGTCCACCCGGGCGGGGCGTGCAGCGAGCCGGACTGGAAGGCCTGGCCCGCGCCGACGGCGTCGGTGATGGTCGCGGCGCCGGACCCGGTGGCCTGGTCGTCGTAGCCGATGACCCAGTTCGCGGTGGCCCCGTGCGCGGCGGGGGAACCGGTGCCCTGCACGGACTTCGTGAGCCCCGAGACGGCGGCCGCCTCGGCGGTCGTGGGCAGCGCGACGCCGGTGGCCGCGACGAGCACCAGGGGCAGCACTGCTCCCAGCATGCGTCTTCGCATGAATGGTCCTCGATTCTTTTCGCAACGGTTGGTTCCAGAAAAGGTTTCCTGGCCGAAGGAAAATCCTATGCCGCACCGGGAGTGCGTTGAAGCGCTCTCACCCGGGCGCCAGAAAAGCGAAGCCAACAGCGCAGTTTGTTACCGTCACGCGATCATTTGTACCGGCTGCGACGACGTGCTTTGCGTCGGCCGCTCACCCGGATGTCGGCACGGCGTCACTCGTTCGAGTAATGAGTGGACGCTAAAAAGGCGGTTTCCGGAAGGCGATGAAGATTTATTTTCCGGATACCCGGTTTACCCCGATTCGGCGTCGAAGCGGAGTTTCGAGGTGATGCGGTACCGGTCGCCGCGGTAGACCGAGCGGGTCAGCTCGACCACCTGCCCCGTGGTGTCGCGGGTCAGCCGCTCGATGTGCAGGATCGGCGCGTACACCGCGATCTCGAGCAGCTCGGCCTGCTCCGGGTTGGTCACCGCCGGCTCGATCGTCTGCACGGCGTCCTGCACCACGATCCCGAACCGCTCCCGCAGCAGCCGGTAGAAGTTGCCCGACTCCAGGTCGGCGGGGGACAGCCCCGGGACCACGGACGCGGGCAGCGCCAGCTGTTCGATCGCGATCGGCTCGTCGTCGACGTGCCGGACCCGCGTGACGCGCAGGACCGGCGCCCCCGGCTCGCGTTCCAGGTCGGCCGCCAGGGAGCGCGGGGCGGGGGAGAGGCCGAACGCGACCACGCGGCTCGTCCAGTGCCCCTCCGCGGGCGGGACGGCGAGGCCCGTCGCCAGTTCCTGGGTCACCTTCTGCGGGCTGGTGAACGTCCCCCGCCCGCGCTGGCGCACCAGCAGCCCGGTGCGGGCCAGCTCGTCGATGGCCGCCCGGACGGTCGGGCGGGACACGCCCAGCTCCGCGGCGAGGTCGCGTTCGGACGCCAGCCCGGTGCCGGGGCCGGCGTGCTCGATCACCTTCAGCAGGTGCCGCCGGACGCGGTCGCGCTTCACGGTGGGCGGGCGGTCCGCCGGCTCGCCATCTTCTTTTCGGGGGCTCCGGGTGGCGGAGCCCCCGGCCTGGGGCGGAGCCCCGGATGGCTCACCTTCTTTTCGGGGGCTCCGGGTGGCGGAGCCCCCGGCCTGGGGCGGAGCCCCGGATGGCACAGCGGTCAAGGCACCGTCTTCCCGGATACGGGGACCGCGCCGGCGAACCGGACGCGCTCCTTGGGCAGGGCGTCGAGGGCGCGCAGCCGTTCGAGGTGACCGGCCAGGCGCTCCTGGAACTCAGGATAACTGCGCTCCGGCGGCGACCACGCGCGTTCGGCCAGCGCGCACAGCCGCGGGAACGCCAGGTGGCGGACGTGGTCGGGCGTCGGCGCGTGCTCGGTCCACAGCTGGGCCTGCGTGCCCAGCACCCCGGGCCGGGTCCCGTCGCTGACCGCCAGCCCGCCCGCCAGGGGATCGAAGCGGTAGACGTCCCGGAGTGTCGTGACGTCCGCCCGCGGCGGCTCGCCGGGTTCTTCGCTCTGCCGGTAGTCGAAGTACGTCGACGTGTGCGGCGCCATGACGACCTGGTGGCCGCGCGCCACGGCCAAAGCGCCGTGCGCGGCGTCGCGCCAAGCCGTCACGACCATTTCCGGTGGCAGCCGGCCCGCGGCGTGGCCGGTCTCGTCCCAGCACACGGCCTGCCGGCCGAGATCCGCCAGGAAACCCTGCAGCTCGCTCAGGAACCACGGGTGCAGTTCGGCGGTGTCGCTCAACCCGAGCCGCGCCGCCGTCTCCAGCGCGACCGGGTTCGACGCCCACTGCGTGGTCGGGCACTCGTCGCCGCCGATGTGCAGGTGCCGTGCCGGGAAGACGTCCGCGACCTGCGTGAGCACCTCGCGGCAGAACGCGAACGCGCCGTCATGGACGCCGAGGATGTCCGGGCTGATGCCCCACGCCGTCCACACCGGCAGCGTGACGTCCGGCCGGTTGCCCAGCTCGGGGTAGGCGGCCAGCGCCGAGCGCACGTGGCCGGGCAGGTCGATCTCCGGCACGATCCGCACGCCGCGGTCGGCCGCGAAGGCGACCAGTTCGCGCAGCTCGCGCTGGGTGTAGAAGCCGCCGTGGGGGACGCCGTCGTAGACGCCGCTGCCGGCCGCCCCGACCATCGACTCGGTGCGCCACGCGCCGATCTCGGTGAGCCGCGGCCGGCCGTCGATCTCGATGCGCCAGCCCTGGTCGTCGGTGAGGTGCAGGTGCAGGACGTTGTACTTGTGCAGCGCCATGAGGTCGACGAACTCGCGGAGGAACTCCAGCGGCAGGAAGTGCCGGGCGACGTCGAGCAGCACGCCGCGCCAGGGCAGCCGGGGCGCGTCGCGGACGTGCAGGCACGGCAGCCGCGGCGGGCCGTGCAGCGGCACCAGCTGCCGGAGGGTCTGCACGCCGTTGCGCAGCCCCGCCTCGGTCGAGGCCGTGAGGAGCGCGTCCGCCGGCGTGACGTCGAGTTCGTAGCCCTCGAGCCCGTGTTTCGCCTCCGGTACGAGGTCGAGACGGATCGCGGTGCCGTGGTGGATCGCCGGCCGGGGCAGGTAGCCGGCCAGCAGGCGGGCCGCGCGCTCGGCGCCGCGGGTGGACAGGACGCGCAGGCCGCCGGCGGGCGCGAAGGTACCGGCGCGGCGCGTCAGCCGCGCGGGGTGGGGGATGATCATCAGCCTTTCACCGCGCCCGCGGTCATGCCTTCGACCAGGTGGCGCTGCACGAGCGCGAAGAAGATGACGACCGGCAGCGCGAACAGCGTCGACGCCGCGATGAGGCCGCCGTAGTCGGTGCCGGTGCTGGTGCTGAACGAGACCAGCCACACCGGCAGCGTGTAGCCGGAGCTGTCCTTCATGATCACGTAGGCGAACAGGAAGTCGTTCCACGCCGTGATGAACGCGAACACGCTGGTCGCGATCAGGCCGGGCAGCACCAGGGGCAGCAGGACCGAGCGCATGACCCGTCCGCGCGTCGCGCCGTCGACCATCGCCGCCTCCTCGAGTTCGACCGGGATGCCGTGCAGGAAGCCGCGCAGCGTCCAGATCGTGAACGGCAGCACGAGCGCCACGTAGGTCAGGATCAGCCCGAACAGCGTGTCGAGCAGGTGCGCGCTCTTCAGGCCGAGGAACAGCGGGATGACCAGGGCGGGCACCGGCACCATCTGGAGCACCAGCACGCCGATGAGGAAGCTGCGGCGCCCGAAGAACCGGAAGCGCGTCAACGCGGTCGCGGCCAGGAACGCGACCACAATGGACAGAGCGACCACCGCGACGACGACCACGACGCTGTTGACGAGGTCCTGCACGAACCCCGGCTTCGCGAGCGCGTCGGCGAAGTTGTCCAGCGTGATGTCGATCGGCAGGAACTGGGGCGTGGGCTGGAGGATCTTGCCCGCGGGCTTGAACGCCGTGAGCACCATCCAGTAGACCGGGAAGATCCACACGAGGCAGAAGACGGTGGCGACCGTGTTGCGGCCGATCCGGCGGATCACAGGTCCTCCCCGGAGCGGACGAGCCGGCGCACGTACACGGCCGTCATGCCGACGAGCAGCGCCACCGAGACGACGGCGATCGCCGCGCCCTGGCCGAAGTTGTTGCCGCTGAACGCGCGGGTGAACGTCCAGATGCCCAGCGTCGTCGTACCGTCGTTCGGGCCGCCCTGGGTGAGGATCCAGATCTGGTTGAACACCGTGAAGTCCCAGATGACCGACAGGATGGTGACCAGCCCGAGGATCGGCTGGAGGAACGGGAAGGTGATGGTGCGGTGCACCCGCCACGGCCGGGCGCCGTCGAGCGCGGCGGCTTCGTAGTAGGAGCGCGGGATCTGCGACAGGCCCGCGTAGAGCGTGAGCGCGACGAACGGGACGGACTGCCACACGACCAGCAGCCAGACGAGGGTGAACGCCGACGCCGGCGAGGTGGTCCAGTCGTGCTGGGTGAGGTCGCCGAAGCCGACCTGGGTGAGCAGCCAGTTGACCACGCCGTAGCCGGGCTGGAAGAGCCATTGCCAGACCAGGGTGGACGCCACGTTCGGCAACGCCCAGGCCGCGATCAGGCAGAGCGTGACCGCCGTGCGCATGCCGCGGCCCAGACGTTGCAGCAGCAGTGCGACACCGAAGCCGATGACCAGGGTGCCGAGGACGAGCGCCGCGCAGAACCCTACGCTGCGCGCGAGGACCGGGAGGAGCTGGTCGTCGCCGAGAACCGCGGCGTAGTTGTCCCAGCCGGCGAAGGTCGTCGTGCCGGTGAAGAGAGATCGCAGGCCGTACCGCTGCGTCGAGATGACGACCAGGCGCACGAGCGGGTAGCCCAGGACGAGCCCGAGCAGCACGGTCGCGGGCAGGAGCAGGCCGTAGGGCAGCAGGGAACGACGCCGGCGTGGCGTGGCCGGTCTCGGCGGGGCTTCGGGCGGCGCTTTCACCAGCACTGTGCCGTTCGTTGCTGATCCGGCCACAGTCACGGCCGGATGGCTTTCGTGGCAATGGCCCGTACCGCTCGAGGGCCGGCCTGCTTTTGGTCGGATCAGCACCAGGAGGACTCCTTCGCGGAAAGGGGCGGGGCGGCCCGGTTGGGGACGGCAGTCGGCCGGGCCACCCCGCCGGTCAGCGGGCGCCCAGCGCCTCGGTCAGGTGAGCGTCGAAGTCCTTGGCGGCGTCGGCGATCGGCCGGCGTCCGGTGGCGATGTCGGCGAAGAAGGTGTTGATGGACTTGTCACTCTCGATCGTCGCCCAGCCCGGGGCGGCCGGCGTCGCGACGCTGGTCTTGGCCGCGGTGGCGAAGGCGGCGTTGACCGGCGGCAGGGTGGGCGTGATCTCGTCGATCAGCTCGGTCGAGACGGGCGTCCAGCCGTCGATGCCGACGATCGCGTCGCGCTGCACCTCGGGGCTCGTCCCGGCCTTGAGGTAGGCCAGGGCGAGGTCCTGGTTGCGGCTCTTGGCCGCGACTACGAGGTCCGACCCGCCGAGGAACACCGGCTGCGTCTTCCCGGCCGTGGTGCTGGGGAACGGGAAGGTGCCCAGGTGGTCCTTCAGCTCCGGCTTATTCTTGACGACGGTGTTGATGCTCGTGTCGAGGATCGCCCCGGCGCCGCCGGCGGAGAAGATGGCGGCCTGGTCGGGCGCCTTGGTGTCGACGTTGCGGGACGCGGCGGAGGAGTAGGTGTTCTGGAAGTCCTTCCAGGCCAGCAGGCCCTTCTGCGCTTCGGGGCTTTCCAGGGCGCCGGTCCACTTGCCGTCCTTCTGCGTGGCGAGCTGGCCGCCGGCGTCCCAGACGAACTGCAGCGCGCCGTACCAGTACTTGCCGGGGAAGTGGAAGGCGGAGTAGTCCGCCGCGGGGTGCTTGGCCTTGATCTTGTCGAGGTCTTGCGTGAGTTCCGTGAACGTCTTCGGTGGCGCGGTGATCCCGGCGTCGGCCCAGACCTGCTTGTCGTAGATCACGGCGCGGTTGCCCGCGAACAGGGGAGCGCCGTAGAGCTTTCCGTCCACAGTGGCCGGTCCGGCGAGGCCGGGCAGCCAGGTGTTCTTCCCGGCCAGCTCGTCGTGGTGCGAGGTGAGGTCGGTGAGCGCGCCGTTGGCGGCGAAGAGCGGGACGTTCGTGTTGCCGATCTCGATGACGTCCGGCGTGTTGTCCTGGGCCAGGGCGGTGCTGATCTTGGTGTTGATGTTGTCCCACTCCTGGATCTGCACGGTGACCTTCGCGCCGGTGGCCTTTTCGAAGGCGGCGTTGATCGCCGCGGTGGCCTTGTCGGACAGGTCGCCGTTCATCAGCCAGACGGTCAGCTGCCCGCCGCCCTGGGCAGTGGGGGCGGGGGTGTCGGTACCGCAGGCGGCACTGGCGGTCACGGCGGCGACGGCCAGAGCGGCGGCGAAGGTGCGTCTGCGCACGGGAAACTCCTGGAATGGCGGCGGAAGTAGTGGGGGTGGGGGCAAGCACCCAATGTGGCATTCGGTGCGTCAGGCGCACCCAACGCCACATTGGGGCGCTTGGTGCGGAAGTGCGTAAGGGAGTGGGTGACCGCGGCCCGGGCTGGTCCCTGGAACCCGGGCCGCGGCCAGGTCGGCCGGCGTCAGGCACCGATGTCAGGCATCGGTGTCGGGTGCCGAAGTCGCGCGTCAGCAGTGGCCGAGGTCGGCCCACTGCGCGGTGAGCCCGGGCTCGGAGCCCTGGGTCCACCAGTTCGCCTGCCAGAGGTGCGCGTTGTGCTTCACGCGCTGGCCGCCGAGGTACACCGTGCCCCAGTCCCACTCCGCCGCCGTCGAGCAGTTGGCGGGCTGGGAAGGCGTGGTCGGGGTCGTGGGCGTGGTCGGCTTGGTGGGCGTCGTGGTCGCCGGCGGGGTCGTCGGCGTCGTGCACCCGTTCACCGTGTCCACATGGGACGTTCCGGCCGTCCGGTACGAACCCGCGCGAGCGATGGCGTCCGAAGGCGACACCACCTGGTTGCCCGCGTAGTACGTCCAGTCGACCTGCTCGGTGTAGACGCTGTTGCCGCTCGCGTGCCCGGCCGTGTCGATGAACCACATGTTGTAGTTGATCGACATCGGCGTCCGCGGGTACACCGGGTTGCCCTGCGCGTCGGTCGTGTGGTCCGCGGTGAGCACACCGTCGAGGTAGTACTTCACGTGCCCGCCCGACACCTGCGTGACGATGTCGTGCCAGCCGTTGAAGCTGCGGTTCTGCGCGGTGGACGTGCGCAGGCCGTCCCACGTCGGGTTGTTCCAGTAGGTGTACCAGCTGGTCTGGTAGTTCGCCGTCGAGCCGCCCCAGCCGCCGTTGGGCAGGTACTCCGAGAAGTCCAGCTCGCTGTAGAGCGGGTCGCGGTCGTACCGCAGCGGCGAGATCGTGAAGTACGTTTCGTTGACGTGGTCGCCGTCGGTGCCGCTGTCCGGCGCGTCGGTGAAGCGGACCCGGCTGGCGTACGTGCCGTCCAGGAACCGCAGCTGGTTCTGGTACATCTCGGAGTGCGTCGTGCCCGCCGAGCTGCCGTCGGTGCTCGCGGCGAGCTGGGCGACGCGCTCGCCGTTCACCGTCGGGAAGCTGACGTTGCTGGTGAGCCAGCGCGCGCCGGCCACGCCGGGGCTGCCGACGTCGTTGCGGGTGGTCCAGCCGGCGCCGCTGAACGCGGAGTCGGTGGGGGAGGCGTAGTGGAAGTCGTCGAACAGCACACCGCAGTCGGCGGCCGCCGCGACCGACGGGCTGGCGGCGGCCCCACCGGAAAGGATCAGGGCCGTCGCCGCCACGGTCGCGGCGCTCGTCAATACTGCTGTGGTGGTCCGGATTCTGCGGGACATGGGTCTCCTCCTGAGGATGGCCGTCCGCCGGGAGAGCTTCCTGATTGGTCTAGACGAATCAGGTGGCGAGGACTTTCCTCCTGACCATTGGTAATGTCAAGGCCGGTACAGAAGTTACCTTTGGTAATTTCCGTGGCCCCATGTTTGACTTGGTCGGTCCGGGGGAATTGGGCTGGTGTGTCACCCCGCGGTGCGGAGCGGGCGGGTTCGGTGAATCCGCCGTGATCCGCGCTGCGCCCGGCCGGTCCACCCCCACCTGGCAGCTGTACCAGGCGCTGGCGGCGATGTGGGCCGCGATGGCGATCACCAACGAGGACACCGCCGCCCGCTGCGGCGACCCCGTCCGGGCGGATCTGTTCGAGGAACGCGCGGCCCGGGCCCGGGAGCACGCCCGGCGCCTGCAGGCCCGAGCCGACCGGTTGCGCCGGCGGCGGACACCCGACACCCTCGCGGTGAAATTTCGCTGACGTCGTTGTCGAGTTACCGTCGTCCCGTTCGTCATCCTCTTCGACGACGCCGGACGAAGGAGCGCGCGTGCTCTACATGCTGTTGATCTACAACTGCGAACGGCCCGAGCCGGGCGACCCCGGGTTCGAAGAGGCACTGACCGCGGTCAACGCCTTCGCCGACGAGTGCCGGCGACGCGGCGTCTTCGTCTCCGGGCACCCGCTGCGGGGCGAGCACACCGCCACGACGGTGACCGTGCAGGAGGGCCGGACGCTCATCACCGACGGTCCCTTCGCCGAGACTCACGAGCACCTCGGCGGGGTGTACGTCGTCGACTGCCAAGACCTCGACGAGGCCCTGGAGCTGGCCGCGCTGTGCCCGATGGCCGCCCAGGGCTCGATCGAGGTCCGCCCGGTCGCCGGTGTGCCCGGGCTGGACCACCGGGCCGCCCGTGGGTGATCGCGCGGCCGGCGTCGTCGAGCGCGTCTACCGCGAGGACCGCGCCCGGCTGCTCGCCGCGCTCGTCCGGGTGCTCGGCGACTTCGAGCTCGCCGAAGACGCCCTGCAGGACGCGGTCGCGCAAGCACTGCGGACGTGGGACTCGGGCGTCCCGGACGACCCCGCGGCCTGGTTGCTGACCGCCGCCCGCAACAGCGCCGTCGACCGGATCCGCCGCGCCCGCGTCGGGCAGGCCAAGCTCGCCCGGCTCGCGGCCGGCGAAAGCGGGGTGAGGACGTTGAGCCTGCCGGACGACCGGCTCGCCGAGGTCGGCGACGACCGCCTCAGCCTGCTCTTCACGTGCTGCCACCCGGCCCTGGCCGAAGACGCGCGGGTGGCGCTGACGCTGCAGGTGGTGGCCGGCCTGACCGCCGCCCAGATCGCCCGGCTGTTCCTCGTCGCCGAGCCCGCGCTGGCCCAGCGGCTCGTGCGGGCGAAGCGGAAGATCCGCGACGCGGGCATCTCGCTGAGCGTCCCGCCCGACCACCTGCTGCCCGACCGCCTCTCCGGCGTCCTCGCGGTGCTCTACCTCGTCTTCACCCGCGGCTACACGTCGCCGTCGGGCCGGGACGATCCGGCCGAACTGCGCCGCGAGGCGATCCGGCTGGCGAAGCTGCTGGCCGCGCTGATGCCGGACGAACCGGAAGCGCTCGGCCTGGTCGCGCTGCTCCTGCTGCAGGATTCTCGCTCGGCCGCCCGCTACACCGCCGACGGCGACGTCGTCCTGCTCGAGGACCAGGACCGCACCCGCTGGGACCGGGCGGAGATCGCGGAAGCGCTCGGCGTGCTCGGCCGGGCGCTGCGCCGCGGGACGGTCGGGCAGTACCAGCTGCAGGCGGCGATCGCGGCGCAGCACGCGCAGGCCCGCGTCGCCGCCGACACCGACTGGACGCGGATCGCCGCGCTCTACGCGCAGCTGTGGACGCTCGCGCCGTCGCCCGTGGTCGCGCTCAACCACGCCGTGGCCGTCGCGATGGCCGACGGTCCCGAGGCCGGGCTCGCCCTGGTCGAGGCGATCGACGGGCTCGGCCGCTACCACCTCTGGCACGCCGCCCGCGCGGATCTGCTGCGCCGCCTCGGCCGTCCGGACGACGCCGTCGCCGCGTACCGGCGGGCGCGCGACCTCGCCGAGGCCCCGGCCGACCACCGCTTCCTCACCGCCCGCCTGCACGAACTGGAGTCCTGATGCGACTGTCTGTTTTGGACACCGGACACCGGCGCCGCGCCCGGCTCTTCATGGCCCTCACCGGGAAGCTCTCCGGAGTCACCAGCCCGGACATCGTCAAGCTGCTGCTGTACCGGCCGGGCTTCCTGACCCGGCCGCTGCTGGAGCTGACCGCACCCGCGATGCGCGGCGAGTCCTACTGGACGGCCGGCGAGCGCGAGTACCTCGCGATGAGCACGGCCCGGGTGCACGAGTGCCCGTTCTGCGTCGTCACGCACGCCGAGCTGACGCGGATCGCGGGCCACGGCGAGATCGACCCGGACCGGCCGCTGGACGCGCGCCCGGAACTGCTGGCCGTGCAACGGTTCGTCGAGGACGTCTCGCGCGACGCCGACCTCGACGTCTCACCGCTGCGTGACCTGCCTTCGCACGCGGTGTCGGAGGCGCTGAACGTCAACCTGGTGTGGAACATCGTCAACCGGCTCGCGAACGCGTTCGGCTTCGAGCTGCTCGACGGGCAGCTGGAGGTGGGCACGAAAGCGTTGCACCGCGCGGGCTACCGGTTCCCGGGGTTCCTGCTCGCCGACAGCCCCGACGACCTCCGGGAAAGCGTCTTCGAGCAGCCCGCGCGGACGAGCCCCGAGCTGCGGCGAGCGGCCGCGACGGGTGACGGCCTGGAGGAGCCGTGGCGGGACTACGCCGCGCTGGTCCGCGACGCGTCGCACCGCATCACCGACGACGACGTCCGGCGCCTGCTCGCGGGCGGCCGCACCGAGGAGGAGGTCTTCGAGGTCACGGTGGCGGCGGCGGTCGGCGCCGCGTTGCGCAGCTTCGACGCCGGTCGCGCCGCACTGACGGCGTGATCCTCAGTGGGCGGCCTCGAACAGCTCGACGAGGTTGCCCGCGGGGTCGGCCAGCAGGATCTGCCGCCCCCCGGGGCCGGCGACGACATCGCCGCGGAACGCGAGGCCGGCCTCGGCCAGCCGGGTGACCTCGGCGTCCAGATCGGCGACGACGAGGTGGATGCGGTTGCGCCCGGGCGCCGCGGCGTCGGCGGGGGTGGCGCGGGCGCCGGAGCTGGTGGGCCCGGAGAGCAGGAGCCGCAGCGGGCCGCGGACGACGTCGGCGAACGCGGGCGCGGCGCTCATGCGCACCGTGAAGCCGAGGTGGGTGGTGTAGAAGTCGAGGGCCGCCGGGACGTCGTCGACGACGTACCGGACGCTGGCGTACTGGTCGGTCACGGCTGGGCCTCCTTGCCTTGCGCCACGACGAGATCCGGCAGCAGGTGCCGGACGCGGGTGTCGATCTCCGCCGCCGTGTGCCGGAACGCGTCGTAGCCGTCGGCCGGCTCGGGGACGCTCCAGTGGCGGCGGCGCGGGTGGTGCGGGAAGTCGGGGAAGGCCTCGCGAGCCTTGTCGCACAAGGTGATCACGTGGTCGAACCGGCGGCCGGCGACGGCGTCGAGTGACCGTGGCCGCTGCCCGGCGACGTCGATGCCGAACTCGTCGCGCAGCACTCGCAGCGCGTCGGGAGCCAGTGCGGGCTTCGGGCGGGTGCCGGCGCTGGTGACCCGGATCTTCCCGGCGCCGCGCTCGTGCAGCAGCGCTTCGGCGATGGGGGAGCGCGCGCTGTTACCGGTGCAGACGAACAGCACGGCGATCCGCCCGGCCGGGGCCGGCGGGGGCTCGGCCCGCAATGCCGGGTGCAGGGCCGCGCCCGTCTCGGCCAGTGCGGCCGAGCAGCGGTCGAGGTCCAGGTGGTAGTAGCTGTCCCGGCCGTCGAAGCTGCTGCGCGTGGCGGCGACCAGGCCGCCGTCGCGCAGCAGCCGCAGGTGGTAGGAAACGAGGTTCTGCGGCTGGCCGACGCGCTCGGTCAGCTCGCGCACCCGCAGGTCGTCACCGGCGAGCGCCGTCAGCAGCGCCCACCGCAGCGGGTGGGCGGCCAGCCGGACGAACGCGGGCGGCGTCATCGCCGTAGAATACATCAAACTGGATTGATGAACTAGGGGCGGAGTGATCCATGGCGACGTTCGAAGTCACCGAACCGATCCTGCCCGGGACCGCGCACGCCCTCGCGTCGCTGCTCGACGTTCCCGCGCCGGAGGGCGCCCTGCCGCTGCTGTGGCACTGGCTGTACTTGCTCGAGCGCCCGGCCCAGGCCGACCTCGGCCCGGACGGCCACCCGGTCCGCGGCACGGTCCTGGCCCCGCCGGGCCCGGGCCGGCGGCGCATGTGGGCCGGCGGCCGCGTCCGCACGCCCGGCGCGCTGCGCTTCGGCGAGCCCGCCACCCGAACGTCGGAAGTGCTTGCGGTGCGCGAGAAGGAGGGCCGGTCCGGGCCGCTCACGTTCGTCACGGTGGCGCACCGGATCACCCAGGCGGGCGGGCTCGTGGTCGACGAGGAGCAGGACATCGTCTACCGCGCGGGTGCCGCCCTCGACGCACACCCGGACGACGACCCGGAGGTGCCGCCGTCGCCGGACGAGTGGCCGATCGAGGTGACCCCGACGCTGCTGTTCCGCTTCTCCGCGTTGACCTACAACGCCCACCGCATCCACTACGACCGCGACTACAGCCGTTCGGTGGAGGGGTACCCGGGGCTGCTCACGCACGGGCCGCTGCAGGCGGTCGCGATGGCGGAAGCCGCCCGGGCCCGCGGCGTGGAAGGCGCGCTGGAGTTCGACTACCGGCTGGTGGCGCCGTTGTTCGACCACCAGGGGCTGATCGCGTCCGCCGTCCCGGGGGAGGAGACGGCGACTTCGGTCCGCGACCGCCACGGCCGGCAGACGGCGACCGGGACCCTGCGCCGGATGGCATGAACGACTCGGTCACGCCATCCCGCGGCAGGGCTCCGGCAAAGTCATCACGCCTCGGGTGCTCGTGGCTCGCCAAAGGTCTTGAATGACTCATTCAGGACCTCCGAAGACCTGAATGAGTCATTCAAGACGCCGTCGCGCCCGTCGACGCCGTCGGAAGACCGCCGAGCCGGGACCCGGCCACCGACTTTGCCGGAGCCCTGCCATCCGGCGACAGGAACGAGTCGTTCACGAGGTGATCAGACCTCGGCCGGCTTGCCCACCGGAGCCGTCTGCGCCAGCCGCGCGGCGCGGGTCCGCGGGCCGAACACCGCCAGCACCAGCGCGCCGACCAGCCACGTGCCCGCGATGAAGAAGAACACGCTCTGGTACCCGCTCCCGTTGTACAGCGCGGCGACGATCAACGGCCCGGCCGCGTTCGACAACCGGCCGAGCCCGTACGACACACCCGTGCCCAGCGACCGGCCCCGGGTGTCGAACAGCTCCGGCGAGTACGCGTACCCGAGGGCGGTGTAACCACGCTCGAACAGGTTCACCAGGAAGCCGAACACCACGATGAGGATCGGGTTGAACGTCAGCCCGTAGAACAGGCCGCACAGCGCGATGACCGTGCCGAACGCGACCAGGCACCACTTGCGCTCGAAGCGGTCCGTCACCAGCGCCGCCAGGTACGACCCGAGCGGCGCGCCGACCGTCGTCAGAGCCACGTAGAACACCGACTTCTCGACGCTGAAGCCCTCCTTGGCCAGCAGCGTCGGCGCCCAGCTCGAGTAGCCGAAGAAGCCGACCGTCTGCGTCACCCACAGGACCGTCAGCAGCAACGTCGGCATCAGGTACTTCTTCTGCAGTAGCAACCGCAGCGGCGCCTTCGCGACCGTGGCCTCCTCGATCGGCGGCGCCGGCTCCGGCAGTGGGCCCTTCTCCGCCGCGACGCGCTCCTCGATCTCCCGCAGCACCGCGTCCGCCTTGGCGTGCTCGCCCCGGCTTTCGTACCAGCGCGGCGACTCCTTCAGCTGCCGCGTGAAGAACACCAGCAGCACGCCGAGCGCGCCCCACAGGTACACCAGCCGCCACGACCAGGAGTTGATCGGCACGACCGCGCTCGCGATCAGGTTGGTCACCGGCGTGCCGCAGATGCCGATCACGATCGCGTAGGCCTGGTACTTGCCGCGGCTCGCCGCCGGGTACAGCTCGCTCACGTAGATGACCGCGACGACGGTCATCGCCGAGAGCCCGGCCGAGGTCAGGACGCGGAACACGCCGAGCGACACGATGTCCCAGGAGAACACCGCCGCGAACGAGAAGACGCCGAACCACACGGTCGTCCACATCAGGGCGTTCTTCCGGCCCCAGCGGTCGGCGAGCTTGCTCGCGATGATCGACCCGAAGAACATGCCGACGAAGGACAGTGAGGTCACGTAGGCGACCTGGTTGACGGTCACGCCCCACAGCTTGATCAGCTTGGGCGCGGTGGTGGCGAAGCTGTTGATGTCCGCGAACTCGAAGAAGTAGGCGAACGAGACGGCGAGCAGGGTGACCTTGTGGAACCGCGAGATCGGCAGGCGGTTCAGCCGGTTGAAAGCGTTGGCGTGCTGCATTGCATGCCCTTCGGGGGATTCGGGGGTTTCAGGCGGTTTCGCCGGGCCAGTAGAGACGCATCGGGTTGTCGACCAGGAGCTTCCGCTGCAGCTCCGCCGTTTCGGCGATCCGCGGGACGTAGTCGACGAGCAGCCCGTCGTCGGGCATGTGGTCCTTCAGGTTCGGGTGCGGCCAGTCGGTCCCCCAGAGCACCCGGTCCGGGAACTCCGTCACGACGCGCCGCGCGAACGGGACGACGTCGGTGTAGGCGTGCCGTTCGCCGGCGAGGGCCGGTGGGCCGGTCACGGTGAGGCGCTCGGGACAGCTGACCTTCACCCGGACGTCGTTCTCGTCGACGAAACCGAGGAACCGCTCGAACTCCGGGCCGTCCACGGGTTTCGTGACGTCGGGGCGTCCCATGTGGTCGATCACCAGCGGCGCGGGCAGCGCGCCGAAGAAGTCCTCGAGCTCGGGCAGGTCGGCGGCTTCGAAGTAGAGCACCACGTGCCAGCCGAGCGGGGCGATCTTCTTCGCGATCGTGCTCAGGTCCTCTTTGGGCGAGGCGTCGACGAGCCGCTTGACGAAGTTGAACCGCACCCCGCGCACGCCGGCGGCGTCGAGTTCGCGCAGCTCCTTGTCGCCGATCTCCGGGCGGACGGTCGCGATGCCGCGGGCCCGGCCATCGGCCGCCCGGACGGCGTCGAGCATGGCGGAGTTGTCCGCGCCGTGGCAGGTGGCCTGCACGATGACGTTGCGCGCGACGCCCAGGTGGTCCCGCAGCGCGAAGAGCTGGTCCTTGCTCGCGTCGCAGGGCGTGTACTTGCGTTCGGGCGCGAACGGGAACGCGGCCTGCGGGCCGAACACGTGACAGTGCGCGTCGACGGTGCCGAAGGGCGGCTCGAAGTCCGGTGTGGACGGACCGGCGTACCAGTCCAGCCAGCCGGGGGTCTTGGGGGCGCGCGCGATCACCGGCCCTGTCCCTTCAGGAGGGCGTCCAGGCGCGGGTAGACGGCGCGGACGTTGTGCTCCCGGATCGCGGCCCAGTCCTCTTCGGACAGTTTCGCGGCTTCGGCGTACCGGCGGGTGTCGTCGAAGTGGTGGCCGGTCCGCGGGTCGACGCTGCGGACGGCGCCGATCATCTCGGACGCGAAGAGGATGTTGCGGGCGGGGATGACGTCGAAGAGCAGGTCCGACCCCGGCTGGTGGTAGACGCAGGTGTCGAAGAAGACGTTGTTCAGCACGTGCTCCTCGAGCTCCGGCTTGCCCAGCGCCATCGCGAGGCCGCGGAACCGGCCCCAGTGGTAGGGGACCGCGCCGCCGCCGTGCGGGATGACCAGCCGCAGGGTGGGGAAGTCGGTGAAGAGGTCGCCCTGCACGAGCTGCATGAACGCGGTCGTGTCGGCGTTGAGGTAGTGCGCGCCGGTGGTGTGGAACGCCGGGTTGACGCTCGTGCTGACGTGCACCATCGCCGGGATGTCGTACTCGACCATCTTTTCGTAGATCGGGTACCACGACCGGTCGGTGAGCGGTGGGGCCGTCCAGTGCCCGCCGCTGGGGTCGGGGTTGAGGTTCAGCGCGACGGCGCCGTACTCCTCGACGCAACGGGTCAGCTCGGGGACGCAGGTCGCCGGGTCGACGCCCGGCGACTGCGGGAGCATCGCGGCCGGCGCGAACCGCTCCGGGTAGAGCGTGCTGACGCGGTGGCAGAGCTCGTTGCAGATCGCCGCCCACTCCGCCGACGTCTCGAAGCCGCCGACGTGGTGGGCCATGAACGAGGCGCGCGGCGAGAAGATCGTGAGGTCGATGCCGCGTTCGTCCATGAGCCTCAGCTGGTTCGGCTCGACGGTCTCGCGCAGCTCGTCGTCGCTGATCCGCAGGTCGGCGCGCGAGGGCGCGACGCCGGGATCGTCCAGCGACGCGATCTGCTGGTCGCGCCACGCCGCGAGGGCGGGGGGCGCGGTCGTGTAGTGGCCGTGGCAGTCGATGATCAAGGTAGTTCCTCGTCGCTCCGCATGCTTGATACTCGCACACTAATCGTCGATGAAATTGTTGACAATATCTACGACGAGATTGACCCGGTTGAGGTCGATTCGTGATGGACGAGGAGCTGCCCCGCTCCGGTGGGCCGGAGCGGGGCAGCGGCTGTGCGGCTCCGGTCTGCCGGAGCGGGAGGCCTGTGTCTCAGGCGTTCTGCGTCGACGGCCGCTCGACCTGCCCGGATTCCGTCGCGTAGGCGCCGTTGCGCCGGACCAGGGCCACCATCGCCGCGCCGAGCAGGCCGGCGATCGCGAAGACCACGAAGCCGAGCGAGTTCAGCCCGCCCGCGACCAGGATGCCGCCCAGCCACGGCCCGAACACCGCGCCCGTCCGGCCCACGCCGGACACCCAGCCGAGCGCGGTGGCCCGGCTGGCGGCGGGGTAGTAGGCGCCGACCGCCGCGTAGATGAGCGTCTGCGCGCTGAACAGCCACGCGCCGGTGAGGAACACGACCACGTACGTCACGGCCAGGGGCATGTGCACCGCCAGCAGCCCGACGCCGCACGCGGTCAGCGCGAACCAGATGATCGCGACCGGCCGGGCCCCGAACCGGTCCGCGAGCCGCCCGGCGACGAGCATGCCCGCGATCCCGCCCAGGTTGATCACCAGCAGGAAGCTGATCGCGGAGCCGAGGTTGTACCCGCTGCCGCGCATCATCGTCGGCAGCCACGTGTTCACGCCGTACACCAGCAGCAGCCCGGCGAACGAGGCGATCCAGAACAGCAGCGTCGTCATCCGCACCGACGGCGTGAAGAGCCCGCGCAGGCCACCGCGGCGGTCGGCGGCCGGCTCGGGCGCGAACGTGTCGAGGGAGACGGCGAACTTGTCCGCGATCGCCTGCGCCCGGCCGGTCTTCCCCTTGGCCAGCAGGAACGTCATCGACTCCGGCAGCAGGAAGACGACCGCCGGCAGCACCACCACGAGCAGCAGCGCGCCGATCCAGTACACCGAACGCCACCCCATCGACTGGACGAGCGTCATCCCCAGCGCGCCGGCCAGCGCCCCGCCGGCCTGGTGGGCCGTCATCACGGTGGTGACGGCGAGGTTCTTCCGCCATGCCGGCGCGTACTCCATGACCATCGCGATCGCCGACGGCAGCAGTCCGCCGAGCCCGATCCCGGCGACGAACCGCGCCGCGCCGAAGAACTCGACCGTCGGCGCGGCGGCGCAGGCGGCCGCGGCCAGGGAAAAGACGACGACGCCGGTGATGATGATCTTCCGGCGGCCGACGCGGTCGGTGAGGATGCCGGCGCCGAGCGCGCCGAGCATCATCCCGAACGTCGTGAGGCTGCCGATGTTCCCGCCGCTGATGGGCGTCAGGCCGAAGCTCTTGTCGGCCAGCACGCCCGGCAGGGTCGCCCCGTAGACGAACAGGTCCAGCCCGTCCAGCAGCACGAGGACCCAGCACAACGCGGTCACCCTGATGGAGAGCCGGACCGTGGCGGCGGTCGTGCCGCCGAGTTCTCGTGTGGACATCCTCGTCCCTTTCGTCCTGGGTGGCGAAGGAGTCCGAAGCTACATCTGCTGAGATATTGAACACAAGAGTTACGTCAAGATTGTTGACAATCCTGTGTATCAGCTATGTGCGCAAGCTGGTCGCGAGCCGCGCTCGCGACGTCCGCGCGCACGTCCAGCTCGCCGAGCATCTCCGCGGCCGCCGCCATCTCGGAGGTCCGGCGGACGGCGTGCTTGATCGAGCCGTCGACGAGCCGGTCGACGGTCGGCGCGGTCGCCGCGGTGAGCTCGTCGACGATGATCTTCCGCAGCCAGTCCTCGCAGCCCGCGGCGCGCGCAGCGGTCAGGGCTTCGACCACGGCGGCCGACATGCCCTTGAAGAACACGCTGCGCAGCAGCTTGCGCTCGGCGGCGAGCCCGGCCTCGCCGGCCATGACCTCGACCGCGGCACCGAACGTGTTCAGCATTTCGGCGACAGTTTCGGCGGCGACACCGGTGGCGAGCATGGGGACGCGCAGGCCGCGCCCCGGCACCGGCGCCATGATCGCGATGTCGGCGAAGGGCACGCCATGCTCGGCGGCGATGCCGGCCAGCTTGCGCTTGGTGCCGGGGGAGGCGGTGTTCAGGTCGGCCCAGGTCGCGCCGGGGTTCAGGCCGGCCAGGCCCGCTTCGAGCGCGTCGACGGCCGCGGACGCGCTGTTCACGCTGAGCACCAGATCGGCGCCCTCGGCGGCTTCGGCTTCGGAGCCGGTGGCGACGACGCCTTCGCCGGCGGAAACTGCCGGGTCGTAGCCGCGCACGACGGCCCCGGCGGCGACGAGGTCGCGGGCGAGCGCGCTGCCCGCCTCGCCGAGCCCGAGTACCGCGATGGTTCCGGACATAGCAGAATCCTCTCTACAAGCTACGATCGAGTACACGATGTTCTCGACAAAATTGTCAACAAACAGCGTTCGTTCAAAAGATGGAGCCGGGGTATGACGGAGAGTGCTGCGGACGGGCAGCCGGGGGAGCGTTCCGTGGTGGCGGCCATCCGTGACGCGATCGTCCGGGGCGAGTTCGTACCCAACCAGAGGCTGGTGGAGGCGGACCTCTCCGGCCAGTTCGCCGCGAGCCGCGCGACGGTGCGCGCGGCGCTGATCGAGCTGACCAACGAGGGGCTCGTCGAGCGCGTGCAGAACCGCGGAGCCCGGGTGCGCGCGGTGTCGCTGGAAGAGGCCGTCGAGATTTCCGAGGTCCGCATGATGCTCGAGTCGCTGTGCGCGGCGAAGGCGGCGGAGCGCGTTTCCGACGCGGAGGTCGGTGAGCTGAAGGAGCTCGGCGAGCTGATGCACCAAGCGGTGGCGGGCGGGGACGTGGTCGGGTATTCGGGTCTCAACCAGCTGCTGCACCGCAGGGTCCGCGAGATCAGCGGCCAGCGCACGGCGGCGCAGGTGCTGGAGAGGCTGCGCGGGCAGAGCGTGCGCCACCAGTTCCGGTTGGCGATGCGCCCGGGCCGGCCGCAGGTGTCGCTGCCGGAGCACGTGGCGATCATCGACGCGATCTGCGCGCACGACGCGGACGGGGCAGCGGCGGCGGCGCGAGCGCACTTGGGAAGCGTGATCGAGGCGCTCAAGGCGGCTGATGCCGCGGAGGTTTCGCACCTGCGCCCGTGAGCTGGTGCTCTTGGCCGGCTGATGCCGCGGGGTATCGCACTTGCGACCGAAGGCCAGGTCCCTGACCAGTCGTGGCTGCCCGTGCGCGGGTCGCTCGAGGTGGTCGCTCCGCGGAGGTCTGGCACCTGCGCCTGTGGGCGGGGTGCTCTTGGCCGGCGCCTGCGGCGGGGTATCGCACCTGCCTCCGCGAGTGGGCCGCTCGAGGTGGCTGGCGCCATGGAGGTTCGCGCCTGTGCCCGTGATCGAGGTGCTCTTGGCCGGCGCCTGCGGCGGTGTTGTTTCGCGGGTGGATGGCGGCAGCCCGGCGCGGGTGAGGTCGCGAATGACCCATTCGGGACATCCGACGCCGCGAATGAGTCATTTGCGACGCGCGGGATCCGCCGCCGCCGAGGACCGGCCTTGCCACCACGGGGCTCTGCCCGGGCCCTGCGTCGAGTGTCTTGAATGAGTCATTCAGGACCTCCGGCGCCCTGAATGACTCATTCAAGACACCGCCGTCGGGCGCGGACCCAGCCGGCGCCGTCCCTCCGAGCCGTCTGCGACGCGGTGAACGACCCGCTCACCGCGTCCGACGACATGAACGAGTCGTTCATGACATCCCTCCCGCCGAGCAACCCGACCTGCTCACCAAAATTGTTGACAATTTCGTCAACCGAACCGTACGGTAAACCGTATGAAGCCCGTCATCGTCACCGATCCGCCGCGTGCCGACCTCGGCCAAGTTGCCCGCTTGGCCGACTACGGCGTCGCCACCGTTCACGAGGCTCTCGGGCGCTCCGGGCTGCTCGGCCCGGACCTGCGCCCGATCCAGGACGGCGCGCGCATGGGCGGGACCGCCGTCACCGCGCTCTGCTGGCCCGGCGACAATCTCATGATCCACGCGGCCGTCGAACAGTGCCGCGAAGGCGACGTCCTCGTCGTCACCACCACCTCGCCGTGCCGCGACGGGCTCTTCGGCGAGCTGTTCGCCACCGCGCTGCGCTACCGCGGCGTCAAAGGGCTGGTCATCAACACCGGCGTCCGCGACGTCAGCGACCTGCGCGCCCTCGGTTTCCCCGTGTGGTCGGCCGCCGTCAGCGCGCAGGGCACCGTCAAGGCGACCGCCGGCGCGGTCAACGTTCCCATCGTCATCGGCGGCCAGGTGATCCGCCCGGGCGACGCGATCCTCGCCGACGACGATGGCGTCATGCGCGTGCGCCGCGAGGATGTCCAAACAGGACTCGACGCTTCGCAAGCCCGGCTGGAAAAGGAAGCCGCCGCCCGGGAAGCGTTCGCTCAGGGGCAGCTCGGCTTGGACCGCTACGGCCTGCGAGAGAAGCTCGAGGCCCTCGGCGTCCGCTACCTGACCGCCGAGGAGTACGAGAAGGAGCAGGCATGACCGGCGTGCGCTGCATGCTCCTGCGCGGGGGCACCTCCAAGGGCGCCTACTTCCTCGCCGAGGACCTCCCCGCAGACCCGGAGACCCGCGACGACCTCCTGATGCGGATCATGGGCACCCCCGATCCGCGCCAGATCGACGGCGTCGGCGGGGCCCAGCCCGTCACCAGCAAGGTCGCCATCGTCTCGACGGCGACCGAGGCCGGGCACGACATCGACTACCTTTTCCTGCAGCTCGGCGTCGAAGAACCCACCGTCTCCGACCGGCAGACCTGCGGCAACCTCCTGGCCGGCGTCGGGCAGTTCGCCGTCGAACGCGGGCTCGTGCCCGCCGGCGCAGACCGCACCACCGTGCGTGTGCGGCTGATCAACACCGGCACCATCGCCGTCTCGACGTTCGCCACCCCCGGTGGCGAAGTCGACTACAGCGGCGGCACCGCCATCTCCGGCGTGCCCGGCACGGCCGCCCCGGTCGAGCTCGACTTCACCGAGACCGAAGGGTCCGTCTGCGGCAGCCTCCTGCCCACCGGCAACGTCCGCGACACCGTCGGCGGCATCGAAGTGTCCTGTGTGGACAACGGGATGCCGGTCGTCGTCGCGCGCGCCGAAGACCTCGGCATCACCGGGTATGAGGATGTCGACGAGCTGGCCGGCTCCGCTCTCGCCGAGCGGATCGACGCGTTGCGCGTCGAAGCCGGGAAGCTGATGGGCCTCGGCGACGTCAGCGGCAGCTCGGTCCCCAAGACCACGCTCGTCGCCGCGCCACGCGACGGCGGCGCGATCTGCACCCGGACGTTCATCCCGGTCAAGCCGCACCCGTCGATCGGTGTCCTCGGCGGCGTCAGCGTCGTCACGGCGTTGCTGCTCGACGGCGCCGTCGGCCGCGAGCTGCTCGAAGCCCCTGCCGAAGGCGAGCCCGTCGAGATCGAGCACCCGAGCGGCAAGCTCGCGGTGGCGATCGAGTTCGACGGATCCCGCGTCCGCCGGTCGACGGTGATCCGCACCGCGCGGAAGCTGTTCGACGGCACCGTCTTCCCCCGCCCCTGAGGAGCCATCGATGCCCCAGCCCTCGCCCCGCCACGAGATCGCGCACCTCGGCCACGTCGAGCTGTTCACCCCGGAGCCGGAGAAGAGCCTGGACTTCTTCGTCCGCGTGCTCGGCCTGACCGAGAACGGCACCGACGGCGACTCCGTCTACCTGCGCACCTGGGACGACTACGAGCACCACAGCCTGAAGCTCACCGCGGCGAAGACGTCCGGGGTCGGACGGACAGCGGTGCGCGCGTCCAGCGAAGAGGCCCTCAAGCGGCGCGTGGTCGCTCTCGAGGAACGCGGGCTCGGCGTCGGCTGGGTCGACGGTGACACCGGGATCGGCCCGACGTACCTGTTCCGCGACCCGGACGGCCACGAGCTCGAGGTCTACTGGGAAACCGAGCGCTACCAGCCGCCCGAGCACCTGCGGCCGGCGCTGAAGAACCAGGCGCAGGCCTACCCCGGGCGCGGGGTCGGCGTCCGGCGCCTCGACCACGTCAACTACCTGGCCCGTGAGGCCGAGGTCAACGGCCGGTTCATCTGCGACGCGCTGGGCGGCCGGGTCACCGAGCAGATCCAGCTCGACACCGGCGTGATTTCGGGACAGTGGACGCATTTCGCGCAGAAATCCTACGACATCGTCTACACGAACGACTGGACGAAGTCGAGCGGGCGCCTGCACCACATCGCGTTCGCGACCGACACGCGCGAGGACATCCTGCGGGCGGCCGACATCGCGCTCGACAACGACGTCCACATCGAGACGGGGCCGCACAAACATGCGATCCAGCAGACGTTCTTCCTCTACCTCTACGAGCCCGGCGGCAACCGCATCGAGCTGTGCAACCCCACCGGGCGGCTGATCTTCGCGCCGGACTGGGAGCCGGTCACCTGGACCGAGGCCGAGCGGGCCAAGGGGCAGGCGTGGGGGTTGAAGACGATCGAGTCGTTCCACACGCACGGCACACCGCCGGTGGAGTGATCAGGACACGCCCGCCGTCGGTTTCCGGCTGAGCTCCCGGAAGGCGTCGGCGACGCGGCAGAGGTACTCGGTGTCGCTGCCGAAGTCCTGTCCACCTCGGACGGTCGTCTCGGGGGAGAGTGGCGGCAGGCCGTCTTCCCGGGCGCGCAGGGCGGCCAGGATCTCGGCGGCCTCCTGGTGTTCCCCGGCGCCCGAACCGTTGCGGTACGGGCGGATCACGAGCAGGCCGTCGCGGATCTCGATGACCCGCCGGTAGAGCTGGAGCCGCGTCGGGAACACGGTGGTGCGCGGCGGTTCCAGCGCGATCGCGGGCTCGGCCCGGTAAAGGGCCAGCCAGAGCGGGCCGAGCCGGCGGAACTGCCGGTGGCGGCGCAGCCAGCCGGCCACCGCGGGCACGCCGACGCCGACGAGGACGAGCAGGTGCGCGGTCGTGGGGAGTGCTTTGCTCAGCAGGAAACCCTTGCCGTACTCGAAGTCGAACGGGGCGCGGGCGGAGATCGCGATGACGGTCCGGATCACCATGTACGCGGCCGCCGCGACGACCCCGGCGACGACCAGGCCGAGGCCCGCGCGCAGCATCCGGTCCGGCGCCTTGCGGGCGTCCTGCAGGCACAGGCGCGCGATGACCGCGAACTCCGGTAGGAGCGCCACCGCGTAGGCGATGCAGTACTCCATGACGAACGGCGACTGCGGCATGACGTCAGGGGCCAGCGCGAAGGTGACGGTCATCGCGGCGCCGCCGGCGAGGGCCCACGCGCTGTGGCGGCGGGCGGCGGCCGGCAGTCCGTGCAGGCGCAGGAGGAGCTGGGCGCCGGCCCAGACCGCGCCGACCATGGCGAGGTGGGCGACCAGCAGTTCGACGCTGGGCACGCCGAGGGCGCGGGTGAGCTCGCGGACGGCCGGGGTGAGCGCGGTCTGGGAGACGGCGAGGCCCAGCACGCAGAACCGCACGAGGCGGCGGCCGGGGGCCGGGCCGGGGCGCAGGAACAGCAGCAGGATCCAGGCGAGAGCTGCCGGGCCGTAGCGGCGGAGGATCTCACCCACGGTCGCCGCCGTCCTCCAAGGCTGACCGGAGCCGGTCCGCCACTGAATCCCCGCGGTGCGCCAGCCCCGTGTGCTGCCCCAGCATCGACGCGAAGAACTCCGCCTCCCGCTCCTCCACGCTCGAATACCCGGCCCGCCCCAGCACCCGCCGGACCATCGCCGGGTCCAAGCTGGGCAGCAACAGCCGCATCTGTTCGGCCGGGGTGAGCGTCGCCGGGTAGTGGTCGCACAGCATGTGACCGATCTCGTGCAGCACGATGTGGTCCTGGTGCGGCGCGCTCGTGTGCTGCTCGTACGCGATCAGGTCGGTCGTGTCCGTCGCGATCCACAGGCCGCACACCTCGGACAGCCCCGGCAGCGGCAGCAGCCGGATCGGCCGGCCGCGCCGCTCGCCCAGTGCCGCGCACAACGCCGGCACATCGAACGAGGCCGGCAGGTCCAGGTCCCGCAGCACCGCGGCGAAGCGGTGACGCAGCTGCCGTCGCCCGCGCGAACTCATCGTTCGGCGTCGCTCGCCGGTTCGGGCAGGCCTTCGAGCTCGCGGACCCGGTCGACCATGTCGCTGATCGCTTCGAGGCTCTTCGCCGACAACCCGCGCGCGCGGAGCGCGATCTGCCGGACCGGGGCGTCCCGGAACGCGCTGAGCAGCGTCAGCTCGGCGTCGATGCGCTCGGCTTCCGCGTCGTCGAAGAAGTACGCCGGTGGCACGCCGAAGAACCCCGCGAGCGCTTCGAGGTGCCGCTTGGTCGGGTTGTCGCGCAAGCCTTTGCGCAGCTGCCACAGGTAGGTGGCGGAGATGGTGGGGCCGCCCTGGGTCCGGATCGACTCGGCGACCTCGTCGAAGGTGTACTCGTCGCCGTCGGCGGGCCGCACGACGCCGAACAGGTGGTTCAGCTTCGCGGAGAGGGTCCCCGCGGCGATCTCCTCCGGCATGTCCGGAGTCTACCGCGCCGCCAGCTGCGGTGAGGCGGGTTCGCGGTCACCGGTCCACCTCAGTTGACCACGTCGGTCACGTCAGTTTACGATCGCGACCGAGTTCACCAACTGATGTGAATGGGCGAGGGGGCGGTTCACATTTTCCGAGGGAACGCGAGGACGATTCCGGGACGGCTGGCCGTGGTGGGCGCGGCCGGACTGCTCTACGCCCACTGCATCGGAGGCGCCGGCTGCCCTGCGGGGCAGCGAACCTGAAGCGAAGACGCTTCTCCCGCCGTCGTGCTCGTCGCGGCGTCGAGCTGTGAGACGACACCGCTCGTCCACCTCACTCGGATAACGGTCTACACGACGGTGCTCACCGGGTCCGGTCCGCCGGTTCCGGTGCCGGTGACGCGCATCGTCCCCGTCTGGCATGCGGGGCCGGCGGACGCCCGCTGTGACGGATCCAGCCGCTAGTCGACTCGATCGATACCGTCTCGGACGATACTGTGGGCCGGTGGCCGACGTTCCCCGCAAGTCCGGCGCCTCGCGGGCGACCGACCGTCCGGGGGACGTCTCGCCGTTCGCCCTCGGCCTGCTGCTGCGCCGGGCGCACTGGCGGGCCGCCGCGGTGATGACCGAGGCGCTGCGCCCGCTCGGCATCGAGCTGCGGCACTTCGCCGTGCTGATCGTGCTCGCCGATCGCGGGCCCACCATGCAGCGGGACCTGGCCGACGCCGCCGGGTCCGACAAGGCCGGGATCATGCGGGTCGTGGACGACCTCGAGCGGCTGGGGCTGGCCGTGCGCAAGGCCGTGCCGGGCGACCGGCGGGTGCGGGCGGTGGAGATCACGCCCCGCGGCGTCGAGCTCTTCGATGCGGCCCACGTCCAGGCGGTGCCGGTGGCCGAACGGCTGATCGCGGACCTCGACGCCGGGGAAACCGCCCAGCTGACCGATCTGCTGACCCGGCTCGCGTACCCCGAAGACGCGTAAGGGGCGCCCTCTTCCGTGAGACCTCGCTGACATTCGTGTGGCCGAAGAACGTATCGAATGATACTTTCTCGTTCGTAACGAAGTTGGTGAGGTGATCTCGATGATGGACGTCTACGAGGCGGTCACGAGCCGGCAGGCGGTGCGGGCGTTCGACGACCGGCCGGTCCCGAAAGAGGCGCTGGAGCGCGTGCTGTCCGCGGCGGCCTGGGCGCCGTCCGGGTCGAACCTCCAGCCGTGGCACGCCTACGTGCTGACCGGCGCGCCGCTGGCCGAGCTCTAGAAGCGCGCCGGTGAGCGCCTGGCCGCGGGCGATCCCTGGGACGAGCCGGAGTACGAGATGTACCCGGCCGCCCTGGAGTCCCCGTACCGCGAACGCCGGGCCGCCTTCGGCGAGCAACGCTATGGCTCGCTCGGCATCTCCCGCGAAGACGTGGAAGCGCGCCAGCGGGCCGCTTCCGCGAATTGGGACTGCTTCGGCGCGCCCGCCGCGTTGTTCTGCTACCTGGACCGCGACCTGTGCCGGCCCCAGTGGTCCGACGCCGGCATGTACCTGCAGACCGTCATGCTGCTCCTGCGTGCCGAAGGACTGCACAGCTGTCCGCAGATGGCGTGGGCGAAGTTCCACCGGACCGTCTCGGAGATCGTGGCACCGCCGGCACGGCTGCTCCTCTTCTGCGGCATGTCGATCGGGTTCGAAGACGCCGCGGCCGAGCACTCCCGCATCGGCCGGGCCCCGCTCGGCGAGACGGTCACCTTCGTCGAAGCCTGACTTTTCCCGCACCACCGACAGATCCGGAGTTTCGTCATGGCCACTTTGCTGCACCTGGACACGTCCGTCTGGCCGGAGCCCGCCTCCGCCTCCCGCCCGGTCACCGCCGCCTTCCGCGCCGCGTGGGAGGAACAGCACCCGGACGGCCACGTCGTGTACCGCGACCTCGTCGCCGAACCGGTGCCGCACCTGGGGCCGGCCGGCGCCGCCGCCGGGTTCGCCGATCCCGCCACGCACACCGCCGAGCAGGCCGCGGCCTTCGCCCGGCGGGTCGAGCTGGTCGAGGAGCTGGAGCGCGCCGACGTCGTCCTCATCGCCGCCCCGATGTACAACCTCACGGTGCCGTCGACCCTGAAGGCGTGGCTGGACCACGTCATCATCGCCGGCCGCAGCGCCGGCCCCGGATCGTCGGTCGCCGGCAAGCCGGTCTACGTCGTCGCGAGCCGCGGCGGCTCCTACGAACCCGGCACGCCCCGCGAGGGCTCCGACTACGTGCGGAACTACTTGACGGCCGTCCTCGGCGGCACCATGGGGATGACGGTCGACTTCATCGTCCCCGAGCTCACCCGGGCCCACTTGCAGCCGGCCATGGCCGGACTGATCCCGAAGGCCGAGGCGTCCCGGGCCCGGGCGTTCGAAGACGCCGTCACGAAGGGAAAGGCGGCCGCGCGCCGGGTCGCCTGAGCCGGGCCGTGACGGCCAGTACGGCGCCGGCGAGGGCGAGGCCGGTGCGGAGCCAGTTCACCAGGTTCCACGTCGCCAGTGCGGAAGCTACGTCCCGGGGCGGAAACGCGGGATCGAGCATCGCCGAATTGGCCGGGACGAAGTAGATCAGGAGGGCGAAGGTCCCGGCCAGGCACAAGGTCGCGGACGCCCAGAGGCGGACCGGGCGGTGGTGCTTCGCGGCGGTGGCCGTGGCGATGCCCAGCAGGACCACGGAAGCGAGTTCGAACGGGAACACCGTCAGGCCGGTGACGGGTCCTTCGGTCGCGAACCGGGCGAGGAACGTCTCCGGCGGTGCGGCCCGCCAGGACGGCACGATCACGGTCTGGCTCAGCAGCGCACCACCGGCGAACGCCGCGGTGGTGGCCGTCGCGAGGGTTCTCATGCCCCTCTGACGGGCCGCCGCCCGCGGTTGTGACCGGAGTCGACAAGTCGGCTACCCGAAGGCGGTGAGCAGTTTGCCGAGCGCGCTGCCGGCGGTGGCGGAGGTGTACGGGCCGAGGGCGACCAGCGACGCGACGAGAGCGGCGACCTCGCCCGGGCTGAAGGTCACCGGCGGCACCACCGCCGGCATCGTGAGCCGGTAGCCGCCGCCGGCGCCGCGTTTGACCTCGACCGGGACGCCCGCCGCGCGCAGGCGCGTGACGTCGCGTTCGACGGTCCGCACGGTCGTCCCGGTGCGCTCGGCCAGGACCCGGCCCGTGACGAACCGGGGCGCCCGCGCGCGCATCTCCTCGATCAGGGCGTGCTGCCGTTCGACCAGCGGCACGGCCTGGTGCAGCTGGGTCATCCCCGGGTAGCGACCCGAGCCGACGAGCCGTTCCATGTGCATCCCCCTAGCCGACATGGCTTTGTCGGGAATCCGATTCTACGGTGATCCCATGGTCATCGTCCGTCCTGCTGCGCGCTTCGAAGACGTCGCCGCGATCCTCAACCCCAGCGGGAACGAGCGCGCCTGCTGGTGCCTCGCTTACCGCATCACGTCGGCCGAATACAGCGCGCTGCGCGGCGACGCGCGAGCCGAGCGGGTCCGGGGCCTCTGCGCGGACGAGCCCGCGCCGGGCGTGCTCGCCTACGACGGGGACACGCCGGTCGGGTGGTGCGGTGTCTCGCCGCGCTCGAGCATGGAACGGCTGAAGCGGTCGCGGACCATGCCGCCGCTCGACGACCTGCCGGTGTGGAGCGTCGTCTGCTTCGTGGTGCGCGCGTCGCACCGGCGTCAAGGGGTGTCCGCGGCGCTGCTGGCCGGCGCGGTCGACTACGCGCGTTCGTCCGGCGCCCCGGCGGTGGAGGGCTACCCGGTCGAGACCGACGGCGCGCGCATCAGCTCGAGCGCGGCCCACGTCGGCACGACGACGTTGTTCGAGGCCGCGGGCTTCGAGCGGGTCCGGCCGACCGACGCGCGGGCCGACCGCCGGGTCCGCTGGCTGATGCGGCTGGATCTGCGCTGACCGGTTCAGCGGTTCAAGACGCGGCGGAGCCCGGCTCGCGAATCGGTGCCGAGAAGCTCGTGGACGCCGAACTCGAGCTTGCGGACGGTGTCGAGGTCCAGCACGGTCTTGTGCGCGATCTCGGCTTCGGAGTGCCCGTCGGCGGCGAGCTCCGCGACCCGCCGCGAGCGCGGTGACAGGGCGTTGACCCGCGGCGGCCGGCCGGCGGTGACGCCCAGGTCGCCGAGCTTCCCCTCGAGATCCTTCCGCAGGGCGAGCGCGCCGCACGCGTCGGCCAGCGCGACGGCCTCCGTGAACGTGCGCCGGGCGTCTTCGGTGTGCCCGGACCGGACGAAGGCCGCGCCGAGCCGCGCGAGAGTGCGTACGTACTCCCAGCGGTTCGGCGCGTCCCGCAGCACGCGGGCGGATTCCTCCAGCAGCGCCGAGCTGTCCCCGTCGACCGCCGCGAGCGTCCGGAGCGCGTGGCCGCGAGTGGCGGGGTCGGCGAACTCGTCGGCCAGCCGCACCGCTTCGGCGGCCACCTCGCGCGCCTTCTCCGGAGCCGAGTGCCGCACCGCCTCGGCCAGGGCGAAGCGCCACCCGCACACCGCGGGGTTGACCATGGGGGCGGCGTCGAGCCGGCGGCCCGCCTCGCGCAGGGCGACGGCGGCCCGGCCGTGCTCGCCCTGCGCGAGGAGCAGCTCTCCCGCCACCGCCTCGGGCACGGGCATGACGACCGCGTCCGGCCGGCGGTCGTGATAACCCCGGTCCGCGCAGATCGCCGCCGCCGAGGCGGTTTCCCCGCGCGCCAGCAGGGTTTCCACGAGCGTGCCGGTGGCGAACCACTCGGCGGGCGTCCCGGTACCGCTGCGGATGGCCAGGCGCAGGGCGATGTCGGTGTCGGCGACGGCGTCGTGGAGCCGGCCGAGCCGCAACGCCGAGTGCCCGCGGTTGGCGTAGGCGAACGCGAGGTGCGTGCCCCGCCGGCCGTTGCGCTCGAACTCGTCGACCGCCTGGTCGAACATCGCGTGGGAGGTGTCCGCGGCGCCGGAGTAGAGGTGCACGAAGCCGGACACGGTGGCGACCTCCATGCCCTGGTCCACGTCCGCGAAGACCACCCCGGCCCGGACGACCCGCTCGACCGCCGCGAACGCCTCGGCGCGCGGCCGGCCGCGCAGGACGAGGCTCCACGCGTGCAGCGCGATCAGGAGCCGTTCGACGTCGGTGCCGCCGGGCAGCGGGGGCGCTATCCGGTCCAGCAGGGCCATCCGGTCGGCGCGGAGCGGATCGTCGGCCCACCAGGTGGCCCAGAGCAGCTGTTCGGCGAGCAGCCGTTGCCGCTGCCGCTCGTCGGAGCAGCGGTCGAGCGCGGCGTCGAGCAGGCGCACGCCGTCGCCGAGCTGGTCGGCGTAGCCGTGGGTCTTGGCCAGCGCCACGGCCGCGTCGGTGCGCAGCAGGTCGTCGGATGCCAGCCGGTAGGCCGCGCGCAGTTCGGGCAGCGCCGCCGCCACCTGCTCCAAGGCGAGGGCTTGGCCGTGCCGGAGCCGCACCCGGCCCTGCCGGGGCGCCGGCGGCGGTTCGTCGATCGCCCGCTTGAAGTAGCGCGCCGCCGTGGCGGCGAGCCCCGACCCGAGCGCGTCCTCGGCGGCGGCGGTCATCCGGTCGGCCACCCACGGGTCACCGGCGGCGTGGACGGCGAGCAGGTGCGCCGCGACGGCGTCGGGCGCGGCGTCCTGATCCTGCAGCAGGCGCGCGGCGGCGAGGTGGAGATCGCTGCGGCGGGACGGGTCGATGTCGTCGTAGACGGCGCTCTGGATGATCGGGTGGCGGAACTCCACCGTCGCCCCGGGGACGAGGATCGCCCCCTCGCAGAGCCGGTCGTACTGGTGTTTCGCCTCGGCCGTCGCCAGCCCGGCCAGCCGGGCGCTGTCCCCGAGCGGGTGTCCCGGGCCCAGCACCGCGATGGCGTGGGCCAGCTGCTGCGCGTCCGGGCCGAGGTGGGCGAGCCGTTCCGACAGGTACCCCACGACGTGTCGCGGAGTGAGCGTGCCGACCAGCTCCGCGTCGGAGGCCGTCGGCTTCAGGTCGCGTTCCCTCGCCATGTCGAGCATCCACCGCAGGTAGAACGGGTTGCCGCCGCTGCGGTCGAGCAGCGCCGCGCAGAACCGGTCGTCGGGCGCGTCGCTCCGCGCCCGGACCGAGAGCGGGCCGCGGTGGACCAGCGTTCGCACCGCCGCCAGGCCGAGCGGCCGCGGCCGCACGACTTCCGTGGCCCGCACCGCGATGCGCGCGAGCGCGGCCCGCTCGTGCGGCCGGTGCGCCAGCAGCAGCACGACGGGCAGCCCGGTGAGCCGGTCGCCGAGGAACTCCAGCCACCGCAACGACTCCTCGTCGAGCCAGTGCGCGTCGTCGACCGCGAGCAGGAGGCCTTCCTCCTCACCGCCGGCGCCGAGGAGCGACGTCGCGTTCACCACCAGCCAGTACAACGCCTCGGTCAGGCCGATCATCGAATCCGCGCCGTGGTGACGGGCCTGGGGCACCCCGAGCGGCACACGCGCGAAATCGGCCGCCCCGGCGAACAGCGCCCGCCGTTCCCGCTCGCCGCGCCCGGCGACCCAGCGGGCCAGCAAGGTGCGGGCCGCGCCGAACGCCATCGTCTGGTCCCGCTGGTTGCCGCGCACGGCCAGCGGCACGATCCCGCGTACCGCGGCCTCCGTGCACACCTGGGCCACGAGGTGCGACTTGCCGATCCCGGCCGGCCCCTCGATCAGCACCGTCGCGCCGACCCGGTCCCGCACCGCCTCCAAGACCGCCGAGCAGCGGTCCAATTCGTCGTCGCGCTCCAGGAGCCCGCTGTCGGCCGCGGTGTGCCCCGGCAGCCGCAACGCGTGCAGGACCCGCCGCACGTCCATCGGGGCCTGGCCGTTCACCCGGGCGGACACGACGCACCCGGCGACCACCTTGGCGACGAACTCCTCGCGCGGGCTCCGCTTCCCCGACATCACCTCGGAGAACGTGGCCGCGGACAACCCGCCGCGCCGCGCCAGGACGGCGTCGCTCGGACCGCCCACCGCGCGCTGCAGGGTGCGCAGCCGGCGCCGGACGCGATCGTCGGGATCAGCCTGAACCATTTCCGCCTCCACCCCGATCCAGGGCGCCGGCGAACGCGCACCGGCGTCCGTCCAGGTTATCCCCGCGTCGCGGATCGTTCGGTTCTTCGAGACCCGTGCGGGGCCGGCGGAACTGCGGCCACGCTGGAATGAACGACCACCGCTACACGAGTACGGAAGGAGAAACCGCCATGGGCACTGGTGCCGATCTCGACCGGTTGTTCGCGTCGTTGCAGGGGCACGGGACGTACCGGCTCACCGTCGTCTCGAACCAGCCCGACGGCGTCGCCGGGTTCTGCGGCCGGCTTCCAGGGAATCTCACGCTGAACGCGCGGCTGTCCGGTCCGGGCGAGCTGACGGCGGCGTCGGACGGCTCCCCGGGTGCGCGGGAACCGGTCACCGTTTCGGTGCGGTCGACGGGCGCCGGGCAGTACCTGGTGGTCCTGAACTTCACCGGGGAGATCAACCGCCGCTTCGAGATTCCTTGCCAGTGCGTCGGCGAAGCCATCGTCGGCTGCAGCAACGCGATCGGCGCCAACGAATACGCCGATCACGTCACCCACGTCGTCATTGTCGGCCCCTTCTCATCGGATCCGAGGTAAATCATGAAAATCCTCTTCACGCCGATTTCGATCGTCAAGATCTGCGGGGTGTGCCTGCTACTGGGCTTTCTCACCAGCCTGCTCCTCTGACGGCTGACTTCAGAGGTCCAGGACGACGTCCTCCCGGGGCCGGGCGCAGCAGACGAGCACCTCGCCCGCCGCCGGCGGCTCGAGCGGGTCGGGGTCGTACCGCACCCGGCCCGAGAGCACCGGCGTCACGCACGTGTGGCAGACCCCGGTCCGGCACGACCAGCGCGTCGGCACGTCGCACGCCTCCGCGAACTCCAGGAGGCTGGGGTACTCCTCGCTCCACGGCACGGTGAGCCCGCTGCGCGCGAACGTCACGGCCGGGCCGGTTCCCGCCGCACCCGCGGGGGCGTGCGGGGTCTTCCGGACGACGCCGGTCAGCCCGGGGTTGAGCGCGGACACGCCGCCGAACAGTTCACTGTGGACGCGCGCCGGATCGAAGCCCAGTGACACCAAGGCTTCTCGCATCGCCGTCATGAAAGCGTCCGGGCCGCAGAGGTACGCGGTGGCGTCCGGCGGGAGGTCCAAAGCGGACAAGGTGGCGAGCGTCAGCCGGCCGGTCTCCGCGCTGTGGTAGACGTGTTCGCGGCCGTGGGGCAGGCTCGCGACGAGCCGGTGCGCCTCGGCCGTGAACGCCTGCTCGGCGGCCGTCCGGGTGGTGTGCAGCCACCAGACCTCGCGCGAAGTCCGGCTCGCGGCGAGCGCGTGCAGCATCGCCAGCACCGGCGTCACGCCGATGCCCGCGGACACCAGCACCACCGGCCGGTCGTCGCCGGCCAGGACGAAGTCGCCCCGGGGTGCCGCGACGTCGACCACCGCGCCCGCCGTCAGCCGCGTGTTGAGGTAGCTGCTGACCACGCCGTCGCGCTTGACGCTGATGCGGTACTCGTGGTCGGACGGCGCCGCCGAGAGCGAGTAGCTGCGGACCGGTGCGGGGTCGCCGGCGCCGGGGACGCGCAGGGTGAGGTACTGACCGGGCTCGGGCCGGGGGAGCGGCGCGCCGTCGTCGGCGGCCAGGTGGATCGAGGACACGGTCGTGCTCTCGGGCACCACCCGGGCGACGCGCAGCGGCCGGAAGCCGCTCCACCCCGTCGGTGCGGGAGCAGGCGGCGAAGCCAGCAGGTCCCGGAACGACGACTGCCAGCCGGGGCTGAGCGCGGGGATGTCGACGGCCTTGCGGAGAGTGTCCTCATCGCGGCCCGGCAGGTAGAGGAGGGCGTCGACGTCCGCGACGCTCAGCTCGTGGCGGCCGGTCCGGGTGCGCACGATCTCGTCGCCCGCCTCGACGTGGCCTTCGGTGATGACGCGCAGGTAGAAGCCGGGCCGGTGGTGCGCGACCAGCAGCGACGGCATCCGCGGCTCGCCCAGGCGCATCCCGACGCGGAAGCACGTGACGCGCGGCTGGGTGACCTCGAACTCGGCCTCCCCGATCCGGTACCGGTCGCCGATGTGCACCTCGTCGTCGGGGAGGCCGTCGACGGTGAAGTTCTCGCCGAACTGGCCGTCTTCGAGGTCGTCGCGGCCGAGGAACCGCCGCCAGTGCTCGTAGGACTGGCGCTGGTAGACGAGCACCGCGCGGTTCTCGCCGCCGTGGCCGCCCAGGTCGCCCTGGCCGTCGCCGTCGACGTTGAGCCGGCGGACCATCAGCCTGCCCTCGACGGGGTACTTGAAGATTCCCGTGTGGACGGTCCGTCCCTGCCAGGGCACGTCCTTCGGCATCCCGACGTTCAGTGACACCAAGCGGGCCATGGTGGTCGTCTCCTTCAGTCCGCCGCGGTGCGGGAGCGCTGGTAGTGCCGCCGGGCCTTCATGCGGTTGCCGCACACCGCCATCGAACACCAGCGGGCGCTGTTGGGCTTGCTGTGGTCGATCAGGAACAGCCGGCACTCCGGGTTGGCGCACGGGCGCAGCCGGCCGGGGCTCGACTTGGCGAGCGCGTCCCAGGCGAGCACGGCCCGCGCGGCGGCGGACCGGCCGGCCGGGACGTCGAGGACCCACTCGACGCCGTCGTCGCCGAAGGAGGCCCGGTAGGTCACGTCGGCGACGAACCGCGCGGCGGCGGAGGGCTCGTCCCGGCCGCGGACGATCGCCTGCAGCACGGACCGCGCCTCGAGCAGCGCGCGGTGCTCGTAGCCGGTGGCCGGCTGCCCGTGGCCGGTCAGCCACTGCCGGGCCGCCCGCTCGTCGGCCAGGTCGTCCCCGGGGACGCCGTCGCGCACCGGGGTGGTGTTCAGCAGATCCAGGAGCAGCATCTCGTCGGTCATCATCTACCTAACCTCCAAACTCACCCTTGACAGGTTACACGATGCCTGCTTCCATGTCTAACTATCAAAATAACTCAGGAGGGTTAGAATCGAGGAGGACATCATGGGACTGGCCTGGCAGCAGGGACCACTGGCGACGCGAGCGGTGGGGCACTTCCTGGTCGAGCAGCCGCTGCCCGAGCGGATGCTGTTCGCCGAGCCGCTGCGGCGGCGGATGCGCGTGCGGTTCGGCGGGGAGTGGGTGGCCGACAGCGAGGACGTCGTGCTGCTGCACGAGCCCGGCCGCTACCCGGTGGCGTACTTCCCGCTCGCCGACGTCCGCGAAGACGTGCTCGTCGCCGAGAACCGGACGACGACGCACCGCGAGCTCGGCCCCACCGAGTGGTACACGGTGCAAGCCGCGGACAAGAAGGCGCCGCGCGCGGCCTGGCGCTACACCGGCCTCCCGGGCCACGCGGACGTCCTGCGCGACCGCGTTGCCTTCGCGTGGCGGGCGATGGACGCCTTCTACGAGGAGGACGAGCGGATCGTCGGGCACGCCGCCGACCCCTACCACCGCATCGACATCCGGCAGACCTCGCGCCACCTCGTCGTGCGCGACGGCGACCGCGTCGTCGCCGAGACCCGGCGCCCGGTCGTGCTCTACGAGTCGGGTTTCGCGCCGCGCTGGTACGTGCCGCGCGACGACATCGACCTCGGCGCGCTGACGCCGGTCGAGGGCGAGACCTTCTGCCCGTACAAGGGGCTGGCCGGCTACTTCGACATCGGCGCGGGCAAGCGCGCCGCCTGGTCGTACCCGGAGGCGTGGCCCGAGGTCGAGCGGGTGTCCGGGTTCGTGTCGTTCGAGCCGGACGTCGTCGACGTCACCCTCGACGGCCGCAAGCTGGCCCTCGAACCGGGTCAGTCCGTCACCCCGCACGGCATCGACCGGGGCTTGGACCCCGACGAACTGCTCGTTTCGAAAGGAAACTGAGATGACTTCGCTGAAGGACCGCACGGTTCTCGTCGTCGGCCGCGGCCGCGGCATCGCCCGCGCGGTGACGCTCGCCGCCCGGGCGGCCGGGGCCACGGTCGTGGTCGCCGGGCGCGACGAAGAGGCGCTGGCCCGGGCGTACGACGACCCGGACGTCACCGCGGCCGCCGTCGACCTGACCGACGAAGCCTCCGTCGCCGCGCTGGCCGAACGGCTCGGCCGGGTCGACCACGTCGTGTCGACGGCGTCGGCCCGGGCCCGCGGCGCGGTGGGCGAGCTCGCCCACGACGTCGTGCTCAAGTCGTTCGAGGTCAAGGTCCTCGGCCCGCTGCTGCTGGCCAAGCACTTCGCGCCGCGGATGCCCGAGGACGGCTCGTTCGTCTTCTTCTCGGGATCGTCGGCGCGCAAGCCCGCCGCCGGCATGCTCGCCGTCGGCGCGACGAACGCCGCGGTGGACGCGCTGACCCGGGGCCTCGCGGTGGAACTGGCGCCGATCCGGGTGAACGCGGTCTCGCCCGGCACGATCGACACCGGCGCCTACGACGCCCTCGGCCCGCGGAAGAAGGCGGACCTGTTCGCCGCCCGCGCGGCCACCAGCCCGGCGCGCCGCGTCGGACGTCCCGAAGAAATCGCCGAAGCCGTCGTCTTCGCGCTGGGCAGCACCTTCCTGACCGGTGTCTCGCTCGGCGTCGACGGCGGCGAACCGCTCGTCTGAGGAGCAGTCATGATCACTCGCAAGGTTTCGCGCCCGGTCGGCGCGGTCACGCCGGAGGTCGGGCTCGTCCCGGCGATCTACGTGCCGCGGCGGGTCGTCCGCCGTCCGGTCCGCAAGGGGCGTGCGTGATGGAGCTCCGCATCGAGGTCCTCACGCTGCCCGTCGCCGATGCCGACCGAGCGGTCCGGTTCTACACCTCGCTCGGCTTCGGCCTGGACGTGGACTACCGACCGCACGACGGGTTCCGGGTCGTCCAGCTGACCCCGCCCGGGTCGGCGGCCTCGGTCCAGCTCGGCGTCGGCCTGACCTCCGCGGTCCCGGGCTCGGCCCAGGACCACTACCTCGTAGTGGCCGACATCGAGGCCGCCCACGGTGAACTGGCCGGGCGTGGCGTCCCGGTCAGCGCACTGCGGCACAAGAAGTCCGCGGACTGGCAAGGGGATTTCGCGCCGGGCCTCGACCCGGATCGGCGTGACTACGCGAGTTTCTTCGACTTCGCCGACCCTGACGGCAACAAGTGGGTCGTCCAGGAGCGCGGTCACACGGCGCGGTAGGCCACGCCGCTCGCGTTCGGGGTCGTGCCGGAGTAGAGGCCGGTCGGCGACGTCGACGTGGACAAGGAGAACCACGCGTACCGCTCGACGAACGACAGCCCGTCGAGCATCGCGGTGGAGCGCTTCACGAAGTCGGTCTGCTGGGCCGAAGACGGGTAGCGCGGTGCCGAGCCGGAGAAGTCGATGAGGGCGTACTCGGTCAGCCAGATCGGCAGGTGGTAGCGATCGTGGACCTTCTGCAGGTAGGACTGCAGCTGCCCGGTGGCCGCGCTCGAGAAGTCGCCGCCGTACCAGTGCAGCGGGATGAAGTCGACGCGGTACCCGCGCGCGGCGGCGCCGCTCATGAACCGGTCCAGCCACCCGCCCGCGACGTCGCCGCCGTAGGCCACGGCGGGCGCGCCGAGCCGCAGCCCGGTGGACTGCAGCCGCGGCCAGAGGTCGAGCGCGGTTTCGACGGGCATGCTCGCCTGGCCCGCCAGGTCCGGTTCGTTGAAGCCCAGCAGGGTGCGACCGGCCGCCTTGGCCCGGTCGAGCTGGTCCTGCGTGACGGAGTCCCGTCCCCAGATCATCGGCACGAACTCGGTGCCGGCCGGAGCCGCGATGCCCTGGGGGTCGGCGGCCCAGGTGTAGAACCACTTCGCCCCGACGTCCTTCAGCGCGGTGGCGGCGCCGGAGTACGGGTTGGCGCTGACGCCTTTCTTGCCGCTCGCCGCGGCGGCGGGCGCCGCGTGACCGCCGAGAGCGAGGAGAACGACGGCCACGACGGCGAGCATTTTCTTCACGAGCCGCTCCTGGGGAGGAAGTCGCGCTGGTCCGAGTCCGGGGTAGCGCAGGTGCCCGGCCCCCGGCAAGATCGCGACGACGCCAAGGGTGTGAAGAGGAACCGTTCGTGCCCGATCATCGAACTCCCCGGCTGACGTCGTCAGGCAGACCTCGCGGACCTGCTCAGCGCCACCGCACCGATGACGAGCACCAGCACGGTGCCGGCGACCACCACCCGGACGTGGGATCGCGGGGCCACGACACGGTCGACGGGCCGGGACGCCGCCAGGCCGGTCAGGACCTGTTCGGCTCGGGCCATCGTGGGCCGGGCCGCCGGCGCGGGGTGCAGAAAGCCGAGGACGGCGTCGAGGACGGGCTCGTGCGCCCGGGGTGGCACGGCGCCGGAGGGCGGCTGCCCTTCCAGGGCGGCGTAGAGGGTGGCGCCGAGGGAGAAGACGTCCGCGGGGAAGCCCGGGGTGGCACCCCGCGCCGTTTCGGGGGCGAGGTACGCGGGGGAGTCACCGGTGCTCAGCCCGAAGCCGGTGAGCTTGACCGACCCGTCCTCGGTGATCAGCACGTTGTCCGGGCTGATGTCGCGGTGCAGGATGCCGGCGGCGTGCGCGGCGGCCAAGGCCGAGGCCAGCCGGGCGCCGAGCGCGGCGACGCGCCCGGGCGGGAGACTTCCGTGCTGCCCGAGCACTTCGGACAGGGTCCTGGCGGCCAGGTGTTCCGTCACCACGTACGGCGTCCCGTCCAGCTCGAAGACGTCGTGCAGGACGATCGCGTTCGGGTGGCGCAGGCGGATCGCCGCCCGGGCGTCCCGGATCACCTTCGCGCGGACGCGGTCGGAATGGGCTGCGTCGAACGGGCACCCGGAGAGCTGCCGGACGGTCACGAAGCGGTCGAGCAGCTCGTCCTTCGCCCGCCACACGGTGTCCGACGGACCGTGAGCGGCGGAGCCGAGCAGGCGGTACCGTCCGCCGAGCGTGGTTTTCTTCGATCCCACTCGTCATTCCTCCGGTCGTGTCGATCTTGACCGGGAATACGGCCAGGACGGGCGGACGGTTCGCTGTTCGGGTCAATTCTTCGAGCCGGGTGACGCAATACCGGGGAAATCCCCGAATTCCGGTGTTCCACGGCCTCAGCCGGTGGTTTCGCAGGCGGTGACCGGGACACCGGCGGGTTCTCTCCCGGCGAGGGTGATGAGGCCGAAAGTCGTCGATTCGCCGGGAGCCAGCGTGGCGTTCCAGCCGAGGCTGGTGACCGTCACGGCGGGTCCGTGCTGGACGAGCGTGCCGTTCCACAGGTCGTCGACGTGGTCGCCGGCCGGCAGCCGCCAGGCGACCGTCCATCCGTGCGCGGGTGCGGCACCGTCGTTGCGCACGGTGACCAGCACCTGGTACCCGCCCGGCCAGGTCTTGGTCAGCTGGTACCGGGCGGCGCATTCAGGCCGCCCGGTGCTGGCGGCGGGCGTCGTGGTCGCCGGGCGGGCAGCAGGTTCCGGGGCAGTGGGTTCCTGAGCGGCGGAACTCCGGTTCACGGCGGGGCCGGCCGAAACGGACACCCCGACGAGCACGCCGGAGGCGACCAGGCAGGCCGCGGCGGCACCTCGCGCCGCCAGGCGCCGGCGAGGGGATCGCCGGCGCGGTGCCTCGGCGGGCGGGCCGGGCTCGTCCGGTGGTGACCGGTTTTCGGTGACGGCGGCGAGCAGGCGTTCGGCGTCGGCCATGGTGGGCCGGTCCAGGGGGTCGCGCCGGAGGAGCTGCCGCAGGACGTCTCCGAGGGGGCCGGCCTTGCGGGGCGTGGCGACCTCGTCGTTGGCCACGCGCTTGAGCAGCGCGAGCGGGTTCTCGCCGACGCCGAACGGCGGCGCGCCTTCCACCGCGGTGTAGAGCGTGGCGCCGAGGGAGAACACGTCCGAGGGGAAGCCGGCTTCCTGGCCGTCGGCGACTTCGGGGGAGAGGTACGCCGGGGTACCGACGACGAGCCCGCCGCCGGTCATGGTGCCTTCGCCCATCGCGTGGGAAAGCCCGAAGTCGGCGATCTTGGCCGTGCCGTCCGCCGCGATCAGGACGTTGTTGGGCGTAACGTCCCGGTGCAGGATCCGGCCGGCGTGCGCCGCGGCCAGCGCGGAGGCCACCTGGCGCCCGATCTCCGCCACCCGGACGGCGGGGATCGGCCCGTGTTCTTCCAGCAGTTCGGTCAGGGGCCGCGACTCGAAGTACTCCATGACCAGGCAAGGGCTTCCGGTGCCTTCCACGATGTCGTGGACGGTGATCGCGTGCGGGTGCTTCAGCCGTGCGGTCACCCGGGCTTCGCGCAGGGCGCGCTCGATGGTCCGGAACGCGGTGGTGTGGTCGGCCGGAGCCTGGTGGACCAGCTGCTTGACCGCGACCACCCGCTCGAGCCGTTCGTCCCAGGCGCGCCAGACGACGCCCATCGCGCCCTGGCCGATCGTGCGCAGAAGCCGGTAACGCGCCCCGACCAGTTCGCCTTCGCAAGCCACGCTGCCCCCACTCCCGTGATCTTCACCAGGGGATACGGCCGGGAGGGGTGAACGGTTCGGCGCATCGGCCGATCTCACTCGACCGGACGGCCGCCCGGGCGGAGTGGCATTGTTAGCGATAACAGTCGCGCTGTCAAGAGCGGTCCGCGGCTACGGAATGACAGCCGATCCGGTTGTGTCGAGACGATAACGGATTCGCCGCGATCGCGTCATTTACAATTCCACCGCTGATTCCTAGTCTCACGCGAAGTGGCGGGATGATCACTTCGGGAAGGGGAGGCTGCGATGACGCGCTCGACGCGGAAGCGCACGGAAATGGTGACGGTGGAGGAACTGCTCCGGCGGGCCGGTGCGACACCGAGGAAAATCGGGCCGGCGGTACCCCGTGATCCGGTCACCGGGCTCGCGCCCGGGGCTTTCACGGGAGAGCCGAACGAGCGGAGCGCGGCGCGTGCGCGCGTGGAGGAGCGCGTCCGCGCGGCGGCCGACGGCTGGTCGAAGCCGGGGCGGGCGGGTGCCCGGGCCCGGCGGCTCGCGGTCACCTCCGGAACGGCGGTGGTGCTGGGCGGCCTGCTCGCGCTGGCGCTCGTCCCCGAAGACGTGCCGTGCGCGCCGGCCTCGCTGCCGGCCGCGCCGCTGCCGCCGGCGACCGCGGCCTCGATCGCCGAGGGGACAGCGGTGCCGACGAGCATCCAGGCGATGGCGGTGATCATGTCCGCTCAGCCGTCCCCGAAACGGGTGGCCACACCGGAGTCGCCCCGTCACCCGGCGCCCCCGGCGACGTCGGCGAGCGAGGCCCCGGCCACGACCACGCCGGCCGGATATCCCGGCCATCCCTACTACCCGGGCTACCCCTACTACGGCTATCCCTACCCGCCGTACGGCGGGCCTCGCCCCTGAGGCACGGAGTGGCCGACCACCTCGCCGGCGGGGCCGTGGCTGCGGGCTCCCGCCCGGCCGCGCCGAACGCCCACCGGATCGACGCCGCCGACGTCACCGCGCGCGATCACCGGCCACGCGGCAAGACCGCGGTCTTGCTCAGGCGACGGCGAACGTGGTGCCGATGCCCATGCCGGTGATCCACTCCGGCACCGGCTCGTAGCTCGTCCACCCGAGCGGTGCCCCGGCGGCGACCTGGCCGATCAGCCAGCAGCGCACCTCGTGGCCGCCGCTGCCGGCCAGGGCTTCGAGAGTCTCGTGGCCCAGGTCGGCGATCGCCGTGGCGTCGCCGGCGGTCAGGCGGTCGAGGAACCACCGGTCCCACTCGGTGTTCACGCGGGCGCCCGGGTCGCCGCCCATGGCGCGGACGCGGGGTTCGCGGGCCGCCGCGAAGGCGCGGACGTCCGCACGTCCGTGGATCAGCGACTCGCGGCGTTCACCCGCCACCAAGCGGGGGTCGTTCGACGGCAGCCAGTGCGACAGCCCGCCGCTTGCCGCGATGAGGACCCGGCCGGGGAAGTCCGCCGAACGCAGGGCCGCGCCCAGCGCTTGTCCCAACGCGACGCACCGCTGGAGGGTGGGCAGGGGCGGCGCGGCCGTGTTGACGACGACCGGCACCATCGGCAGCGTGGTGCCGCCGGTCAGCATCTCGTAGGTCTGCACGATGCCGTGGTCGACGGTGAGCGAATACGACAGCGACACGTCGAAGCCGGCGTCGGTCAGTCCGTTGTGGACGGACCAGGCCAGCTCCCCGGCGACCGGCAGCGGACCTTCGGTGCTGCCGAAGTCGCCGAACCCCGCCGCGTGTTCGACCCCCAGGACGAACGGCGGCATCACGTCGTAGAAGTTGCCGTGGAAGTGGTCGGGCCCGATCACGACGACCGCGTCCGGGGCGAGGGCCTCGACCGCGCGGCGGGCCCGGTCGGCGTCGGCGAGGAACTGCGCGCCCGGGCCGCCCTCGGCCGGCGGTGGCAGCAGGGTCGCGAACGGGCTGTGGGACATGCCGGCGAACCCGGCGATCTCGGCCATCAGGACGGGTCCTTCCCGGCCAGCAACCAGGTGCGGTGGACGTCGAGGAACTCCGGAACCTTCTCCCACTGCGGCCAGTGCCCGGCGTCGTCGATGACGTGCAGCCGCGCGTCGGGCAGCCAGCCGAGCAGCAGTTCGGCCTCGTCGAGCCCGCCGGTCGGGTCGTGGCTGGTCCACAGCAGCAGCGTCGGCGCCTTCACGCGGGACACCCACGACGGGTCCCACGCGAAGGCCTTGCGCACCGCGGGATCCTGCAGCACGAGCGTGTTGCCGATCGCCCGGACGAACCCGGGCCGCGAGTAGACCCGGCGGCGCAGGTTCACCAGCTCGTCGGTCACCATCTCCTTGTGGTGGAAGAGGAACTCGACCCGGCGGCGCACGGTTTCGTCACTCGGGTCGAGCACCGCCGCCATCGTGCTGTCGCGCATCCGGGCCATCACTTCCGGCTTGTTGGCGATGTTCCCCGGCGTGTTGAGCACGAGCTTCTCGACGCGGTCCGGGTGGTGGGCGGCGGTCCAGGCGACCACCCAGCCGCCGAGCGACTCGCCGGACAGGTGGGCCCGCGCGATGCCGAGAACGTCCAAAAGGGACACGAGGTGCGCGGACAGGACGTCGATCGTGTACGGCCGGTCGGGCAGGTCCGACCAGCCGTGCCCGACCATGTCGTAGGCCGTGACGCGGAAGTCGCGGGCGAGGCCGGCCAGGTCGCGGGCGTAGGCCTCGAGGTGCCCGCCGGTCCCGTGCAGCAGGACCAGGTCGGGCCCGATGCCCGCCTGCAGGACCCGCGTCCGCACGGGACGTCCGTCCAGCGGGACGTCGACGTGGCGCAGGGTGTGGTCGAGCTCGCCCAGCTCGCCCCAGATGCCGATGTGGTCGGGGATCGGCTCGGTCACTGGTCCTCCCGGTGGTCGAAGCGGGCGCGGGCTTCGGCGAGGGTCGCCATCCCCGCGCTTTGGCGGCGGTTCAGCCCGAGCGGGCCGAGCAGCCGCGAGTTCTCGATGGTCAGGAACTCGACCGGGTGCCCGGCCGAGTCGTTGTGGTGGCGGTGCCAGGTCCACGGCGGGGTGTAGACGAACGAGCCCGTCGTCCAGTTCACGGTCTCGTCCTCGATCTCGCTGTGGCCGTCGCCGCTCAGGACGAAGTGGACGGTCTCGTGGTGGTGGCGCTGCAGGTCCGAGCTCATCCCGGCCGGGATGACCTGCCGGAAGAGCTCGAACGTCGCGGTCGGCAGCGTGCCGGCGATCCGCAGCGACGTCGGGTTCGGGACGGTGCCCGGCGGGATCTCTTCGAGGTCGCCGTCGTGCACCACGAGGGGACGGCGGCCGTCGGGGCGGACGGTGTGGCTGATGCTCGCGAGGAAGTCGGGCATCGCGAAGCCGGGTCCGGACGTGGTCATGGCGCACCTTCCGCTCAGGCGGGACATTCCGTGCGGCCGCCGTCGACGGTCAGCACGGATCCGTTGACATAGCCTGCTTCGGGCGAGGCCAGGAACGCCACCGCGGCCGCGACCTCCCGGGGCGCGGCGGCCCGTCCGGCGGGGATGGCGGCGACGTCCTCGGCCATCGCGGTCGCGACGTCGACGCCCGCCGCGCCCGCCCGGCTGCGCACGATCTCCAGGCGCCGCGGGGTGAGCGTCGCGCCGACCGCGACGCAGTTGACCGTGACGCCGTGGTCGGCGTACTCGAGGGCGGCCAGTTTCGCGGCCGACGTCGTCGCCGAGCGCAGCACGGTCGAGGCGGCGAGGTCCGGTTGCGGCTGCCGCACCGCCGTCGAGCTGATCACGACGACCCGGCCGTACCCGCGTTCGGCCATCGCGGGCAGCGCGGCGCGCATCAGCGCCAGCGGGCCGAGGACCAGCAGGTCGAGGTCGTGGTGCCACTGCTCGGCGGGGACGTCGAACACGCGGCCCGGCGCCGGTCCGCCGGCGTTGGCCACGACGACGTCGAGCGAGCCGTGCCGCTCGTGCACCCGAGCCGCGGCGTCCGCCACCGCGGCCGGATCGGCGAGGTCGCACACGACGTACCCGGCGCCGCCGAGCGCCGCCGCGGTCTCGGCCAGCGTCGTCTCCGTGCGGCCGGCGAGGACCACGTGGTGCCCGGTCGCCAGCAGCGCGGCCGCGCAGGCCGAGCCGATGCCGCCGGCACCGCCGCCGACGAGGGCGACGCGGCGGCGTTTCGGATGAGACTGGTTGCTCTCCATGATGTGACCTACATTCGGGCCATGAGCGCCGGCCGGCCAAGGACGGGTCCCACTGCCCGGGACTCCAGCGATGACAGGGCGGCGTCCGGGGCGCTCGAACGCGCCGCCGCCCTTCTGGACGCCTTCGACGCGACCCACCGCGAGCTCACGCTGTCCCGGCTCGTCGAGCGTTCGGGCCTGCCGCGCTCGACCGTGCACCGCACCGCGGCGCGGATGATCGAGCTCGGCTGGCTGGACAAGCCCGGCGAGAAGTACCGGATCGGGAACCGCCTGTTCGAGCTGTCCGGCCTGGTGCCGGTGCGCCACGAGCTGCGTGAGGCCGTGCTGCCCTACCTGCAGGACCTCTACGCCGCGGCCAAGACGACCGTGCAGCTCGGGGTCCTCGAAGGCACCCGCGTGCTCGTCGTCGAGAAAATCAGCGGGCACCGGCCGCTGCCCATGCTCGACCAGGTCGGCGGGTTCATCCCGGCGCACTGCTCGGGGCTGGGCCGGGCGATCCTCGCCTGGTCGGACGCCGAAACGGTCGGCGCGGTGGTCGCCGGCGGGCTCACCCGGCGCACCCCGCGCACCATCACCACCGCCGACGCGCTGGAGCGCGAGCTCGCCGTCGTCCACGAGCAGGGCTGGGCCTACGACCGCGAGGAGGGCAACGTCGGCATCAGCTGCGTCGCGGCCCCGATCTTCGACTTCACCGGCGGCGTGACCGCCGCGCTCTCGGTCACCGGGCCCAGCGCCGCGGTGCAGCCCGACCGGATCGGGCCCGCCGTGCGGATGGCGGCCGCGGCGGCCAGCCGCGCCTACTCCGCCCGGCGGTGGGCGGTGCCCCGGCCCGAGCTGCCGTCCCAGTGACCAGGACTCGCGGTTGGTTCGCGGCCGGCGGCTGATCCACGCTGTGGCGCACGCCGAGCCGGGCCACCCGGCCCGGACGTGCGGACGAGGAGGACCAGGCATGCGCGTCGCGATCATCGGGGCCGGAGTGGCCGGGCTGACCACGGCCAAGGTGCTGCTGCAGGCCGGCCACGACGTCGAGGTCTTCGACCGGGCCCCGGACGTCGGCGGGGTGTGGAGCCGGACCCGGCGCTACCCGGGGCTGACCACGCAGAGCCCCAAGGCCCAGTATTCGTTCTCGGACTTCCCGATGCCGCGGCACTTCCCGGAGTGGCCGACCGGCGCGCAGATCCAGGAGTACCTCGCCGACTACGCCGACGAGTTCGGCGTCACGCCTCACCTGCGGCTCGGGACGACCGTCGAGTCGGTGGTCCCGGACGGCGCGCGGTGGGTGGTGACCACCGGGGCGCAGGGGGCCTCGGTGGTCGACCGCGTCGTCGTCGCCAACGGCGTGTTCTGCGAGCCCGCGCTGCCGGACTACCCGGGCCGCGCGGAGTTCGAGGCGGCCGGCGGACGGCTGCTGGCCGGGTCGGACTTCCACGACGTCTCCGACGCGCGGGGAAAGCACGTGCTCGTCGTCGGGTACGGCAAGTCCGCGTGCGACGTGACCGTGGCCCTCAGCGAGGTCGCCGCGACCACTGACGTCATCGCCCGCCAGCTGCTGTGGAAGGTGCCGCGCAAGATCGCCGGCGTGCTCAACTTCAAGATGCTGCTGCTGACCCGGCTGGGCGAGGCGCTGTTCCGCTACCGCCGGCTGCGCGGGTTCGAGAAGTTCCTGCACGGCCCCGGAAACCGGCTGCGCCGCTCGATGCTGAACTCCATCGGCAGCGTGTCAGTGCGGCAGTTCGGGCTCGCGAAGCACGCCCTGGTGCCGCGCGGGCGGATGGAGGACATCGTCAAGAACGCGATCGGCCTGGCCACCGAAGGGTTCTTCGAGGGCGTGGCCGACGGCTCGATCCGCGTCCACCGCGACCAGGTGATCAAGCGGCTGTTCGCCGACGGCGGACCGAAAGCCGAGCTGGCCGACGGCACGGTGCTGCCGGCCGACCTGATCGTCTGCGCTACCGGGTTCACCCAAGGCGTCCCGTTCCTGCCCGGCGCCGTCCAGGAGCGGCTGTTCGACGAACGCGGGAACTTCCTGCTGTACCGGCAGATCCAGCCGCTGGCCGCGCCGGGCCTCTACTTCAACGGGTACAACTCGTCGTTCTTCAGCCCGCTCAACGCCGAGCTGGCGGCGGTGTGGATCGCGGCCGACCTCGCGGGCGCGCTCACGCTGCCCGACGAGGCGGCCCGGCGCGCGGACGTCGTCGCCCAGCTGGCCTTCCTCGACGTCGCGACCGGCGCGCACCACTGCCGCGGCACCAAGATCATCCCGTTCTCCATCCACAACGCCGACGAGGTGCTCGGCGACCTCGGCGTCCAGATCGGCCGCTTCACCCGCTTCACGCACTGGCTGAACCCGGTCGTCCCCGCGGCGTACCGGTCGCTCACGCCCGCCGTCCTGAGCCGGTTGAAGGACAGCCCCGAACCCGCGAAGACCGCGCTGTAGCGAAGGAGTTCCCGATGAGCACCGCGACCGGCCACCACGTCAGCCGCCCCGGCGACGGCACCAACCTCGGCGCGATCGGGCTGGGCATCCACGCCCGCCTGACCGGCGCCGACACGAACGGCGCGTACTCGCTGTTCGAGTACGTCGTGCCGCCGGGCCTCGGCGGGCCGCCGACCCACGTCCACACCCGCGAGGACGAGCTGTTCACCTGCGTCCAGGGCCGCGTCGAGGTGGAGCTCGACGGCGAGCGGCACGTCCTCGGCCAGGGCGATTCGCTGCTGATGCCGCGCGGGGTGCCGCACGTGTTCCGCAACCCGTTCGACGAGGAGACCCGCGTCATCGCGGTGGTTTCGCCGCCGGGCTTGGAGAACTACTACCGGGAACTGTCCCAGCTCCCGCCCGGGCGCGACATGAAGCTGGTCGCGGAAGTGATGACGCGGTACGGGCTGGAGCTGCGGAAGTGAACCGTGAACGGATGGTCCACGCGATGTGCGCGGCGGTCGACGCGGGCGACGCCCCGGCGTTCGCCTCGTGGTTCGCGGACGACGCGACGTACGCGTTCGCCAACGACGAGCCGCTGACCGGCCGCGCCGCGATCACCGAGGCGACCGCCGGCGCGGCGGGCGCGCTGCCGTGGGTCCGCCACGTCGTCGAGCAGGTCGCGGAAGTGGGGGAGGACCAGCTGTTCTGCCGGTTCACGATCGAGACGGCGGCGCCCGACGGCACCCCGCTGGCCCTGCCGTGCGTGACGGTCATCCGGCTGGCGGGGGACCGGGTGACCGACTACCGCGTCCACATGGACATCACGCCGGCCTTCGCCCGGGCCGGCTCGGTGCCGGGCTCGCCCCACGCGAGCCCGGCACTCCGGGAAACCGTCGGTCAGGCGCCCGGACCCGAGTAGATCTCCGACCCCTTGGGAGCGGTGACCGTCGTCGGCTTGTCCCAGTCGGAGAACTCCAGCGTGCCGCTCTTGGCCTCCTGCATGCGCAGCAGGTAGTGCGGCTCGGTGGCGGCCACCGTCGCCGTGCCGTCGGGGCTGGTGAACGTCAACGCCGGGACGCCGCCGCTGGTGGTCTGCTCCCCGCCGGTGAACGGCGCCGACTCCAGTTGGCCGATCGTGTTGTCGGTGAACGTCTTGTAGTCCAGGAACTGCTTGAACGCGTCGCCGATGCCCGCGCCGATCTTGGACGTCGAGGGCACCCACTTGTCCTTGAGCAGCTTGCCCACCGACGCCGGGATCCCGGCCTTCTCGATCAGCGACTGGCTGAACCGGAAGAAGTACTTGTCGCCGTCGCGCAGGACCGGGATCTCGAGACCGTCCTGCACCACGGTGCCGCTCGCGCTCTCCGGGTTGAGCTGCAGGTCGAGGTTGAGGTTCCCGCCCTCGGAGACCGTGCCCCGGACGTGGACGGCCTTGGCCTGCTTCGCGGCCGCGGCGACGGCGGAGCCGGCCTTCGCCCCGTCGAGCGAGGGGGCGGCGGCACTCGCGGACGTCGAAGCACCGGTCGACGCGGCGGCCGGCTCCGGCGCGCCCGCGGTGGTCGAGCAGCCGGTGCAGATCAGGGCGGCGACGGCCCCGGTGGCGATGAGCGCTCCCAGGTGGAAACGAGGCATGGTGAGAGGGTTCCGTTCGTGAAGGCCCGGATGTCCCGGACACGATCGGGATATCGGCCGGATGGGTGATCCGTTACGACTTGGCGCGTGGTGTCTCCCGCGTCCCCCGGTTGCAGCGCCCCCGCTTCGGAGCATCGATCGAACACGTACTCCGTACGAGTGAACTTGAAGTTTCAATCTCTAACCCTGGGTAACGACGGTGAGGAGGTCTCTCACTACTTTCACCAGCGGAAATGGTCGGCATTCACGTTTGTTGAGTCCGGTTCGTTACCAGGAGTGGCTTTCCGGCCCTGTTACGCGCGCGACCCGTGCGGCGACGGATGGCCCAGAGCGTGACCGCATTCGGTCGTGCCGCCGCTGCACTGAAAGAGGAACCGTGTCCTACGCCCCGATCCCGCCCATGCCCGCTCCGGTCCAGTACAAGAACGGCCTCGGCACCGCCGGGTTCGTCCTCGGCCTCGTCGGCCTGATCTTCGCGTTCATCCCGATCATCGGCGTCGTCGCGTGGCCACTGGTGATCCTCGGGCTGATCTTCAGCATCGTCGGGGTGCTGCGGGCGAACCGCGGCCAGGCGTCGAACAAGGGGCTGGCCATCACCGCCGTCGTGCTCTCGGCGATCGGCCTGCTCATCTGCGTGATCTGGACGGCCGCGTTCGGCAAGGCCGTCAGCGACACCGCCAACGGCCTGCCGGCTCCGGCGGCACCGGCCGCCGTCGCGGACGCCGGGTCCGATCCGGCCGCGGCGGCCCCGAGTGCGGCGGCATCGGCCAAGCACGCCGTCGTCCTCGAGGTCACGACGGCGGCGAAGTCCAACGTGCAGTGGAGCAGCGGGTTCACCGCGAACTCCCAGGAGGTCCTGGAGAAGGGCAAGACCTGGCGTCAGACCTTGTCGATGGACGACCTGTCGTTCACCTCGGTCACCGTCACCCCGGTCGACTTCAAATTGGGCGACAAGGACAACACCTGCAAGATCACCGTCGACGGCAAGACCGTCGTCGAGCAGCACAACAGCGTCGGCGCGTTCTGCACCTACCAGCCCTGAACCCGCGGCGGCACGCAGCGGGCTTGACAGAAGCGGACACGTGTCCACTAAGGTAAACGGACACATGTCCACTTCAATCAGGGGTACCTCATGACCATTCACGGCAAGGTCGTCGCCATCACCGGCGCCAGCAGCGGCATCGGCGAGGCGACCGCGCGTCACCTCGCCTCGCTCGGCGCGGCCGTCGTCCTCGGGGCCCGGCGCACCGACCGGCTGGACCGGCTCGTCGCCGAGATCGAAGCCGCCGGGGGCAAGGCGGCCGCCCTACGCGTGGACGTCACCGATCCCGGCGACCTCCGGGCGCTCGTCACCGCGGCCGTCGAGCGCTTCGGCCGGCTGGACGTCCTGGTGGGCAACGCCGGGGTCAGCCGGATCGGCCCCGTCGCCGACCTGGACGTCGAAGGCTGGTCGGCGATGGTCGACGTGAACGTCAAGGGCATCCTGCACGGGATCGCCGCGGCCCTGCCGGTGTTCCGCCGTCAGGGCAGCGGCCACCTCGTCACGGTCGTCTCGACCTCCGGGCTGAAGATCGTCCCCACCCAGGCGGTGTACGCCGGGACGAAGAACGCGGTCCGCACGCTCCTGGAGGGCCTGCGGCAGGAGAGCACCGACGGGGTGCCGCGGACGACGTCGATCTCCCCGGGTTACGTCCGCACCGAGTTCATCGACCACGCCGTCGACGACCCGGCCGTGCGGGAGCAGGCCCAGCGGACCATGGCCGAGCTCGGCATCGACCCCGAGGCGGTGGCCCGGGCGATCGCCTTCGCGATCGACCAGCCCGACGACGTCGAAATCGGGGACCTGACGATCCGGCCGGCTCGCCAGGGCTGAACAACCCTGGCGAATCGGCATCACCGGCTGACCGCGGCGCTCGGCCCGGCCGTCACCGCCCCGGCGATGCCGCGCCCACCATCGATCCGGTCCGGGAGTCCGGGGGCCCCGGCTCGCCGGCCCGACCGGTCAGCGCGCCAGGTGTTTCCGGACGTCGTCGGCCACGCCGGCGCGTCCGCTCATCCGGTACTTCGCCAGGATGTTGCGGACGTGGCTCTTGACCGTGTGGAGGCTGATCCCCAGTTCGCGGGCGATCTGGTCGTTGTGCATGTCGTTGCCGAGCAGCACCGCGACGCCCTGTTCGGCGGCGGTGAGCGAGCGAAAGCGTTCCTCGGGGCCGTTGTCGATGTTGAGCGTCAACTCGACGAGATCCGACTGGAGCTGCTGGCAGTCGGTGACGATGCGCTGCAGGGCCTCGCGCAGCGAGCCCGCGTCGGGAGCGGCGAGAGCGTCCTGGGCCCGCTGCCGGACGTCGGCCACGCGAGAGGAGAGCAGCTCGACGATGTGGTCCGCGGTGACCAGCTGCGGTGCGTCGTCGACGTCGGCCGGGAGGCGGCGTAGCGCGTCGAGGTCCTCTGCCTCCTTGGTCAGCACGCGGGCCACGAGGTCGGCCAGCCATTCGAAGGCGCGCACCGCATTGTCGTCGAAGACGTCGGGTTCGTAGCTCTGCATGGACATCATGCCGAACACCGCCGGTTCGCCGTCACGGCCGCGGCGGAACAGCGGAGTGGTGACGGCGTCGGCGGAAGCGCGGCTGGTGTCCCCGGAAGCGACGCCGGCGTTGAGCGCGGCACCGTTGTCGTACCGCATCCGGTAGGTCTGGCGGTGTTTCAGGAGCCAGGCGGCCTGGCCGTGCGGGCCGTAGATGTGCGACGCGGGATCGGTGTACATGCCGCTGTCGTAGCCGTAGGGGTAGCGGACGCGGTTCGCGCCGTGGAAGAACCCGATGTAGAAGTGGTCCAGGGGAACGATCTTGCTCATCACGGCCCGGGCGTAGTCGTAGAGGCCGTAGTGGTCGCTGCGGTAGTTGGCGTCGATCTTGTGGAAGGCCTCGCGCAGGATCAGCGTCGTCTCGGCATCGACCCTCAGCCGGGCCGGCTTGTCCGAATCGTCGGCGGGCATCGACCCATGATGAGGCCCTGCGGCGAATCCGTCACTCCGCGAGCGATGGAGCGCCGGCGTCCTTGCTGAGACCGTTGTCGCGGCACCGCAATGCTGCGAGAAACGGAGGAGTTCTCATGGAGACCCATTCGCGTCCCTGATTCAGGCGAGCGGAGTACCGGTGTGCTCGGCGAGGGCGTCGAGCAGCCGCTCCTGGAAGTCGTGGTCGCCGGCCGCGGGGTGCGGGTCGAGGCGTCGGCGGTGGTGCCAGTAGCCGCCGGTCGTGAGCGCTTCCGGGTCGTCGCTCGTCGCGAGCCAGGTCTGGGTCAGCACTCCCAGGCGCAGGTCGCCGGGGGCGCCCGCGCCGCCCATGCGGGTGGGAACCCAACCGGGGTCGACGGCGTGGGTGCGCACGTCCGGCCACCGCCGGGCCACGGCGGCCGCGAGGGTCGTGAGGAACAACTTGCTGTCGGAGTAGGAAGCGGTCGATCGGGTGCCTGACCAGTCGAGGCCGGGCAGCTCGGCCCGGCCGCCGCGGTGCATGCCGCTGCTGAGGTAGACCAGGCGCGCGGGCCGCGTGCCGAGCGCGGTCAGCAGGTAGGGCGCGACCACGTTGACCGGCAGCACCGCCGGACCGGTCATGACCCCGGCGTTGTGGATCACGGCGTCCATCCGCCCGAGCCGGTTCACCCGCTCGGCCACGGCCCGGGTCTGCTCGAGGTCCGCGAGGTCGCCGGCCACGACGTCGGCACCGCGCGCGGCCAGGTCGTCCAGCCGGCCGGCGTCACGTCCGTGGGCGACCACGCGGTGGCCGTCGTCGAGGAGGGCTTCGGCGGCGAGGCGGCCGAGGCCCTGGGTGCAGCCGGTGACGAAGATCCGTGCCATGGCCCCGACGCTACGCTCGCTGGACATCGCCCCCGTGAGCTGGTGATACTCAGTGCGTGTCCGCCACTTTGGACAGAGGTGCCTACGCGGAGCTGACGACCTCGATGGTGTCGGCGCAGGAGGCGTTCGCCTACTGGCGGGAGATGATCTGCGCGACGTTCGTCCGGCTCGTCGCCGAACCGGTCGCCGGCGCCGGGTTCAGCGGCCGGATCGAGCACGTTCCCGTCGGCGACCTCGAACTGTCCACCGTCGTGGCCGGCGGCCAGCACGTGCGGCGCACCCGGTCGCTGGTCGCGCGCGGGGACGAGGAGTACCTGCTCGCGAGCATCCAGGTGCGGGGGCGGGGCCGGATCGAACAGGACGGCCGGACCGCCCTGCTTTCGCCCGGTGACCTGGCGTTCTACGACAGCACGCGGCCCTACACCCTGCACTTCGACGACCCGTTCCACCAGCTCGTCGTCCAGGTGCCGAAGCGCGAGCTGCTGGTGCGCGACACCCGCCGGCTGACCGCGCGGGCCTGTGGCCGCGGCACGCCGGGCGCTGTCGTCTCGACCTTCTTCACGTCGCTGGCCGACACGGCGAGGACGGCCCCGGACCAGTCCGCGGTGCTGCTTCCCCACGCGCTCGGCCTGCTCTCGGCCACGGCGTCGTTCGCCGGGAACGCCCGGCCCGGCCCGCAGGCCGCGGAAGCGGTGGCGCGGGAGCGCGTGCTGGCGTTCCTGCGCCGCAACCTCGCCGATCCCCGGCTGGACGCGGAAACGGTCGCCCGGGCGTGCCGGGTGTCGCGCCGCACGCTGTACCGGATCGCCGGCGACGAAGGAATCGCCGCGCGGCTGCGCCGGCTGCGCATCGAGCGGGCGCAGGAGATCCTCGTCGCCGACCCCGGGCGGACGATCGGGTCGGTCGCCACGGCGTGTGGGTTCGACAGCGAGTCCGGGTTCCACCGCGCGTTCCGGGCTGTCACCGGTAAGTCGCCGGGGGAGTACCGCCGTGGGCGGCCCGCGGGGTAGGCGGTGGGGCTGGTCGCCGGGGAGTGCCGCCGTGGGTGGCACGCGAGGTAGATGGCGGTGGCGTGGCCGGTCGGCCGGGGACTGCCGTCGTGGGTGCGGGGTGAGTGGCGGTGGCGTGGCCGGTCGCCGGGAGTACCGCCGTGTGCGGCACGCGGGTAGGTGATGGTCGCTGCGATTGGCGCCTGGGGGTAGATGGCGGGGCCGGTCGCCGGGGAGTTCGCCGCGCGTGGCACGCGAGGTAAGCGACCGCGGCACGATCGGTCAGCCGGACGCTTCCGCGCCGGCGCATCGTGGGAGGCCCCCAGCACCTCCGCGAAGGAGCCCGGCAATGCAGGAAACCGTGCGCGTGGCGGCCGTCCAGGCCGAGTCGGCCTGGCTGGACCTGGCCGCCGGCGTCGACAAGGTCGTCGGCCTGATCGGTGAGGCGGCCGCGGGCGGCGCCCGTCTGGTGACGTTCCCCGAGACCTTCCTCCCCGGCTACCCGTGGTGGATCTGGCTCGACTCGCCCGCGGCCGGGATGGCGTTCGTCCCGCGGTACGCCGCGAACTCGATGACCCGCGACGGCGCCGAGATGGACCGCATCCGCCGCGCCGCCGCCGCGCACCGGATCCACGTCGTCTTCGGCTTCAGCGAACGGGCCGGCGGCAGCCTGTACATGGCGCAGGCGTTCGTCGCCGGCACCGGCGAGCTGATTTCGGTGCGCCGCAAGCTCAAGCCCACCCACGTCGAGCGCGCGGTGTTCGGCGAAGGCGACGGGAGCGACCTGCAGGTCCACGACACCCCGCTCGGCCGGCTCGGCGCGCTGAACTGCTGGGAACACCTGCAACCGCTGACCAAGTACGCGATGTACAGCCAGGGCGAGGAAATCCACGTCGCGGCCTGGCCCGCTTTCTCGGTCTACCGCGGCGCCGCGCGGGCGCTGGGACCGGAGGTCAACACGGCCGCCAGCCTCATCTACGCGGTCGAGGGCGGGACGTTCGTCGTCGCTCCCTGCGGCGTGATCGGCCCGGCCGCGCTCGAGCTGTTCTGCGACACCGACCTGAAGCGGCAGTTGCTCCTGCCGGGCGGCGGGTTCGCGCGCATCTACGGTCCCGAGGGTTCGCCGCTGGCCGAAGCGTTGCCCGAGACGGAGGAAGGCATCCTCTACGGCGATCTCGACCCCGACCTGATCGCGATCGCCAAGTCGGCCGCGGACCCGGTCGGTCACTACTCCCGCCCGGACGTGCTGCGGCTGCTCGTCAACCGCAACCCCGCGCCGACGGTCGTCGAGACACCCGCGGAGGAACACCCCGCCGCCCTCGAGTTCGCGCCGATCGCCTGAGGAGAGCGACCATGGAATCGGCGATTCCCCCGCACCTGGCGACGGACCGGACCGCGGCGCCCGGACCGCGGCCGGGCTGGCAGCCGCCCTACCCGTCGTTCGTGGCCCGCTTCGCGCCCTCGGTGACGCGAGTGGCCATGGCCTACTTCGGCGTCCAGTACCGCTCGGACAACGAACCGGCGATCGTCCGAACCGCTTTGGCCGACCTCGATGCGGCCTGCGCGGACGCGGACGGGCCCGGCCGGGTCGACCGGGCCGCGTACGTCGACGAGGCCGGCTTCCGGACGGTCGTCACCATCGCCTACTGGGACGACCCCGCCCGCCACGAACGCTGGTTCGCCGCCGTCCGGCCGCGGTGGCTGCGCGCCGACGGGTTCTTCGTCGAGGTACTACGCCCGTCGACGGCACGGTTCGAGACGCTCTTCTCCAACGACCGGATCGAGGGCGTCGCGCACCTCGCGGGCACCCTCAGCGGCGAGGTGCGCGAGCACGCGTACTGGGGCGGTGCCCGGGACCGCGTCCCGCTCGGTCAACGGGACCGGCTCGATCCCGGTGCACCGCCGGCCGTCGTCGACGACGGGCAGCGGCGAGTGGTGCGGGGTCAGCACAACCTGTGCCTCATCCGCTCGGGCCAGGACTGGACCGACACCGACGGCGACGAACGACGCATGTACCTCGACGAGGTCGAGCCGGTCCTGCGGGCGGGCATGGACTTCCTGCGCGACCACGGCCGCGCGATCGGCTGCTACGCCAACCGGTACCTGCGCGTGGTCGGCGCCGACGGGACCTTCGCCGACAAGACCTTCGGGATGAGCTGGTGGCGCAGCCTCGCCGACCTCGACCGGTGGGCGAAGGACCACCCGACGCACAAGGCGATCTTCGGCCAGGCCATGAAGTACCTGTCCACGCTCGGTCCCGCGGCCCGGCTGCGCCTGTACCACGAGGTGACCGTGGCGGCGGCCGACGAGCAGTACTTCGAGTACGTCGGCTGCCACCCGGGCACCGGTCTGCTCGGTGCGGTGGCGGTCGACGAGGCCGGGCGGAGGTGAGCCGGCCGGGGTCAGCCGGGCAGGAGAACCGCGCGGCCCCGGATGCGCCCCTCCCGTAGCCGCGCGAACGCTTCTTCGGCCGCCGACAGGGGAAACTGTTCCGTCTCCACGCGGATATGACCCGCCCGGGCCAGGGCGATCACCTCGCGCAGCTCCCGGCTGCTGCCCCAGAACGGGAGCGACACCGACGCGCCCTGGGGGAGGGGGCCGGGCTTGGTGACGGTGAGCTGCCCGCCGCCGCTGCCGACGATCACCAGGGCACCGCCGGGACGCAGGATGCGCGCGCCGAGCGACAGAGTCGGGTCGCTGCCGACGAAATCGAGCACCGCGTCGGCGCCGCCGGACTCGCGTCGCAGGACGGCCGCGGTGTCGGTTCTCGTGAGCAGGGTCCGGTGGGCGCCGGACCGGTCGGCGAGGGCCAGCGCGTCTTCGCGGACGTCGACGGCGAACACCCGGGCTCGCGTGGTGGCGCGCAGGATCTGGATCGCCACGTGCCCGAGCCCACCGACGCCGATGACGACGACGGCCGCGTCCTCGCCGAGCGTCAGCCCGGCCACCGCGTGGTACGGCGTGAGCCCCGCGTCGGTCAGCGGAGCCGCCTGGGTGACGTCGAGGTCGCCGATCGGCGCCAGGTGGCGGGCGTGCGGAACGAGCACGTACTCCGCCATCCCGCCGTCGCGGCCGAGGCCCGCGCCGGACCAGGACAGCTCGGCCCGCCGGTCGCAGTAGTTGTCCTCGCCCACCGCGCAGCGCCGGCAGGTGCCGCAGCCCCACGGACCGTGCACGGCGACCCGGTCGCCGACGGCGAAGCTGTCCGAAGCCGAGGCGACCTGCCCGGCGATCTCGTGGCCGAGCGTGAACGGCGGCCGGTAGGGGAGCGCACCCGGGGCGGCGTCGAGCACGTGCAGGTCGGAGTGGCAGAGCCCGGCCGCCTCGACGCGGACCAGCACCTCGGTGCCGGTCGGTTCGGGCACGTCGGCGTCGGCGAGTGACGGGGGATCGCCCCACGCGGTGAGGCGCAGGGCCGGGGTCTTGCGCACCGGGCTCACAACGCCGACCATACAGAAATGAACTCAGTTCAGGTAGGGCAGTTCGCGGACAAGGTTGTGCTCGTGACGGGCGCCGGGTCGGGGATCGGGGCCGCGGTGGCGCGGAAGCTGGCCGGCGCCCGGCGGCTCGTGCTCGCCGACCGGGACCTCGCGGCCGCGGAGCGTGTCGCCGCGCCGCTGGCCGGCGCGCGGGCGGCGGAGGTGGACGTCTCGGACCCGGACCGCGTCGACTGGCTGGTCGCCGGGATCGACCGCGACCACGGCGGCCTCGACGTCGTCGTGCACGCGGCCGGCATCGACGATCCCCAGGCCAAGCAGTGGATCGCGGACGCCTGGGAGGCCGGCCGGCCGGCGGAGGTGACGGCGGCGCTGGATGTCCGGTCCTGGCGGCGGGTGCTGGGCGTGAACCTCGACGGCACGTTCCACGTTCTGCGCGCCGCGGTCCGCGTGATGGTGCCGCGCCGCACCGGTGCCGTGGTCGTCGTCGGGTCTTCGTCGGCGTTCGACGCCCCGGCCGGCTATCCGCACTACTCCGCATCGAAAGCCGGGGTGCACGCGCTGGCCCAAGCGGTGGCGAAGGAGGTCGTCCCGTTCGGCGTGCGGGTCAACGTGGTGGCGCCCGGGCCGACGGAGACCGGGATGGCCGCGCGGACGCCCGATGCTCTTCGCCGGGCCTTCACCGAGTCCGGCGGCGGGGCGTACGCGACCCCGGACGAGATCGCGGACGTCGCCTTGTTCCTGGCCGGTGAAGGAGCGGCCAACCTGGCCGGCTCGGTGGTGCTGGCCAACGGCGGCCGCTTCACCGCCTGACGGGGTTGCCTGCGACGGCGGCAGCGGCTACCGTCACCTGAACTGAGTTCACTTCGTCCTCAAGGGAGAGGGAAGACGTGGATCAATTCCTGCTCGTGCTCGTCAGCGGGATCGCCAGTGGCGCGATCTACGGCCTGATGGGCCTCGGCCTGGTGATCGTCTACCGGGCCACGGACGTCGTGAACTTCGCGTTGGCCAGTCTCGCGACGCTCGGCCTGTACGCGGCGATCACGTTCCACGACAACGGCGCCGCGGTCATCGTCGGCGTCCTCGGCGCGGTCGTGGTGACCGTCGTCGCCGGGCTCCTCGTGCGCGAGGTGGTGATCCGGCCGCTCGGCCAGGGCCGGCTGTTCGCCGCCCTCGTGGTGACGATGGGCGTCGCGCTCATCGGCGAAAGCGTGATCAGCTCGATCTGGGGCACGCAGCCCAAGTCGTTCCCCAGCATCGTCGACGGCACCGTCCGCGCGGGTGGCCTCGCGATCCCGGCGCAGAGCCTCCTGACCATCGCGGTGGCCGGCGTGGCGATGGGCCTGGTCGCGTTCCTGTTCGGCCGGACCACCACCGGCTCGGCGATGCGCGCGGTCGCCGAGTCCGCCGACACCGCACAGGTCGTCGGGATCAACGCGCAGCGGATCGCGCGCCTGGCGTGGGCGCTGGGCCTCGGGCTCGGCGCGCTCGCCGCGTGCCTCTACGCGCCGAAGGTCGGCCTGGCGCCCGCGGTGCTGTCCGCGCCGTTGTTCCGCGCCTTCGCCGGGATCTTCCTGGGCGGGCTCAACAGCATGTACGGCGCGGTCGTCGGCGGCCTGGTCGTCGGCGTGCTGGAGAACCTCGGCGCGAGCTACGTCTCGGCGAGCTTCCGCGACACCTTCGTCTTCACGTTCACCGTCCTCGTGCTGCTGATCCGGCCCCAAGGCCTGTTCGGCACGCGCACCTTCCAACGGGTTTGAGGTACGCCATGACCTTCCTCGGCTCCCGGGTGACGCGGGCCCTGCTCGGGCCCCTCGCCGCGATCGCGCTGATCGTGGTGCTGAACTCCGGGGTGATCCCGCCCTACCAGGCGTATTCTGTCGCCTTGGCCGCCGTTTACACGATCGTCGTGCTCTCGGTCGGCCTCCTCGCGGGCTGGTCCGGCGTCTGGTCGGTCGGGCATCCCGCGTTCTTCGCGGTCGGCGCGTACTTCGCCGCCTACGGCAGCGGCCACGGCTGGCCCCTGGAGACGATCGTCGTCGGCACGGTCGTGTCCAGCGCCGTGCTCGGTGGCTTCCTCGGCTACGCCGGTGCCCGGTTCTCGACGCTCTACATCGCCTTGCTCACCCTCGCGTTCAGCCTGGTCTCCCTGGAAGTCATCAACCGCTGGACCGACGTCACCGGCGGCGATCAGGGCGTCCCGGTGTCGCAAGTGGACACTGTCGCCGGGGCGCTGCCGAGTGGGGGCGGCGAAGCGCAGACGCTCGCCGTCGCCGCGGCCGGGGTGTGCCTCGCGATCGCCGTCCTGGCCAAGGGCTCCGCGCTGCGGATGCGCCTGGTGGCGGCGAAGTCGCACCCCCTGGTCGCCCAGTCGATCGGGATCGCCCCCGAAGCGCAGTCGGCGCTCGCGTTCGCCGTGAGCGCCGCCTTCACCGGATTCGCCGGCGTCTTGCTCGGCCTGCTGAGCGGGTTCGTCAGTCCCGACCCGTTCTCGCTCAACCTGGGGATCTCGCTCATCTCGTCGTGCGTGCTCGGCGGGGTCGGCAGCGTGCTCGGCGCCGTCGTCAGCGGGGGCTACCTCGCCTGGTCGCCCACGCTGGCCTCGTCCGTCGGGCTGCCGCAGCCGGTGGTGCAGGGGCTGGTCCTGATCGCCGCGCTGATCTTCCTGCCCGGTGGGGTGGTGCCGTTCCTCGGCAAGCTCGCCCGCAAGTTCGTCCGCCCGCCGCGTCCCCTCGCGGTGACCGTGCCGGAACCCGAAGTTGTCCACCGCGCTCCCGAGGGACCGCCGCTGCTCAGCTTGACGGACGTGTCGGTGCGCTTCGGCGGCCTGAAGGCCCTGGAAAACGCGTCGCTCTCGGTCCGCCGGGGCGAGGTGCTGGCGGTGATCGGCCCGAACGGCGCCGGCAAGACCACGCTGATGAACGTCCTTTCCGGACTGATCGGCGGCGGCCGGGTGAGCGGCGGCGCGGAGTACGCCGGCAAGCAGCTGCTGACCACCCGCGCCACCGCCCGGCGGCGGCTCGGGATCGGGCGCACCTTCCAGCACGCGGAGACGTTCGGCGAGCTCACCGTCCTGGAGAACGTCCTGTGCACGCACCGCCGGATCACGCCCCGGCACCGCCGCGTCGCCGGCGAGCTGCTCGCCCGCGTCGGCCTGGCCGACGTCGCCGGCCGCTACCCGGCCGAGCTGCCGTTCGGACTGCAGAAGCGGCTGGATCTCGCCCGCGCGATGGCCGAGGAGCCCGCGTTGCTCGTGCTGGACGAACCGTTCGGCGGCCTGGACGCCGACGAGCGCGCGACCGCGGCACGGCAGATCGAGCGCCTGCGCGACGGCGGTGCCGCGGTGCTGGTCATCGACCACGTGCTGGACGACCTGTTCGCCGTCGCCGACCGGGTCGTCGCCTTCGACTTCGGCCGGCCGATCGGCGAAGGACCGCCGGAGGAGGTGCTGCGCGACAGCGCCGTGCAGGCGTCCTACCTCGGCACGACGACCCCGCGCGCCGCGCTGCCCGCCCGCGCCGCCGACAGCCCGGTCGTGGTCCGGCTGGCCGGCGTCGAACACCACTACGGCGGCGTCGCGGCACTGCGCGGGATCGACCTGGACGTCCACGAGGGCGCCGTCCTCGGAATCGTCGGCGCGAACGGCGCCGGCAAGAGCACCCTCGGCCGCATCCTGCACGGCTCGCTTCGACCGTCGGGCGGGACGCGCGAGGCGAGCGACACCGGCGTCCGCGCGGTGCGCACCAGCCTCGTCCCGGAAGGCCGCGCGCTGTTCAAAACCCTGTCCCTGCGCGAAAATCTTGAAGTCGCCGCGTACTCCGTGGGACTCAAGGGGGCGGCTCTGCGGGCGAAGCTCGACGAGACGGCCGAGTGGCTGCCGCCGCGGCTGCGCGACCGGCTGTCGGTCCAGGCCGCCGGCCTCAGCGGCGGCGAGCAGCAGATGCTCGCCATCGCCCGTGCCCTGATGGCCGGTCCGGACGTCCTGGTCGTCGACGAACCGGCCCTCGGCCTCGCTCCGGCGCTGGTCGACGAGGTGTACGCGCGGCTGGGCGAACTCGCCGAGGGCGGACTGACCGTCGTCCTGCTGGAACAGCTGCTGAGCCGTGCGATGGCGACCTGCCACGACGTGGTCGTGCTGCACGAAGGGGTCGTGGCCGCGCACGGCTCGGCGGCCGATCCCGCGTTCGCGAGGCGGGCCGAGTCCGCCTACTTCGGCGGCGAGCACGCCGTCGCCCTGGGTGTGCGTGACGTGACGACGCTGGAGGCGTGATGCTGACGATCGACCCGGCCTTGTTGACCGAGACACCGGAGCAGCGTGAACTCCGCGCCGTGACCAGGGACTTCTTCGCCGCACACGGGGAAGACGAGGCGCTCTGGAAACGGATGGCCGGGGAACTGGGCGTCCAGGGTCTCGCGATCCCCGAGAAGCACGGCGGCGCCGGGTACTCGTTCGCCGAGCTGGCCGTGGTCCTGGAGGAGGCCGGACGCGCGTTGTGCGCCGCGCGGCTGCTGCCGACGGTCGTCCTCGCCGGGTACACCCTGCTGCTCTGTGACGACGATCGGTACCTGCCCCGCATCGCCGACGGCACGCTGACCGCGACGGTCGCCTTCGATGGCGACGTCCAAGTGCGCGACGGAACCGTGTGGGGCACGGCGGACTTCGTCCTGAGCGACGCCGACCTGGTCCTGGTGCGGGCGGGGGACCGGTTGTTCGCCTGTGAAGCGGGTTCCAGGACACCCCTGCGCGTGCTCGACGAGACCCGGCCTCAGTCGCGGCTCGAGTTCCGTGATGCACCGGCCACGCCGATCGGAAGCGCGGACGTGGTGCCCCGGGTGCTCGACATCGGCCGCGCGGCGCTGGCCGCCGAACAGCTCGGCGGGATCGGGCACGCACTGGACGCGACGGTGTCCTATGTGGAGCAAAGACGGCAGTTCGGCCGGCCGATCGGGTCGTTCCAAGCGGTCAAGCACCGGCTCGCGGCCCTCCTGGTGGAGTACGAGGCCGCCCGTTCGGCCGCGGCTTATGCGATCGCCTGCGTCGTGACGGGATCGGCGGAACTGCCCGTGGCGGCCGCGGCGGCTGCCACCGTGTGCACCGGCGCGTACCGGCTGGCGGTCACCGAGTACGTCCAGCTGCACGGCGGGACCGGATTCACCTGGGAACACCCGGCGCACCGCTACGTCCGGCGCGCCCGGGCGGACGAGGTGCTGTTCGGGACCCCACAGGACCACAGCGCGCGCCTCGCCGCCGCGTTGGGACTTTAACCACCCGGTGGCGGGTTGACAGCGGACCCGCACGACCTATTCAATCAAACTGAAGTCAGTTCAGTTAGGAGAAACAGATGGCCGTGGAAGACGAGATCCAGTTCGAGCGCGACGGGAACGTGGCCCGGGTGTGGCTGAACCGGCCGTGGAAGAAGAACTGCGTGACGGTGCCGATCCTGGAGCGGCTCGACGAGATCATCACCGAGGTCGACAAGGACCCGGACCTGCGCGTGCTGGTGCTGCGGGGCCGCGGCGGCACGTTCTGCTCCGGCTTCGACCTCGACAGCCTGCAGGCCGAGTACATCGGGAGTTCGACGGCGATGGAGGTGGCCGTGATCTCCGCGAAGATCTGCGACCGCCTGTACTCGATGAACACGCCGTCCGTGGCGGTCCTCGAGGGCTACGTCACCGCCGGCGGGTTCGAGCTGATGATCTCCTGCGACTTCGCGATCGCTTCGGACGACGCCAAGATCGGCGACTTCCACATGCGGCGCGGGCTCTTCGGCGGCGCCGGCCCGATCTACCGGGTGCCGCGCATGATCGGCATCCGCAAGACCAAGGAGCTGATGCTCACCGGCAAGCTGCTCTCCGGTGTCGAGGCCGCCGACTTCAACCTCATCAACAAGTCGGCGCCCGCGGAGCGGCTGGACGAGACGGTCGAGGAGTTCATCGGCCAGCTCACCGACAAGAGCCCGTTCCAGATGCGCATCACCAAGATGACCATCGACCGCAGCCTCGACGCCGACACGCAGTCGCTGATGGTCATGGAGCACCTCGCGGTGGGCGTGACGCTGAACTCGGACGACGCGGCCGAGGGTGTCGCGGCGTTCCTGGAGAAGCGCGAACCCAAGTGGACGGGGCGCTGAGCGATGACAACTGGGGCCGGCCTGGGGGTGACTCTGCCCGCCGAGGGCACGTTGTGGACGTGGACGGTTCAGCGATTCGCACCGAAGTCGCCCCCGTACGTCCCCCCGGCCGGCGGCTTCCGGCCGTTCGCGCTCGGGTACGTCGAGCTGGACGGCGGCCCGCGCGTGGCCGCCGTGCTCGACGTGCCCGGGACCGTCCACATCGGAATGCGCCTGCGCGTCGAAGCGACGCACGGGGTCCCGCACGCCAAGCCGGTCGAGGAGGAAACGTGACCGATGTCCTGATCTGCGGCGCCGCCCGCACCCCGTTCGGCCGCTCCGAGCGGTCCGGCCGGGAGCACGCGATCGCCGCCGCGACGGCCGCGCTGGCCGACGCCGGGATCCCGTGGTCGCGGGTCGGCGCGGCGTTCGGCGGCAGCGACGCCGCCGGGCTCGCCGACACCCTGGTCGCCGACCTCGGGCTCACCGGGATCCCGTTCGTCAACGTCAAGAACGGCTGCGCCACCGGCGGCAGCGCGCTCGTCTCCGCGGTCAACGCGATCCGCGGCGGGATGGCCGACGTCGTCCTGGCCGTCGGCTTCGACAAGCACCCGCGCGGCGCGTTCGACCCGCGACCCGAGGACTGGGGTCTGGACGACGCGTACGGCCGTGACGGCCTGATGGTGACCACCCAGTTCTTCGGCATGAAAATCCAGCGGTACGCCCACGACTTCGGCATCACGCCGCGGACGTTGGCCCTGGTCGCGGAGAAGGCCTACCGCAACGGCAGCCTGACCCCGGAAGCCTGGCGCCGCAAGGAGGTCAGCGCCGACGAGATCCTCGCGTCGGGCATGGTCAACGACCCGCTGACCCGCTTCATGTTCTGTTCTCCGGGGGAGGGCGCGGCGGCACTCGTCCTGTGCTCTTCCTCGGTTCCCACCCGCGACGCGGTCACGCTGCGGTCGGCGGTCGTGCGGACCCGTCGGCGTGGCTCGTTCGAGGTGTTCAGCCCGTCGATCGAGGCGGGGGAGCCCACCAGCGTCAGCCGGGACGCGGCCGCGGCGGCGTTCGAGCAGGCCGGGCTCGGACCGTCCGAGGTGGACGTTCTCCAGCTGCAGGACACCGAAAGCGGTGCCGAGGTCATGCACCTCGCCGAGTGTGGCTTCTGCGAGGACGGCGAGCAGGAGAAGCTGATCGCGTCCCGGGCCACGGAGATCGACGGGACGCTGCCGGTCAACACCGACGGCGGCTGCATCGCCAACGGCGAGCCGATCGGCGCGTCCGGGCTCCGGCAGGTCTACGAGGTCGTCCAGCAGCTGCGCGGCCGGGCGGGCGCGCGGCAGGTGCCCGGCGAGCCGAGGATCGGGTTCACCCACGTCTACGGCGCACCCGGGGTCAGCGCGTGCACGGTGCTGACCCGATGACCGGCCCGGCGGAGTTCCGCGCGCGCGCTCGCGAGTGGCTGTCCACTGTGGCCGATCTCCGAGCCTCGGCTGCCTGGGGAACGGGTGACGACTCGGTGGCCGTCTTCGAGAACTGGACCGAAGAAGAGGAACGCTCGCACACCGACCGCGGGCAGGCGTGGGAACGGACCCGGTTCGACGGGGGCTGGGGCGCGCTCAGCCGCGCACCCGAGTCGGGCGGTCGCGGGCTGCCCGCGTTCTACGAGCAGCTCTACCGAACCGAGGAAGCCGCGTTCGACGTTCCGCGCCGCAGCGAGATCTTTCCCGTCACCCAGCACCTGGTCGCTCCGGCGATCGAGATCTGGGGCACCGACGAGCAGAAGCAGCGCTGGCTGCGGCCGATGCTGCGCACCGACGAGCTGGCCTGCCAGCTGTTCTCGGAAACCGAAGCCGGGTCCGACCTCGCGGCTGTCCGGACGAAGGCGGTGCGTCGCGGTGACCAGTGGGTGCTCGACGGGCACAAGGTGTGGACGTCCGGTGCCCAGGTCGCGACCTGGGGTGTCGCGGTGTGCCGCACCGATCCCGAGGCGCCCAAGCACGCCGGGATCACGGTGTTCCTGGTGCGGATGGACGCACCCGGCGTCACCGTGCGGCCGATCCGGCAGATGACCGGCGGCGCCAGCTTCAACGAGGTCTACCTCGACGGCGTCGTCGTGCCCGACACCGACCGGCTCGGCCCGGTCGGGCAGGGCTGGAAGGTCACGCTCAGCGTGCTCGCCGCCGAACGCCTCGATTCGGGGTCGCTCGGGCTGGACAACGCCGATCGCGCGATCGAGCTGGCCCGGCACAGTGCCTTGTCCGACGTCGAACGGCAGCAGACCGCGGACCTGTTCGTGCGTACGCTCGTCCAGCGGCTCATCGGCCTGCGCGTCACCGCGGCGCTGGCCGCCGGACGCGAACCCGGCGCGGAAGCCTCGGTCGGCAAGCTCTACGCGACCGAGACGATGCGGCGGACCAGCGACCTCGTCGTCCAGCTGCTCGGGCCGCGGCTGGTCGCGGACACCGGCGAGTGGGGCACGTTCGCCTGGACCGAGCACCTGCTCGGCGCGCCCGGCTACAGCATCGCCGGCGGGTCGGACGAGATCCAGCGGACCATCCTCGCCGAGCGCGTGCTCGGCCTGCCGAAGGAGCCGTCGCGATGAACCTCGCCGACCAGGTCCGCGAGCGCCTCGGCGGCGAGCTGGAAGTCCTCCCCGGCGGCCATTCCGGGCTCACCTACACGGTCAAGGACACCTACGTCGTGAAGGCCGTCCCACCGGGCCAAAAGCCGGTGGGCCGCAACGACGTCCTGCGCCAGGCGCGGGTCCTGCGCGCGCTGGCCGGGTCGGCGGTGCCCGTGCCCGGCGTGATCGTGACGGACGAGACGTGGTTCGCCATGGAGTTCGCCGACGGTGAGGCCATCGAGCCCGTGCTCGACGACCACGCTTTGCGCCCCGGACTGGCTCGCACACGGATGCTGGAAGCAGCTCGTCTCCTGCGGCTCCTCCACGACACCGGACCGGTTCCCGGCGAACCGCCCGCCACGGCAGCGAGCGAGCTGGAGCGCTGGACCCGGACGATGCACGCGGTCCCGGCCGAACTCCGGCCGGGCGCCGAGGACCTGCTGCGGCTGCTCGCCGACGCCGTCCCGGACGACCTGCCCCCGGTGCTGGTGCATGGCGACTTCCGGCTCGGCAACGTCCTGTTCGCCGGGGCCCGGGCCACCGCCGTCGTGGACTGGGAGATCTGGAGCACCGGCGATCCCCGCACCGACCTCGGCTGGTTCCTGCTGTTCGCCGACCACCGCAACTTCCCGGCGCTGGGCACGCCGATTCCCGGCCTGCCGACTGAAGCGGAACTCCTGGACGTCTACGGCGAGCCGTTGCCGGAGATGGCGTGGTTCCGGGCCCTGGGACGGATGAAGATGGCCGCGATCATGGGCCACAACCTGCGCCGGCACCGCGAAGGCAAGCACCACGACCCGGACCAGGAGCGGCTGCCCCCGACGATCGCCGCGATGGTCCGGTCCGCCGCGGACATTCTGAGGAGCTAGGCATGGACTTCGCGTTTTCCCCACGCGCCACCGAACTGCAGGACCGCGTCCGGTCCTTCATGGACACTCACGTGCTCCCGGCCGAACCGGTGTACGACCGGCAGCTCGCGGAGGCCGACGACCCTCACGCGCTGCCGCCGATCATGGTGGAACTCAAGGAGAAGGCCCGCGCCGAAGGCCTGTGGAACCTGTTCCTCGCCCACGGCGGCTGGGGCGCGGGGCTGACGAACCTCGAGTACGCCCCGCTGGCCGAGCTGATGGGCCGCTCGATCATCGGCAACGAGGTGTTCAACTGCTCCGCCCCGGACACCGGGAACATGGAGCTGCTCAGCCTGTTCGGCACCGCCGAGCAGCAGGACCGCTGGCTGAAGCCGCTGCTGGACGCGCGCATCCGATCGTGCTTCGCGATGACCGAGCCCGACGTCGCCAGCTCCGACGCCCGCAACATCCGCACCCGCGTCACCCGCGACGGCGACCACTACGTCGTCGACGGCCGCAAGTGGTACACCTCCGGCATCCTCGACCCGGACTGCGAGCTCATCATCCTGATGGGCGTCAGCGACCCGGACGCGCCGACCTACCGGCAGCAGAGCATGGTGCTGATCCCGCGCGACGCTCCGGGTGTCACCGTGCTGCGCGACCTGCCGATGTTCGGCTACACCGACCGCCTCGGCCACGGCGAGGTGCTGTTCGAGAACGTCCGCGTGCCCGCGTCGAACCTGCTCGGCGGCGAAGGCGAGGGGTTCGCGCTCGCCCAGGGACGGCTCGGCCCCGGCCGCATGCACTACGCGATGCGCGCGGTCGGGTTCGCCGAGCGCGCGCTGCGGCTGATGTGCGAGCGGACGCTCTCCCGGGTCGCGTTCGGCGGCCCGCTCGCCGACCAAGGCGTGGTGCGCGAGTGGATCGCGCGCAGCCGGATCGAGATCGAGCAGCTGCGGTTGCTCGTGCTCAAGTCGGCCTGGCTGATGGACACCGTCGGCAACGCGGCCGCCCGCTTGGAGGTCGCGGCGATCAAGGTGGCCGCCCTCGACGTCGCCCACCGCGTCGTCGACCGCGCGGTCCAGGCGCACGGCGCGGCCGGGGTCAGCGACGACACCGTGCTGGCCCGGCTGTTCTCGATCACCCGCGCCCTGAAGATCGCCGACGGTCCCGATGAGGTGCACCTGCGCACCGTCGCGCGCCAGGAACTCGCCCGCTACAAGGAGAAGGCGCGATGAAGGTTCTCGACGGCCGGGTGGCCGTGATCACCGGCGGTTCCCGCGGCATCGGCCTCGGCATCGCTCGTGCATTTCGTGCCGCCGGGGCACACATCGTCATCGCGGCGCGCAAGGCCGAAGGGCTCAGAGACGCCCGCGCGGAGCTGCTGCGCGGAGAAGGCACTGGTGACGTCCTGGACATCGTCGCCAACGCCGGCGAACCCGAACAGGCCGAGCGCTGCATCGCGGACACCATGGTCCACTTCGGACAGGTCGACGTCCTGGTCAACAACGCGGCGACCAACCCGTACATGGGTGACCTGCTCGAGCTGGACCTGCCGCGCGCCGAGAAGACCGTACGGGTCAACCAGTACGGGATGATCGCGTGGAGCCGTGCGGCCTGGCACGCCTGGATGAGCGAGCACGGCGGCACGATCGTCAACATCGCCTCCGTCGGCGGGCTGATCGTCGACCCGCAGATCGGCTACTACAACGCCACCAAGGCCGCGATGCTGCTGATGACCCGCCAGCTCGCCTACGAGCTCGGCCCGAAGGTCCGGGTCAACGCGATCGCGCCGGGCGTGATCAAGACCGAGCTGGCGCGCGCGGTCTGGGAGGCGCGCGAACCGGTCCTCACCGCCAAGCTGCCGCTGCGCCGGCTCGGGACCACCGAGGACGTCGGCAACGCGGCCCTGTTCCTCGCGAGCGAGGCGTCGTCGTGGATGACCGGCCAGGCGCTCGTGCTGGACGGCGGCGCGACCGCCCTCCCGATCGCCGTGGACGCGTGATGTTCTCCCTGGCGGGGAAGACCGCGGTGGTGACCGGGGCGTCGTCCGGGCTGGGCGCGCGGTTCGCCACGGTGCTGTCCGAGGCGGGCGCGACCGTGTTCGCCGCCGCCCGCCGGGCCGACCGGCTGGCCGCCCTGGGCCCGGACGTCCACCCGGTGACCTGCGACGTCTCGATCGAGCAGGACCGGGTCCGGCTGGCCGAGACCGCGGGCCGCATCGACATCCTCGTCAACAACGCGGGCGTGCCGGGGGAGCAGCGAGCCGAGAAGGAGAGCGCCTCGGACTTCGCGGACGTCTTGGCGGTCAACCTGGTCGCGCCGTTCCACCTGTCCCGGCTGATGGCCGAAAGCGGGGACGGCGGCAGCATCGTCAACGTCGCCTCGATCCTCGGGCTCATCTCGGCCGCGCCGCTGGGCGGGGCGAGCTACGCCGCGTCGAAGGCCGGACTGATCGGGCTCACCCGCGAGCTGGCCGGGCAGTGGGGTGGCGCGGGTGTTCGCGTCAACGCGCTGGCGCCGGGCTGGTTCCGCACGGAGATGACCGAAGACCTGTTCGCGGACGAGCGCTCGAGCCGGTGGGTGGAGCGCAACACGATGCTGAACCGCGGCGGCGACATCGGGGAGCTCGACGGCGCGCTGCTCTTCCTCGCCTCGGACGCCTCGTCGTACTACACCGGCCAGGTCATGGTGGTCGACGGCGGCTGGACCGCGCGATGAGTCCGGGCTTTTCTCGCGAAACGCCCGCTTCGCTCCGGATAGCCATGCTGTACCGAATTCAAGTTGGTACTACGCTCGGGGGTCACAGGGTGACGCCGAACGGGAGGACAGGCGATGACGGGGGCAAGGCTCGTGGAACCGGACGAAGGGCCCCGGTCCAAGCGTGGCGCCATCCTGGCCGCGGCGATCGAGTACTTCGGCGAGGCCGGGTACGAGGCCACCAAGTGGTCGGCGGTGGCCGGCCGCGTCGGGATCGGCCAGACCGCGCTGTACCACTACTTCGAGTCGAAGGCGCACTGCCTGCTGACCATCATGCGGCTGGAGCTGCAGCGTTCGCGCGACCAGTTCGTCGAGGCGACCGAGGGGGAGCAGGACCCGGTGGCGGCGCTGCGGGCCGCGGTGGGCGCGGCGTTCGCGGTGTCCGAAGCCGAGATCCTCCAGATGCGGATCCTGCAGAACAACATGGTCCTGCTGGCCGGGCCGCGCGCGTCCAAGCGCGAGGAGACCGAGCGCCGCGCCGCGCGTGAGCTGGTGCAGAGCATCGAGCGCGACTGGACCCGGTTGCTCACCCGGGGCATGTCGGAGGGCGCGTTCCCGGTCCGGGACGCGCACACCCTGGCGCTCGCCCTGCTGGGCCTGATCATCAGCGTCTGGCGCTGGTACCGGCCGACCGGGTCGACGCCGCTGGCCGAGGTCCGGGAGCTCATCGAAGGCTGCTGCCTCCGCATGGTCACCGAATAACCTCGCCTCCGGCCGGCCCCGAACGCCCCAATGTGGCCTTCGGTGCGTTCAACGCACCCAAGGGGCCCTTCGGTGCGTTGAACGCACCCAATGCCACATTGGGGCGCTGGCAACCGGTCAACAGCGGTAGCCCGGGTAGGACTTTCCCGCCGACCCTCCATTTCGGATAGTTCCCCGCGTCCCTTGTCCGTCCGGGACCCGGCAGCTAAAGTCAAACTGAACTGAACTCAGGTTGCTAGGAGCAGTCATGCGCCTCCGCTCGACGCACGTCAAAGTTGCCAGCGTCGCCGCGACCCTGATTCTCGCCGCCAGTGCCTGCGCGAGCGCGAACTCGGCCGGAGCGAACGACAAAGAGATCACCATCGGGGCGTGGTACCCGCTGTCCGGCGCGGTCAGCGCCTCCGGCGTCCCACAGCGCGCCGGCGCGGACGCCTATTTCAAGATGATCAACGACCGCGGCGGCATCAACGGCCGCAAGGTCAACTGGATCGTCAAGGACAACGCGTTCGACCCGCAGCAGACCGTCCAGATCGCCCGCGAGCTGATCGGGCAGGACAAGGTCTCCGCCATCGTCGCGGCCAACGGGACCTCGCAGGCCGAGGCCGCGTTCCCGTTCGTGCTCCAGCAGTCGAAGGTGCCGATCCTCAACGAGCTCGGCGGCCTCGACTCCTGGTACACCCCGCCGCGCGCGAACCTGTTCGGCACGCAGACCCTGTACGAGGACCAGGCCGCCGCGCTCGGCGACTGGGTCGCCAAGGACGGCCGCAAGAACGTCGTCGTGGTGCACAGCGATCCCGCCGCCTTCGTCAAGGTCGCCCAGGCCGCGCAGGGCGTCGCCAAGAAGTCCGATCCGGGCATGAACGTCAGCCTGCAGCCGGTCAAGTTCCAGTCCACCGACTACAGCCCGGTCGTCAGCCAGGTGAAGGGCAAGGTGCCGGACGCGGTCATCCTCATCCTCGCCTCGCCGGAAGCGGCCGCGTTCATGAAGGAGGCGAAGCTGCAGGGGCTCGCCGCGCCGACCTACAGCTACGCCCCGGTCGCCGCGCAGTCCACGCTCACCCTCGCCGGCGGCGCGGCCGAAGGCGCCCGCGCCGTCCAGCTGGTCAAGTCCCCCAACGACGACGACCCGGCGGTGAAGGAGTTCCGGGACGCCATGGCGAAGTACGAGCCCGGGCAGCCCGCCGACTTCATCGCGCTCTGGGGCTGGGCCGGGGCGAAGGTGTTCGGCCAGATCGCGCAGACCATCCCGGGCCCGGTGACCTCCGACGCACTGGCGAAAGCCTACGAACAGGCCAAGAATATCGATCCCGGCGTCGCTCCCGTGATGAGCTTCGGCCCGGACCGCCACATGGGCACGCGTGACGTGCAGAAGGTCGTCGTCAAGAACGGCAAGTGGACCTCCGAAGGGGACTTCTTCACCCCGCCCGCCCGCTGAACCACCCGAGGGAGACCGACCGTGGCGTTGCGAGAATACCTGTCCTGTATGGACGAAGACCCGGCCAAGGCCCTCGAGCTGATGGAGCCGGACCTGCGGTTCCTGATCGCGCTGCCCTCCGGCGAGGTCGCCGGGACGTCCAAAGCGGACTTCGCCGCCTACCTCGGCAGCCGGAACCCGGTCGACCGGGTGCACGAAGTCCTCCGCTACTGCGCCGACGGCGACACCGAGATGGTGTACGGCGTCGTCACCGAAGCGGGTGAACCCGTCGGCGCCTTCCACTCGGCCGCGGTCGTCTCGCCGAACGGCCTGCTGGCCGGCTACCAGTCGTTCTTCAGCACGACGTTCGCCTTGATCGACCGGTCGGAAGGAGCGCGACGATGACCGAGGACTTCGACGTCGTCGTGCTCGGCGCCGGGCTCGCCGGGCTGTCCGCGGCCGTCACGGCGGCCATCGGCGGCGCGCGCACGCTGGTCGTGGAACGCGCGCCGGGGATCGGGGGCTCCGCGGCGATCTCCGGCGGGTACGTCTGGGCCATCGAGGACGAGGCCGCGCTGCGCCGGGAGGATCCCGGCCCGTACCAGCGGCACGGGATGGTGGTCGTCGACGGCTACCCCGACGCGATCGCGTGGCTCTCCGGCTTCGCGCCGCCCTTGACCGGCGTGGAACGGGCGCTGGCCGGACGCGGGCACAAGTTCGACATGCCGGTGCTGCTCGCCCACCTGACCCGGGCGCTGACCGCGGCCGGCGGCCGGATCGTCGTCGATGCGCAGACCGACGAGCTGACCCGGGACGGCAGTAAATACCTGGTCGACGTGACGACGCCGGCCGGACCACGACGGGTCACCGCCCGGTCGGTCGTGCTCGCCACCGGCGGGCGGCAGGCCGACCCGGACGTCCGGGCCTCGCTGGTCGGCGGCGGGTTCGTCCCGCCGCTGCGCGGCAACCCCTGGTCCCGCGGCACCGGCGCGGCCCTCGCGGCCGGGCTGGGCGCGTCGATCAACACCGCCAACACCGGCTTCTACGGCCACCTGTTCGCCGACGGCGTCGAGCCCGTCAGCCCGGTCGACTACATCGCCTTCGCGCTCTACCACAGCGACCACGGCGTCCTGCTCGACCCGGAAGGCCACCGGTTCGCCGACGAGACCCGCGGCGACCACAACAACGCCATGGCGCTCGCCGCCCACGGCGGCCGGGGCCTGCTGCTGTGGTCCGAAGCCGTCCAGCGCGCCGCCGCCGAGGCGCCGTTCATCCCCGGCAGCCCGTGCCTCGACCGCTGGGCGTTCTCCCGAGACCGCGGCGGCGCCGTCGGCGTCGCGGACAACGTCGACGCGCTGCCGGTGCAGCTGGATCCCGAGGCCCGCGCGCGACTGGGCGACGGCCGCGTCTTCCACGCCGACGTCGTCCCGGCCATCACCTTCACCTTCGGCGGCGTCGAGGCCGACACCGACGGCACCGCACTGGACAGCACCGGCACCCCGATCGACGGCCTCTACCCGGCCGGCGCCGACCTGTCCGATGTGTATAACGAGGGTTACGGCGGCGGGCTGTGCCTGGCCGTGGTGTCCGGCCGCCGCGCCGGGCGGCTGGCGGCCCTCCGCACCCGCAAGGAGGTCGAACATGCCTGAAGCGCCGTTCCTGACGAAGTGGTTCGAGATCATGGACAGCGACGCGCCGTCGCGGATCCTGGACCTGATCACCGACGACTTCACGTTCTCGATCCTGTTCTCCACCGACGGCCGCGCGACGGACTTCGCCGGCGGCCGCGAGGCGATGGAGGGCTACCTCGCCCAGCGCGAGAAGAACACGCTCACGCACCACCCCCTGGACGTGAGCTCGACCGGGCACGGCGAGTTCTACCTCGGCGAGGTCCGCCGCGCGGGCGAGGTGGTCGCCACCTTCGTCGCGGCCGGCCAGGTCGGCGCGTCCGGCCGGCTCGAACGCCTGATCATCGGACGCTCGCCCGGCGTCCGCTTCGAGGGAGGTGCGGATGTACAACCTGGTGCTGCTGGCCGCTAAGCCGCCGGACTGGACCCACGAGCGGTTCATCACGTGGTGGCGGACCGACCACGCCGAGCTCACCTACCGGCTGCCCGGCCTGCGGTCGTGGCGGCACACCGAGGTCGAGGCGGCGCTCGAACCGCGCTCGGAAGGCTGGGACGGCGTCTCGATCCTCGGCTTCGACACCGAGGAGGACCTGCGCAAGGCGCTGGCCAGCCCGGAATGGGCCGAAGCCGTCGCCCAGGTCGGCGACATGCGCGGCCGCCGGGTCGCCGTCCTCGGCACCGAACGGGAGATGTTCGCGGGATGAAGGACGCCGTCCAGGATTTCAGGAAGCGCGCCGAGCAGGCGGACTTCGTCGCCGTCGTCGACGACAGCGGCGAGCACGCCGCGCGCCGGCTCCTCGCCGACGCCGAGGCTCTCGCCGACGTCCTCGGGCCGCGCGCCACGGCGCTGGTCCAGGCCGACAACTCCTGGCGCACGGTCGTCGCCGCCCTGGCCACCGGCCTGACCGGCGGTGTCCTCGCCGTGGTCAACCGGCACACGACCCGGGCCGAGTTCGCGGCCGCGTGCGAAGACATCCGGCCGGACGTCGTCGTCGCCGAACCGTCCGCCGTGGACGAATGGGACGTCCCCGGCGCCGCGCGAACCGTGCTCGACGGTTGGTCCGCCGTGTCCACGGCGGGCCGCAGTGACCCGGCGCGGTGGAACGGCGGCGTGTTCATCGGCCTCACCTCCGGGTCGACCGGCCGGGCGAAGGGCGTGGTCCAGTCCGAAGCGGCGCTGCACTACGCGTGCGCCTGCACGATCGAGATCAACGGACTCCAGCCGGGCGACGCCGTCGCGGCGATCGTGCCGCTGTCCTCGACCGCGGCGTTCTGCTTCGGCGCCTACTGCTCACTGGTCCTCGGCGGCCCGCTGGTCCTCACCGCGAAGTGGGACCCGCCGGCGGTGCTCACCAGGCTGACCGAGACGGGCGCGCGCTGGACGATGTGTGTCCCGACGATGGCCCTCCAGCTGGCGGCCGCCGGGGCCCTGCCGGGTGTCCGGTCGATCACCGTCGGCGGCGGGCCGATGGACCAGCTCGCGCTGACCCGCGCCGAGACCGCGCTGGGGACGAAGATCCTGCGTGTGTTCGGGATGTCCGAATGCCTCGGCCACACCTCCCCGGACCCGGCCGAGCCCGCCGGGATCCGGCTGGGTCACGACGGCCGGCCGTTCCCCGGCACCGAGGTCCGGGCGGTGTCGCCGGAAGGGATCGTGCTCGGGCCCGGCGAGACCGGACGCGCGCAGGTGCGCGGGCCGTCGCTGTTCCTCGGGTACGCCCGCGGCGGCCGCGTCGAGCCGCCGGAGCTGACCGAGGACGGGTTCTTCCCGACCGGTGATCTTGTCGTGTCCACTGTGGATGGACTGATCACCATCATGGGCCGGGAGAAGGACGTCATCATCCGCGGTGGCCGCAACATCGACGTCACCGAGATCGAGCGGGCGGTCGCCGGCTACGAACGGCTGGCGCACTCCTGCGTGGTGCCGGTGCGCGACGAGGTCCTGGGGGAGCGGGTGGCGCTGCTCGCCGTCTCCCGCGACGGTTCGCTTGTCGAGCTGGGAGACGTGACCGGCTACCTGCGCGAGGCCGGGCTGTCCAAGACGAAGTGGCCGGAGTTCGTGTACCTGGTGGACGCGCTGCCGCAGACGAAGGTCGGCAAGCTCGACCGCGCGGGTGCGCGCAAGGTCGCCGAAGGCCTGCACGCGGGGGTCTCATGAGTTTCGACCGCGGGAAGTGGGCGACCGGCGGCCCGGAGACGGTCGCGCCGGGCGTCCACCGGATCCCGCTGCCGCTGCCCAACGACGGCTTGCGCGCGATCAACGTCTACGCCCTCGAACAGCCGGACGGCCTGGTCCTCATCGACGCGGGCTGGTCGATCCCCGAGTCCCTGGCGGTGCTGGCGGAGTCGCTGGCCGAGCTGGGCGGCCGCCGGCTCGACGAGATCACCGACGTCTACGTCACCCACATCCACCGGGACCACTACACGCAGGCGGTCGAGCTCCGCCGCCGGTTCGGGACGCGGGTGCACCTCGGCGCGGGGGAGCGGCCCGGGCTCGAGCTGCTGACCACGCTCCGCACCGACGTCCCGGTGACCTCGCTGGACGTCCTCCGCCGCGGCGGCGCGACCGACCTGGCCGAGCGGATGGCCGAGGGGTACGGGGAGTTCGACCCGTCCGGCTGGGAGCCGCCGGACCGCTGGCTCGACCCGGGCCTGGTGCCGCTGCGGCATCCGCTGCGGGTGGTGCCGACGCCGGGCCACACGCGCGGGCACGTCGTGTACCTCGACGAGCCCCGCGGGCTGCTGTTCTCCGGCGATCATGTCCTGCCGCACATCACCCCGTCGATCGGGTTCGAGCTGGGCGAACCGGGCCTGCCGCTCGGCGACTACCTCGATTCGCTGGGGCTGATGACGGCGTTCCCGGACAACCGGCTGCTGCCGGCGCACGGCCCGGTCGCGGAGAGCACCCACACCCGCGTCGACGAACTGCTGGCCCACCACGACAAGCGCCTCGCCGAGACCGAGGACGCCCTTGGTGCCGGGGCCCGGGAAGGGCACGCCGTCGCCGGCCGGCTGGGGTGGACCCGCCGGTCGGTCCCGTTCGGCGACCTGAACGACTTCAACCGGATGCTCGCGGTGAACGAGACCGTCGCCCACCTGGACGTGCTGGTCGCCCGCGGCCGGGCGGTGGTGTCCGAAGTGGACGGTGTGGCGCGGTATTCCCCGGCCTGACAGCACGGGTCGCTGGACTCCGGCAAGGTCCCGGTCGCACGCTCGCCGCCGGTCCCGCCGAACGTCTTGAATGAGTCATTCAGGTCTTCGGAGGTCCTGAATGACTCATTCAAGACACGCCGACGCCCGAGCAACCCCCGATCCGACTTCGCCGGGACCCGGCCACGGGCCGGGACCCGGCCACGGGCCGGGTCAGCGGGCGGTCCAGCCGCCGTCGACGTACAGCTCGGAGCCCGTCACGAAGCTCGCGTCCTCGGATGCCAGGAACGCCACCGCGCCCGCGACCTCGTCGGTGCGGCCGAGCCGGCCGAGCGGGGTGCCGTCGACCATCGCCGTGTGGCGGGGAGAGCCTTCCCACAGCTGCCGCGACAACGGCGTCTCGATGAAGCCGGGGTGCACCGAGTTGACGCGCACCCCGCGCTTTCCCCAGTGCAGGGCCGCGTTCTTGGTCATCAGGCGGACCGCGCCCTTCGCGGCGTGGTAGGAGAAATGCGTCCCGAAGCCGCCGACCGTGCCGAAGATCGACGCGATGTTGACGATCGAGCCGCCGCCCGCGCGCTCGATCGCCGCGCCGGCGTGCTTCATGCCGAGCCAGACCCCGCGCTGGCTGACGGCGATGACCTTCTCCCAGGTCTCCAGGGTTTCCGTCTCGACGTTGGCGGGCTCGCCGATGCCGGCGTTGTTCACCAGCACCGTCAGCCCGCCCAGGTCGGCTTCGACCTGGGCGACCGTGGCCCGCCAGACCTCTTCCGACGTGACGTCGAGGGCCAGGGCGAGCGCGTCGGGCAGCTCGGCGGCCAGGGTTTTGCAGCGTTCGGCGTCGACGTCGGTGACGACGACCCGCGCGCCTTCTCCGGCGAGCCGGCGCGTGATCGCCTCGCCGATGCCGCCCGTCGCGCCGGTGACGAGCGCGACTTTCCCGGACAACCGCATGACTCCTCCTGGGTGCGCAGAACCGCCAACCGGCTAATGGCTATTAGCCATGAGAACGCCGGCTCGGGGCCGAAGTCAAGACATTGTGGCTAATCAGCGTTAGCCTGTGGGCATGAAGGTGGAACGCCCCCATCGCCCCGGCGACGTCGCGGCCGGGCTGCCGGCCGACCGGGCCGCGGCCATCCGGCTGGCCGCGCTGCGCCTGTTCGCCGCGCAGGGCTACCGGGCCACGACGATGGCCGACATCGGCGCCGCGGTCGGCATCCGGGGACCCAGCCTGTACAAGCACGTGTCCGGCAAGCAGGTGCTGCTCGCGGAGCTCATGCTCGGCACGATGGACACGCTGCTGGCGATGCACACCGAGGCGGTCGACGGCGTCACCGACGTGACGGAACGGCTGCGCCGGGCCGTCGAGGCGCACGTCCGCTACCACGCCCGGCACCGGCTCGAAGCGTTCGTCGGCAACCGCGAGATCGGCAGTCTCGAGCAGCCGGGCCGGGTCCTGAGGCTGCGCAGCACGTACGAGCGCGGTTTTCGCGAACTCATCGAACGCGGTGTGGCGGAGGGGGTGTTCGCGGTCCGGTCCGCGCGCCTCGCGTCGTACTCGATCCTCGACATGGGCATGGGAGTCGCGAACTGGTTCCACGACGGCGGCGAGTTCTCCGTCGACCAGCTGGCCTACCAGTACGGCGACCTGGCCCTGCGCATTGTCGGCCGGGACGGCTGAGTGTCGCGGTACTCGGCGCATCCTGCGAGGTCAGCGGCCTCTCCGTGGCATCGGGCGGCCGGCTCCGAAAATCTATGCCGACTGGAGTAGACATTCGGCGGCGGGTGTGTGTAGTGTTCTGCTCGTAGCGAGAGAGACAACGTCAAGCGAGCGCGGGAGAGGACGTAACTGCCCGCGAGGTGAGACAAGACGGTCAGGCAGTGCGGAGCCGATCAAGGAACAAGGTTTCGGCTGGTGACCGGAGCAGTACTCCGAACCGGGGTCGTGATGACGTCCGACCGGGCAGTACCGGTCCGGAGCGGTAGTGCAGGACGCGGGCGGAGCGGGTGCGCCCGTGAAGATCAGTGGTAGTTGTCCGTGCAAGTGCAGTGGCAAGACCGGTCAGGTGGCCGGAGCCGATCAGTGAACGGGGCTCCGGGCAGTGACCAGCGGCGTCAGCGTGCTGGGACCGATCAGTGGAAGGGTCCTGGCAGTGACGTCCGCAGCAAGTGAAGTGGCAGTACCGAGTAAGTGGAAAACGCAGGAGAGAAGGGAACGGAGCCATCATTGGATCGCCCGCAGCGGCTGGGTAGCGCCGCGCGGGTGCCGTAGTCCCATCGAGTTCGGAGGTGGTGCTCGGTCACGAATGAGCGATCCCCGCGGAATCCGGCTTTCGGCCGGACGCGGGTGCAGGAAACCGGCGGTCGCGCCGGTAGACAATGGTGAAACCCAACCCTTGAGGACCCCGGGTGCCGTCCACGGCACCCGGGGTCCTTCGTGATGTGGAGGTGGAATGATCCCTGAGCAAGAAGGACCGGCCACGCCCGGCGGGGCCGACAAGTTCGACGACGAGCACTACCCCGCGTACACCATGGGCCGGGCCGCGGAAATGCTCGGTACGACCCAAGGTTTTCTGCGCAGCCTCGGCGAGGCCGGGCTGATCACGCCGCAACGCTCCGCCGGCGGGCACCGCCGCTACTCCCGGCACCAGCTGCGCCTGGCCGGCCGGGCGAGGGAACTGGTCGACCAGGGCACCGCCATCGACGCCGCCTGCCGCATCGTCAGCCTCGAAGACCAGCTTTACGAAGCCCAGCGCCTCAACGAAACCCGGGGTGCCGACCCCGAACTCAACGCCCTCGACTGACCTGCCGTTCCCGCCGACCGGCTCGGCACGCGGCACCGCCGCCGCGTGCCGGTTGTGCGGCGGCGAGCTCGACGGCGTCGTGCGCCCACGTCGTGAGCACCGGTTCGATCGCCGAATACACGTCGGGATCCACCGGCAGCCCGAGGTGGGTGCTGCGGACTTCGACGTGGGTGGCGGACGGGTCGAGCGACGATCGCCACGGAACGATCGCGTCGCGGCGCGAGAACACCGAGAGCGCCGGCACGCCGGGGGACAGCGGGGCGGCGAGGCCGGCCACGTTGTCGTCGCGGCAGCGGCCGGTGAGGCAGTCCGCGGTGAGCAGCCCGGGCAAGCCGACCGCGGAGAGCCGGGCGAGCAGGCGTGCCGCCCCGAGGACGGCCGGGTGAGCGCCCAGCGGGTCCACCACCGGCGAGCCCAGCATGATCAGCCCGCGTACCAGGTCCGGACGACGGGCGGCGGTGAGGCGGGCCAGTCCGCCGCCGCGGCTGTGCCCGAGCAGCACGACGCGGCCTCCGGTGTCGCGGACGTGCTCGGCGAGCTGTTCCTCGAGCCGGTCGACGAGTTCGCCGGTGCAACCGATGTCGAAACCGATGTCGGCGCTCCGCGGTCTGAAACCGCGGGCCTGCAGCCATCGGCGGGTCAGCGCCAAGCTCGGGGAGCCGGCGAAGAAACCGGGAACGAGCAGTACGCCGAGGCCTTCGCCACGATTTCCGCGGCCGGTGCGCCACACGGGATGCCGAAGCAGCCGTGGCAGGTCTCGCAGCGAGGTGTAAGCGTTTTCACGGGCGAGCAACCGCACGGTGCCCGCGGCGGCGGAGAGCACGGTCGAGCTTGACGGGAACATGGCCCTCCTCGGGGAATCGGGGCCTGGATACCGCGAAGCCGGCCGGGCAAACTGTGGCGAACCCGTGGCTTGGGAAATGCGTGAAACGGGCGTGCCGGGGTACCACGGGACGGTTCTGGTCCCCGCCGGCAAGGAGTCAGCCCGTGTCTCAGCCCGCCCAGCAGCAGAATCCGCCCGGATCGACCGCGGAGATGACCCCGCGACCCGACCACGGGGAACACTCCTATCGCGGTTCCGGCAAATTGACCGGGAAGGCGGCGTTGATCACCGGCGCGGACAGCGGGATCGGCCGTGCCGTGGCGATCGCGTACGCGCGGGAGGGTGCCGATGTGCTGATCTCCTACCTGGACGAGCACGACGACGCGGAGGAGACGCGGTACTGGGTGGAGGAGGCCGGGCGCAAGGCTGTCGTCGTGCCCGGTGACGTCGCCGATCCGGCGCATTGCCGGGCCTTGGTCGCCCGGGCGGTGGAGGAGTTCGGACGGCTCGACGTCCTGGTGAACAACGCGGCTTTTCAGATGAGCCACGAAACGCTGGAGGAAATCGAGGACGAGGAGTGGGATCGCACGCTGGCGATCAACCTCAGTGCGTTCTTCCACCTGGTGAAGGCGGCTTTACCGCACCTGAAGCCGGGGGCGTCGATCATCGGCAGTTCGTCGGTGAACTCCGATAATCCGAAGCCTCAGTTGCTGCCTTACGACGTGACGAAGGCGGGCATCGCGAACATGACCGCGGCGCTGGCGCAGCTGCTGGGGCCGCGGGGAATCCGCGCGAACAGTGTGGCGCCGGGTCCGATCTGGACGCCGCTGATCCCGTCGACGATGCCCGAGGAGGCGGTGAAGTCGTTCGGGGAGCAGGTTCCGCTCGGACGCGCGGGACAGCCGGCGGAGCTGGCCCCGGTGTACGTGCTGCTCGCGTCCGACGACGGCAGTTACGTGTCCGGGGCGCGCGTCGCGGTGACCGGCGGCAAGCCGATCCTCTGAGCCGCCCCGGTCAGAGCGGGAGGAGCTCGCCGCGCTGCAGGAGGTGGACCCGGGTGACCGGTTCGCGGAGCCGGACCTCCTCGAGGAAGTTGGACACCGGGGAGTGGAACAGGCCGTAGTCGTCGAAGTGGACCGGGACCGCGCGGCGCGGTTCCAGGAGGTTCAGCAGGTCGACGCCGCCGCGGTGGTCGAGGGTGACCAGGACGCCGAACGCCCGGGTGCCGCCCAGGTGCACCACGGCGAGGTCGAGGTCGGGGAAGTGGTCGCGGATGGTGCGCAGTTCGTCGTGCATGACCGTGTCGCCGCTGACGTAGATCCGCAGCGGGCCGGCGTCCGGACCGGCGTGGTACTCCAGGACGCTGCCCATCACCGGCGGGAGGACGCGCCGCATCAGCCCCGGCGCGTGCCGGGCGGGCACGGACGTGATCGTCAGCCGGGCTTCGCCGTCGGTGAAGGTTTCGCTCATCCAGGTGGGGAGGGGGAGCGGGGCGTGGAAGCCGCGGCGGAGCAGCCGGCCTGCCGCGTGTTCGGTGGTGAGGATCGGGACGTCACGGGGGAGTTCGCGGGAGGCGATGCGGTCGAAGTGGTCGCCGTGCAGGTGGGAGAGCACGACCGCGGTGAGCGGCGGCAGTTCGGCCGGCTGCAGCGCGGGTTCGGTGCGGCGCCGCGAAAACAGGCCCTGACCGAAGTACGACCACTGGCCGCGGTGCAGGAAGTTGGGGTCGGTCAGCACCGTGAACGGCCCCAGCCGGAGCACCGTGGTCGCGGTCCCGACGAACATCAGGGAGTCGCCGCCGGAAGGTTCGGACATCGGTGGTCCTTTCGCCGTGCCTGTCCGGCGCGGCTACCCCGTCGCACCGGGGCTAACCGGGCGATTCCCGGCGTCCGATCGATGTGTGTTCGCGGGGAAACGGGGAAGCCAGCCCAGACCCTGTTCCGAACCGGACCGAGGATCCGGTTCCCGCGCCCCACGAAAGGAAAGTCATGTCGGCCACCAGCCCCACCCGCACGCGCACACCGGTGCAGATCACCGCCATGGTCGTTTCGGTCGTCTTCCTGCTCGTCGGCCTGCTCGGTTTCGTCCCGGGCGTCACGACGGACTACGACCAGCTGAGCTTCGCCGGCCACGACTCGATGGCCATGCTGCTCGGCGTGTTCATGGTGTCGATTCTGCACAACATCGTGCACCTGCTGTTCGGCATCGCCGGCCTCGCTTCGGCGCGCACCGCACGAGGTGCGCGGACCTACCTGATCGCCGGTGGGGTCGTCTACCTCGTGCTCTGGCTGTACGGGCTGCTCATCGACCACGGCAGCGACGCCAACTTCGTGCCCCTCAACACCGCGGACAACTGGCTGCACCTCGTCCTGGGTGTCGGCATGATCGCGCTCGGCCTGCTCACCGCCCGCGCCGGCGATCGTTCGCGAGCCGCTCGCGGTCCCGGGCTCGGCTAGCCACCACGTACGGCGTGCACACAGGGACGTCGGCGGCGCTTTCCCAGCCGCCGGCGGCCCTGTGTGCCGGTCAGGCCGGGTTCCGCGGTGCCGTCGGGTCTTCTCCGGCGAGTTCGGCGGGGTCGGCGCCGGGCTGCTGCCAGCGGAAGACGCCCGCGCCTTGCGCGTACGCCAGGTGCCCGCCCAGCGCCCCGGCGGCGCTGGCCGCGGCGAGGCCGAGGGCGCCCAGCAGCTTGCCGCGGGCGGTGCGGCCGCGGGTGCGGGCCAGGTAGGACGCGCCGAAGAGCGCGGTCGCGGCCGCGTTGCCGGCCGCGTGGACCAGGCCGACGCGCCGTTGCCGCGTGTCGAGCTCGGCGTAGTCGGCCAAGCCGAGCAGGACGGCGGGTGGCGTCGCCAGCAGTCCGGCGGCGACGAGCCGCCGCGCGGTCTCCTGCTGTCCGGGGATCAGGTCGAACGCCGCCGAGCACAGCCAGGCGCCGACCGGGACGGTGACGGCGAGCGGGTGCAGCGGATGGCCCAGCCAGCGGCCGCGCACCAGCCCGCCGATCGTGCTTTCGGCCGGGCCGCGCAGCAGCCGGCTGAGTCCGGTGGCCGGGCCGTCGAGCGCTTGGGCGTCTTCCACGGCCCGGAGCGCTCGGTGCGGTGCGGGGGTCGGCTGGGTTTCGGTTGCTGGGTCCATGTCGTCCCGGCTACCCCGCCGGTCGTGGGTCAACCACCGCCGGCCGGGGGATCAGCCGGCTTCGTCGGTGACGCCGTGCGGGGCACCCACCGGTTTCGACTCGGGTGAGCCGCGCCGGCGCAGGTACACGCTGAACACCGCCATCGAGCCGATGGCCAGGAACTCCGACTGCCAGTTCTGCAGCGTGCGGTTCCAGAAGTCCGCGGACACGAGGTAGTCCGCCCAGGACACCGGGTCCCCGAAGTCGCTCAGCTGCTCGGCGTTGTACGCCGCGACGCCGGCGACCGACTGCGCGAGCCACGACAGCAGGAAGATCCCGCCCATCACCAGCGCCAGCGAGCGGGCGAAAACCGCGGTCCGCCAGCCACCCGCCTTCGCCCACGGCGGAGAACCTGCCTTGACGTAGCGGCCGACCAGCTGGTCCTGGTCGCTTTCGGTGCCGATCCGGCTCAGCGGCTTCGACTCCGGCGAACCGCGCTGGACCAGCCAGACGGTCGCGAAGACGTAGAGGAAGAACTGCAGGTACTCCGACTGCCAGTTCTCCGCGACGTCCACCGCGAACGACGAGGACGTCAGGTAGCTGCCCATCCCGATCGGGTCGACGCCGTGGGCGACCTGGCGGTCGTTGAAGTCGGCCAGGCCGGACAGGGCCTGCCCGACCAGGCTCACCAGGAACAGGGCGCCGAACCCCAGGGAGAGGCCGTTGTCGCGGACGAACTTCTTCATCGGCCGAGCACCCCGATCACGAGGAAGTACGCCAAGCCGCCCAGCACGACGACGAGGTATCCGATGTAGACGGCCCGGGCTTTCATCGGCCACCCACCGCGCAGTCGTAGACCTGCTGGTTGCGCGGCCGGCAGCCGGCGCCGGTCACCCGCCAGCCGTCGGGGAAGTCGTGCAGGAACAGGGTGTCCGAGGTGGACCGGGCCTGAGCCTCGTCACCCCAGACGACGATCGAGCCGACCGGCGCGTGGGGGAGCGTCGCGACCGGCGAACCCGTGCCGCACCCGACCGGTCCCAAGCCGTCGCGAGCCCGCGGGGCCAGCAGCGCGCACGCGGGGCCGCCGCCGTCGGCGACGGCCGCTTCGAACCGCTGCGCCGCTTCTTCGGCGGAGGAGGTGTCCGCCGAAGAACATCCGCAGAGGACGGCCGCCACGGCACCGAGGCCGGCGATGATCTTGTGCACACCGGGGGATACCCCGGCGGAGTCGTCTTCACACGTTTCAGGTGCCGAAGAGATGGGAACGACATATGCGGGTGCTTTCAGAGGACCCCGAGGATCGTCCGAAAAGGACTAGCCGCGGACGGCCTTCTGGTACGCCGCAAGCTCTTCGGGGTGGTCGATGCTGCCGTGGTGGTGGACCTGCAGCCAGCGTCCGGCGTCCTGGTCGTACCCGAACACCCGTGATGTCCGGATCGTCAGCGGGACCGTCGCGCCGTCGTGGTCGTGGTACTGGCCGATCTCGCGGCCCGCGAACACGACAGCGTCCGCCCACCAGTAGGTGACCGCGTCGGTGAACGTGACCGTCAGCCCGAGGTCGCCGGCGAAGATGCGGCGGTAGAGGCCGGTGACCGCCGCCCCGGACCGGAGGATGCCGCCCACCGGGTTGTTCAGCTGCGCCAGCTCGTCCTGCGACCACACGGCGGACAGCGCGTCGAGGTCGCGGCGGTTGAGGGCGTGGTAGAAGCTCTCCAGGGCCGCGATCGCGCCTTCCCGGCCCGGATCGCGCGCTTCCTCCAGCCGACGACGTGCCTGCGGGCCGAACTGGTAGTCGACGAGTTCGATCATCGAGGGATCTCCTTCAGAGGTTCGCGACGAGACGGCCGAGGATGCGCGCCGCGGGCTCGGTGGACGCGTGCCGGAACCCGGTGCCCGCCCACAGGTGGAGCCGGTCCGCGTCGCCCGCGGCGGCCGCCGCCTTGCGCAGCGGGCTCGTCAGGTGGTGGACCGCCGGGTAGCCGGCCGGTGCGAGCCGGTCGTAGCGGCCGGTGAACGCGTTGGCCAGGGCGCGGGCGGGCCGGCCGGTGAAGGCGCGGGTGACGACCGTCCGGCCGGCACCGGGAGGATCCGCGAGCGCGGCCTGGTGCGTCTTCGACGCGCCGCTCTCGTCGGAGCGCAGGAGCACGGTGCCGACCATGACGGCCTCGGCGCCGGCCCGGAGCGCGCCGGCCACGGCGCCGGGGGTCGCGATCCCGCCGGCCGCGACGAGGGGCAGCTCGCTCACCCGGGCGACGGCGCGCAGGAGGTCGGTGACCGGGATGTCCGCGGGCGTCCACCCCGGCGTGAGCGTGCCCGAATGCCCGCCGGCCGCCGATGCCTGCACGACGAGGAAGTCGGCGTCCGCAGCCCGGCGTGCCTCGTCGGGGGAGGTGACCGTCTGGCCGACGAGCGTGCCCGCCCCGCGGAACGCCGCGAGCACTGCGGCCTCCGGGAGGCCGAAGGTGAAGGTGACCACCGGGACCGGCGCGTCGAGCAGCAGGTCGATCTTGTCGCGCCAGCCGTCGTCGTCCTCGGTGCGGGGGATGCCGGCCAGGTCGAGGTCGTAGTGGTCGGCCTCCGGCTGCAGCGTGCGGGCGTAGGCGGCGTAGGTGGTGGGGGCGATCGGGACCGGGTTCGGCGCGAACAGGTTCACCCCGAACGGGACGCCCGCGGCCCGCACCTCGGAGATCTGTTCCTCGAGCGCTTCGGGAGTCTTGTAGCCGCCGGCCAGCAGCCCGGCCGCGCCGGCCGACGCCGCGGCCGCGACGAGCCGGGGTGTCGTCGGGCCGCCCGCCATGGGCGCGGCGAGGATCGGCGCCGAGAGTCCGAGCGCGTCCAGCGTGGTGTGCATGAAACCGAGGCTAGGCAGCGCGTGGCCGGCTGGGAAATGCCTGCTGGGGTGCATCTATGCTGCTCAGGCATGAACGAGTTGGGGTCGGGCCGGGTGGAGCTGCGGCACCTGCGCGGCTTCGAAGCGGTGGCGCGGCTGAGGTCGTTCACGGGGGCGGCGGCCGACCTCGCGATCACCCAGCCCGCGCTGAGCCGCACGGTCCGGCAGCTGGAGGACGCGCTGGGTGTGACGCTGTTCGACCGCAGCACCCGGCACGTCGAGCTGACCGCCGCGGGGGAAACCCTGCTGGCCCACGTCGAACGGGCCTTCGCGGAGCTGGAACGCGGGTTCGGCGCCGTCCGCCGGGAGTCGAGCGTCCGGCTGGGGTTCAGCTGGCTGCTGCCGGACCCGTGGGCGCAGCGGACGGTCACGCGGTTCGAGCGGGAGACCGGGCGAAGCGTCGACCTGGTGCGCACCGACGACCCGCTCGCCGCCCTGCAGCAGGGCAAGGTCGATCTCGCCGTGGTGCGCGGGCCGGTGCGGTCGTCCGCGCTGCGCGTGGTGCACCTGTTCGACGAGGCCCGGGTCGCGGCGTGTTCGGTGCGGTCGGCGCTGGCCGGCCGGGAAGAGCTGGCGTGGTCGGAAGTGCCGCGGTGGCCGCTGGTGGTGAACATCGTGAGCGGGACGACCGGGCCGTGGTCGTGGCCGCCGGACGAGCGGCCGGAGACGGTCGTGGAGACGGCGAACTTCGACGAGTGGATCGAGAGCGTCGCGGCCGATCGCGGGATCGGCATCGCGCCGGAGGTGGCGATGCGGCGCAACATCCACCCGGCGGTGCGGTTCGTCCCGCTGCGCGGCGCCCCGCCGAGCCCGGTGACGCTGGTGTTCCTCCCGCACGTCCACGAGGCGCTCCTGCGGCGCTTCGTGGAGATCGCGCTGGATGCGGAGGAGGCCGGGTGACGCGTCACCTCGAGCCCGGCTGGGACCTGCACCGGGCCGGCAGCGCGGAACGCTTCGTGCTGCCCGCGGGGGAGGTCGTGGACGCCGAAGTCGTTTGCCACCACCCGTTCGGGCTCGGCCTCCACCTGGCGGAGTACGACGCCTACGCCCACGTCGACATCCCCGAAGTCGGGGGCACCCTCGTCCGCGGGCCGGCCGATTTCCCGGCGGTCGGGAGCGCGGTTCGCGCGCGCAGCTTCGGGCCGAGCGGGGAGGGCCGCCCCCTCACCATGTCGCTTCGCGGGCTCCCTTCGTCATTGACTTCCTCTTCGGACGCAAGGTAGCGTCACGGCGTCGGACATGTGAAACCTTTCAATACGGAGATCGCGATGAAGCGACGGAGGCTGGGCCACGGGCCCCTTCTGGTCCCACAGGGCGATCCGAAGCGTTGTTACCCGCCAGTTTGAGCCCGCGCGCCCGCCTGAGACCGGGTCGCGCTGTCTGGTTCCGAACACGTTCCCCATTTTGCCGAAGCCGTAAAACGTTCCGTAACTTGAAACGATTCATCGTCGAATCCAGGCCGCGCCCCACTGGCCGTCCCCAGGAGCTGCCGTGCGCCACAGATCCCGCCGTCTCCTCGCCCTCGTCTCGCTGCTCGTCGCCGGCACCGCGGTACCGGCCGAAGCCGCGCCCGAAACCGGAAGCCGCGCTTTCGGCGCCACCGACCTCCGGGCGAACCACCTCGACCGGCCACTGGGGACGGACGACACCACCCCCGAGCTGAGCTGGCGGACCACCGCCCGCGACCAGACCGCCTACGAGGTCCAGGCCGCCACCTCGGAAGCGCGTCTCGCGCGCCCCGACCTCTGGGACACCGGCCGCGTCACCAGCGCCACCGCCGACCTCGGCTACGCCGGCCGCGCCCTCGGCAGCCGGCAGCGCGTCCACTGGCGGGTCCGCGTCTGGGCCGGGAACGCCGCCTCGGCCTGGAGCACGCCGACCTGGTTCGAAACCGGCCTGACCGACCAAAAGGACTGGTCCGCGGGCTGGGTCACGAACAGCCAGTGGCAGCTCGGCGCCAAGCCGGCCCAGCCGGTGGTCGTCACCCTCCCGCCTCAGACCGCGCAGTTCGTGAAGCTCGACGTCACGAAGCTCGGCCTGCCCCTGGCCGAGCAGCCGCTCGACAGCCAGAACCGCATGGTCACCACCGGCGACACCCGCCGCTTCCCCGACCTGACCTACCGCCTGCAGCTGGCCGAGCTGCAGGTGCGCGACTCGGCAGACCCGGCCGTGAACTTCGCCGACGGACGCCAGAAGTACGTCACCGCGTCGGAAACCCAGACCGTGCGCAAAGAGTGGGAGCCCGGCCTGGTCGCCGACGGCCTCACGACGTCCAACCCCGAGGACGCCGGGAACGCCGGCTACCAGAGCGCCGCGCACACCAGTGCGGACGCCGACGTCTCGCTCACGATCGACCTCGGCGCCCCTCGCACCTTCGATCAGGTCGTGCTCTACCCGCGCACCGACACCCTCACCGCTGACGGCAAGACCGCGAACTTCCCGGTCGACTACACGGTGCAGACGGCCACCGGCGGGACGTTCACCGTCGCGAAGACCGTGACGAACCAGCCGACGCCCGACACGTGGCTGCCACCCGCGTTGCCGGTGTTCGCGAAGGACTTCTCCGTGCGCGGCCGCGTCGCCAGTGCTCGGCTGTACGTCAGCGGTCTCGGCGTCTACGTGCCCAGTCTCAACGGAAACCGCGTGGGCGACGCCGTCCTGGAGCCCGGCGACAGCGACTACGCCGACCGCATTCCCTATGCCGCTTACGACGTCACGAACCAGGTCCGCGGCGGGGCGAACACCATCGGTATCGCGGTGGGCAACGGCACCGCGGACGCGCTGCACACCTCCGGCCGCTACCGGAAGTTCGCGCGCACGGCCAGTGATCCGCAAGTCATCGCGCAGCTGGAGTTAACGCTAACAGACGGGACCGTGCAGCGGATCGGCACCGATTCGAGCTGGCGCACCGCGCTCGGCGCCACCACCGTGTCCCAGTGGTACGGCGGTGAGGACTACGACGCCCGCCGCGAGATCCCCGGCTGGGACAAGCCCGGCACCGACCGCAAGACCTGGTCTCCGGTGGTGCCCGCGACGAGCACGGCGAAGCTGACCGCCCGTCAGAGTGCACCCGTTCGGGTCGTGGAACAGTTGCCCGGCAAGGAAATCTCGCGTCCCGCGCCCGGGGTGCGCGTCTACGACCTCGGCCGCAACGTCGCCGGCCTGCCGCAGGTGACGCTCACCGCGCCGAAGGGCACGGCCGTGCGGATCTACCCCGCCGAAGCGTTGCGGGACGGGCAGGTGGACCAGTCCATCAGCAACGTCGGCGCGCCGATCTGGGACAGCTTCACGAGCAAGGGTGGCCGGCAGACCTGGCACCCCGACTTCACCTACCACGGCTTCCGCTACCTCGAGGTGGTCGGCGTCCCGGACGACGCGCAGCTGTCGGTCGCCGGCCTGCGCACGATGGCGGACAACGACTCCGCCGGCGACTTCGACTCCTCCGACGCGACCCTCGACGGGATCCACCGGCTCACCCGCACCGCCGTCGAGAACAACATGCAGAGCATCCTCACCGACTGCCCGAGTCGCGAGAAGCTCGGCTGGCTGGAGCAGGACCACCTCGCGTTCGACGCGCTCGCCCGCAACTACGACGTCGAGGCCTACCTCGGCAAGATCGTCGGAGACATGGCCGACGGCCAGGAGGCGAGCGGCCTGGTGCCCAGCACCGTGCCGGACCACGTGACGCTCGCCGGCTCCTACCGCGACGACCCGAACTGGGGCGGCGCGCTGGTCCAGGTGCCGCTCAAGGCGTACCAGACCTACGGCGACACGGATCTCCTGACGCAGTACTACCCGGCGATGCAGCGCTACCTCGGCTATCTGCAGGGGCAGACCACACGCTGGGTCGACGGCGTCTACGACTACGGCCTCGGCGACTGGATCACCACCGAGTCCCCGGCGATGCCGCGCGCGATCGTCAGCAGCTTCGGCGTCTGGGCGGTCGAAGACGGGCTCGCGAAGGTGGCGACGGCGCTCGGCCAGGACGCTTCGGCGTATCGTGCCCAGGCCGACACGTTGGCGAAAGCTGTGTGGGCCAAGTACTACAACGCCACCACCGGGCTGTTCGGCAGCGGCGGGCAGGGCGCGACAGCGCTCGCGCTCGACATGGGCGCGGTGCCCGCCGACCTGCGCGCCGGCCAGACCCAGCACCTGGTCGACACGATCGAGGCCGCCGGCCGGCACCTGGTGATGGGCGAGATCTCGTTCCCGTCCGTGCTGCGGGTGCTGTCGAACGCCGGGCGCGACGACGTCGTCTACCGGATCGCCACGCAGACCACCAGCCCCAGCCTGGGCCACCAGGTGCAGGCCGGGCTGACCGCGCTCGGCGAGACCTGGGACGGCGGCAGCGGCCAGTCGCAGGACCATTTCATGCTCGGCGCGATGGACGGCTGGCTCACCACGCGGCTGACCGGCATCGGGCAGGCGGCCGACTCCGTGGGCTTCCGGGACCTGGTGATCGACCCGGCGGTCGTCGGCGACCTGACGTCCGCGTCGGGCAGCTACGAGAGCCCGCACGGCCGGGTCAGCACGGCGTGGACGAAGTCCGATCGCGAGTACCGGCTGACCGTCACCGTGCCGCCGGGCAGCACGGCCGAAGTGCACGTTCCGCAGTTCCGCGGCGGGGACGACGCCGTCTACCGCGTCGGCTCCGGCACCCACACCTTCCGTTCCTCCATTCCGCGCGGCTGAAGGGCAATCCCATGCGCAGGACACTGCTGTCCCTCGTACTCGCGGCGGCCACCGCCGTGAGCGCGGCCACGCCGGCGACGGCCGGCCACGATCCCGGCCCGGCCGCGACGACCACGCTCGCCCACTTCGACCCGGCCGCCTTCGCGAACCCGCCGAAGGACAGCCGCCCGGCGATCTACTGGTACTGGAACAACACCATCACCAGCGACATCACCGACCGGCAGATGGCCGAGATGCGCGCCAAGGGCATCTTCGAGGCGGTCATCTTCCCGCTCGGCGGCGACTCGATGCAGCCCGTCTTCCTCAGCGAGGACTGGTTCACGCTCGTCGGGCACGTGCTGCGCGAGGCGCAGCGCACCGGCATGAAGATGTGGCTGTTCAACGACAACAACTTCCCGAGCGGCCGCGGCGCGAACTACGTCGTCAACGGCGGCACCCTGGGCGACCGCACGATCACCGCGCGGCCGGACCTGCGGCTGAAGGGCCTGCTGCGCTCGACCCGGATCGTCACCGGGCCCTCGACGCTGAAGCTCGCCGAGACCTCGGGCCTCAGCGTGGACACCGGCAAGCTCGTCGTCGACCCGGCCACCGCGCCGGGCGCCGCCCCGCTCACGCCCGGCGCCGGCTGGACCGACTACACCGTCAGCGGCAAGGTCACGCTGACCGCCGGTGGTGTCCAGCTGGCCGTGCGTTCGGACGGCTCGCACGGCTACCTCGTCGACGTCGACTCGAAGGGTGCGGCCAGTGTGTACAAAGTGGACGGTTCGGGCAAGACGCGGCTGACCACCGGCGTCAACACGCCGGGCTTCACCCCGACCCACGTCCAGACGGTGAGCGTCACCGTCTCCGGGACCACGATCACACCGAAGATCAACAACACCGTGCAGCCCGCGGCCACCGACGCGAGTTACCCGGCCGGAGCCGCGGCGGTGTCGGCCGAAGGCACCCAGCGGTCGCTGTGGGACGACCTGACCGTGACCGCTCCGGACGGCGCCAAGCTGTGGACGTCGACCTTCGACGACGCCACGGCTCTCGCCGACTTCTCGCAGAGCCGCGTGAACCTCGCCGGTGTCACGGCGGCGGCCGCGCGGCCGGTGGGCACGACGGCCGCCGTCGAACTCAAGGGCGACACCTGGCAGGTCCCGGCGGGCCGCTGGCAGGTCGACGTCTACTCCCAGGTCCTCCTGCGCGACGACTCCAGCGGATACGTCCGCGGTTACCTCGACCTGCTCGACCCGAAGGCGACCGACGCCTTCCTCAGCATCGCGCCCGAGGAGTACGCGCGACGCTTCCCGTGGGCGATGGGCACGGTCGTGCCGGGGTTCTGGGACGACGAGCCGTTCATCGCCTCCGCGCAGCCGCACCCGTTCAAGCGCCTGCCGTCCTCACCCGGCCTCGCCGACGCCGTCCGCGCGGCCGGCGGCACTCCCGGCGTCGCCTACACCGCGGCGGCGGACGGCCTCGACGCCGTCGCCGACCAGGCCGCCGGGACGTATTGGCGGGCCGTGGACAACCTGTTCTCCACCAGCTACTACAAGCGCGAGGCCGACTGGATGGCCAAGCACGGCCTGAAGCTGATCTCCAACCCGCTGCTCGACGAGCAGGGCCCGCAGCAGCGGATGAACTCGACCGGCGATCTGTCGAAGGACAACCAGTGGGCGCAGGTCCCCGGCAGCGACATGATCACCACCGACTACACCGCCGGTGAGCAGACCACGCTGGGCCGCAACGCTTCCGCGGCCGCGCACCAGAGCGGCGCGCCGCGGTCGCTGATGGAGACCTTCGGCAACGCGGGCTGGCAGGTCGCGCCGGACTACATGCACGCCACCGTCGGCGCGCTGGCCACCCGCGGCGTCAACCTCACCTTCCTGCACGCGATGTACACCGACGAGACGTCGGTGACGTTCGCGCCGCCGTTCGGGCCGCGCAGCACGTTCTGGGAGGACATGCCCGACGTCGACGCGTGGATCGGCCGGGTGATGGAGCTGGGCCGGGGCGAGAACCTGGCCCGGACCGCGCTCGTGCAGCCGCAGCGCGCGGCCGAGCAGACCCGGGTTTCGGATACGGCCCACCAGCTCGACAAGGACTTCTCCGCCACGGCCTTCGCGCTGGAACGCGGGCAGGTCGACTTCGACCTGCTGAGCGATTCGTCGCTCTCCGGTGACCCGGCCGCGCGCTTCCAGGCCGTCTCACGCGGCGGGACCCTGCGGGTCGGCGAGGCGGACTACCAGCTCGCGGTGCTGCCGCACACGCCGGTGCTCGACCTCGAGACCGCACGCACCCTGACGAAGTTCGTGCAGAGCGGGGGACACCTCATCGCGGTCGGCCCGCTGCCCACGCGGGAGGCGGCCGGGCGGGATGCCGACCTGGCCCGTGAGCTGCGGAACCTGTCCGGCAGCTCGTCCTGGACCCGCCGCGGCGCCGGGGCGGTCGCGCTGGTCACCGACGTCAACGCGATCGCGGGCCTGGCGCAGAACACCGGGTACGGCGCGGCGCGGCTGCAGCCGGCGGCGGACGCCGTGCGGGTGCAGCGCACCGGCCGCGGCGCGGACACCGCGTTCCTGCTGAACAACGAGAGCGACGCCGTGGTGACCACCAACGCGACCTTCCCGGTCGACGGCACGCCGGAGATCTGGGACCCGCGCACCGGCACGGCGAAGGTCGCCACGGCGTACTCGACCGGCCGGGTCACCACCGGGGTCCCGGTCACGCTCCAGCCGTACGAGACGCTGGGCGTGGTGTTCCGCAAGGGCGTCCGCGACACCGCGCACTTGACCGACGGCACCCTGCCCGCCACCTCGGTGTCCCAGACCGGGCGTGACCTCCAGGCCGCTGTCACCGCGACGGCGCCCGGCACGTATCCGCTCACCGGGCAGGCGAACGGCCGCACCTACCGCGGCACCGTGCAGGTCACCGACACCCTGGGCCCGATCGCGCTCGACGGGCCGTGGACCGTCCGGCTGGAGCAGGACGGCGCTGTCGCCACCGAACGCCCGCTCGGCTCCTGGACCACCTTCGCGCCGACGTTCTCCGGCAGCGCCGTCTACACCACGACGGTGACAATCACGGCCGCCGACCTCGCGAAGCGCAACCTGGTGCTCGACCTCGGCGAGGTGCGCGACCTCGCCACCGCGACGGTCAACGGCACCGAGCTGCCCGCCGCACTCTGGCATCCGTACACAGTGGACGCCACGAAGGCGCTGCACCCGGGCGTCAACACGATCAGCGTCCGCGTCACCAACACCTTGGCCAACATGCGCAACAAGATCCTGCCGTCGGGCCTCGTCGGCCCGGTCGCGCTGCGCCCGCAGGCCGCCGTCACCGCCCGCTTGGAGGCCACCCGATGACCGTCAGCAGACGCACGGTGCTCACGATCGGCGCCGCGCTCGGCGTGGGCGCCACCCTCTCGTGGGCCCCGCCCGCCCTCGGCTCGCCCGGGAAGCCGTTCGTGAAGCAGTTCGCGAAGCCGGACGCGTCGACCGCCGCGAAGTTCCGCTGGTGGTGGCCGCACGGGCTCGTCGACCTCGGCGAGATCGCCCACGAGGTGGACCAGATCGCCGACGCCGGCTTCGGTGGCGTCGAGATCCAGGACGTCCACCACAGCGTCCAGACGGTCATGGATCCGGAGCACTACGGCTGGGGCACGCCGGCGTGGCTCGCGGCGGTCGAGACGGCGCTGCGCCGCGCGAAGGCTCGCGGCCTGACCGTCGACCTCGCGATGGGCCCGTGCTGGCCGACCGCGGTCCCGACCATCACGCCCGACGACGTCGCGGCGAGCAAGGAGCTGGCGCACGGCGTCGTCACGGTCGTCGGCAGCTACACCGGCCCGCCGCCGGCCGCGGTGGTGCCCGCCGAATCCGCGGTGGGAAAACAGGACCTGATCGCGGTCCAGGCAGCGCAGGTGATCGGCTCGCCCACCGCGGCCACGGTGACCCTGGACCCGGCGTCGGTGCGCACCGTGGACGTCCACAACGGACAGATCGACTGGACCGCGCCCGAGGGCACGTGGATGCTGTTCGCGTACTGGGCCCGCGGCTCGGCGCAGCAACCGGAAGCGGGCCCGCACACCACGCCGCTCGCCTACGTCGTCGACCACTTCAGTGCGGCCGGCACCGGTGTCGTCCTGGACGAGTGGAACTCGACGATCCTCACCCGCGCCATCCGCGGCTTGCTGAAGGACGTCGGCGGCGACCTGTTCGAGGACTCCCTGGAGATCGAGACCGACGCGACGATCTGGACGCCCGCGTTCCTCACCGAGTTCCGTCGTAGGGCGGGTTACGACCTCCTGCCGTACCTGCCGGTCGTCGTGCAGAAAAAGGGCAAGTACCTGTTCGCGTTCGACTCCGACACGTCCAACCACGTGCGTGACGACTACAACCAGGTGCTCTCGGACCTCTACCACGAGAACCACCTGATCCCGGTGCGGGACTTCGCGCACCGCCTCGGCATGACCCTGCGCGTGCAGCCCTACGGCCTGCAGACCGACGCCATCCGCAGCGCCGCGCTGCTGGACGTGCCGGAGAGCGAGTCGCTCGGGTTCAAGAACCTCGACGACTACCGCGTGCTGGCGTCCGGTCGCGACATGGGCGGCCGGAAGCTGCTCTCGTGCGAGTCCGCGGCCTACGCGAACGGCGCGTACAACACGACCTGGGACAAGGTGCTCCAGACGATGGGCAGCGTGTTCGCGGGCGGCGTCAACCAGGCCGTGCTGCACGGCTTCGCGTACGCGATGGCGCCCGGCGCGCAGTGGCCCGGCTTCGCGGCGTTCTCGCCGTACAACGGCACCGGCATCGGGTACGCCGAGGCGTGGGGCCCGCGGCAGCCGACGTGGGGGCACGTGCCGGACATCGCCGGCTGGTTCGCCCGCACACAACTCGTGCTGCGCACCGGAAAACCGCAGACCGACATCGCGTTCTTCCGGCAGAAGGGCTGGACCTCCACCGGCATCGGCGCGCCGTGGGCGACCAACGACGGCATCCCGGCCGGCTGGACCCACGGCTTCCTCAGCGAGGCGGTCCTGGAACTGCCCAGCGCCGTCGTGCGGCATGGACGGCTGGCGCCGGACGGGCCCGCGTACAAGGCGATGATCCTCGGCGGCGACCAGTTCCACGGCAGTGAGCACACACTGTCCGTGCCCGCGGCGCAAAAGCTGCTGGACTTCGCCCGCGCGGGCCTGCCGACCATCGTCATCGGCACCTGGACCGACGTGCACGCCGAGGGCATCGCGCAGCCGGGGGAGAACGACCGGCTCAGGTCGCTGATCACGGCGTTGCTCGCACAGCGGACGGTCCGGGTGGTCGCCGACGCCACCGGCATCCCGGCCGCGCTCGCCGAGCTGGGCGTCACGCGCGATGTCGAGCACGACCCGTCCACGGTGATGAGCGTGCACCGCATCGACGGCGACACCGACTACTACTACCTTTGCAACGCGCGGCACGCGGAGAACCGCAAGATCACCGCCGTCACGCAGGACGTGTGGCTGACCGCGCAGGATCGTGACGCGCAGCCGTTCGCGCTCAATGCGTGGACCGGCGAAGCCGAGCGGCTCGGCGTGTTCACCCGGTCCGGTAACAAGGTCCGGGTTTCGGTGTCGCTCAACCCGGGCCAATCGGTGATCATCGCGCTCGGCCGCGGCGACCGTGGCCCGAGCGCCGTGTCGACGGACGCCCCCGAAGTGCGCTATCTCGACGGCAAGCTCGTGGTGCGAGCCTCGGCGGCGGGCACGTACTCGACCACGCTGTCGAACGGCCGGGTCGCGCGGACGTCGGTCGCCGCTCCGCCCGCGCCGATCGCTTTGTCCGCTTGGGACCTCGAAGTCGAGGACTGGCAGCCGGGCGCGACCCCGACGTCCACGCTCAAACCGAAACGGCGGCTCTCGCTGACGGCGCTCGCGGCCTGGCCGTCGATCCCCGGCCTCGAGGACGTCTCGGGTGTCGGCCGCTACCGGACCACCGTCGACCTCGGCCGGTGGGACCGCGGGCTTGGTGCCTACTTGGACCTCGGGGAGGTGTTCGACACCTACCGCGTGCGGGTGAACGGCGCGACGCTGCCGCCGGCCGACGTGCTCGACACCGTCGTCGACGTCGGACCCTGGCTGCGGTCCGGGCGCAACAGCATCGAGGTGGAAGTCGCCACCACGCTCAGCAACCGGCTCCGGGTGAGCCGTCCCGAAGTGTTCGCGATCGCGGCACGGCAGGCGTACGGGCTGGTCGGGCCGGTGCGCCTGCTGCCCTACCGCCAGGAGGAGATCCGATGAAGGTCACCCGGCGCACGGCGATCGGTCTCGGTGCCGCCCTCGGCTTGGCGGCGGTGGTCCCTTGGGAGGCTTCGGCTTCTCCGGGGGCGTCGGTGCGGCCCGTCGCGCTCGGCGGCGTCCGGCTGCTGGAGAGCCGGTACCTGGCGAACATGCGCCGGACCGTGGCGTACCTCGAGTTCGTCGACCTCGACCGGCTGCTGCACACGTTCCGGCTGACCGTCGGCCTGCCGACGTCGGCCGAGCCCTGCGGTGGCTGGGAGGCGCCGGACATCCAGCTGCGCGGGCACACGACCGGGCACCTGCTCTCCGGCCTCGCGCTCGCGGCGTCGAACACCGGGGACACCGAGCTGGTCGCGAAAAGCACGCGGCTGGTGGCGGCGCTGGCCGAGTGCCAGGCGGCGTCGCCGGCCGCCGGGTTCACCACCGGCTACCTGTCGGCGTTCCCGGAGTCGGACTTCGTCAACCTCGAAGCCGGGAAGTCCGTCTGGGCGCCGTACTACACGATCCACAAGATCCTCGCCGGGCTGCTCGACCAGCACCGCCTGCTCGGGACCGCCGGCGCCCTCGACGTCGTCCGCGGCATCGCGCGCTGGATCGACGCACGCACGGCACCGCTGTCCCACGACGCCATGCAGAAGGTCCTGCACACCGAGTTCGGCGGGATGAACGAGGCCCTGGCGAACCTCTACGCCATCACCCGCGACCCGCTGCACCTCGCGCTGGCCCGCCGGTTCGACCACGACGAGATCTTCACGCCGCTCTCGGCGCGTCAGGACACCCTGGCCGGGCGCCACGCCAACACCGACATCGCGAAGATCGTCGGCGCGGCGGCGGAGTACGACGTCACGGGCGAGCAGCGCTACCGCACGATCGCGACGTACTTCTGGGACCAGGTCGTGCACCACCACAGCTACGTCATCGGCGGCAACGCCAACGCGGAGTTCTTCGGCCCGCCGGACCAGGTCGTCAGCCAGCTCGGCGAGAACACCTGCGAGAACTGCAACAGCTACAACATGCTCAAGCTCGGCCGGCTGCTGTTCCTGCAGGACCCGGACCGCACCGAATACCTCGACCACTACGAGTGGACGCTGCTCAACCAGCTGCTGGGCGAGCAGGACCCGGACTCGGCGCACGGGTTCGTCACCTACTACACCGGCCTGACCCCCGGCACCCAGCGTCAGGGCAAGCAGGGGGTCGACTCCGATCCCGGCACGTACAGCAGCGACTACGGCAACTTCACCTGCGACCACGGCACCGGCCTGGAAACGCACGTCAAGTACGCGGAGAACATCTACGTCGCCTCGGGCGACACGTTGTACGTCAACTTGTTCATCCCGTCCACAGTGGACTTCCACGGCGCCTCGGTGCGACTGGAGACCGAGTACCCGTACGACGAGACCGTCCGGCTGCGCGTCGACGGCTCCGGCTCGTTCGCCCTGCGCGTCCGGATTCCCTCGTGGGTTTCCCATCCCCGCCTGACCGTCAACCGCGTCCCGGTGGCCGCCACCCCGGGGCGTTTCGCGACGATCCGGCGGAGGTGGCGCAAGGGCGATGTCGTCGAGCTGCACCTGCCGATGACCCCGCGGTGGCTGCCCGCGCCGGACAACCCCGCGGTGTCGGCGCTGACGTACGGCCCGCTGGTGCTCGCGGCCCGGCACGGGTCGTCGGCGCCCCCGGTCATCCCGACGATCGATCCGCGCACGTTGCGGCGTGAGCCGGGCCGGGCGGAGTTCAGCGTGCGGGCGGGTGCGGAGCGGCTGCGGCTGAGCCCGTTCCTCGACGTGCAGCACGAGCACTACAGCGTCTACCTCGCTTCACCGCCGGACCGGCCCGCGCCGAAGACGGTGGCGGTGTACCCGCTCAGCGCGAACCTGGCGGAGGGTCTGGGGCGGTGGCCGGACGCGGTGCTCGCCGGCGGCGCGGTGAAGGGCGAGCGGGGCATCGAGCTGGACGGTGTCAGCGGGCACGTGCGGCTCGCGCCGGGGCTGCCGGCGAACCTGACCGAGCTGACGGTGTCGATGTGGGTCCGGCCGGACACGATCGTGAACTCGGCGCGGGTGTTCGACCTGGGGTTCAACGCGCAGTCGTACCTGTTCCTGACGCCTCGCACGGGTCTCGGCGTCGCCCGCTGCGCGATGAAGCTGGGCGGCATGGAGGCGGAGGACTTCGTCGACGCGGCGGTCGCGCTCCCCGCGGGCGTGTGGACGCACGTCGCGGTCACGGCGGGCGCCGGGCTGCGGCTGTACTTCGGCGGCGAGCTGACCGGGGTGAACCCGGCCCCGTTGATGAGCCCGCTCCTGCTGGGCGCCACCCAGCTGAACTACCTGGGACGCTCGCAGAATGTCAAGCACCCGTACCTGAAGGGCGCGGTCGCCGACTTCCGCCTGTACGGCCGGGCCTTGGGGGAGGCGGAGGTGCGGGCCCTGGCCGCCCGGACCAAAGGTCTTGAATGAGTCATTCAGGACCTCCGAAGACTTGAATGACTCATTCAAGACGTTTGCACTCGCGGCCTGGAACGCGCGCACCGCGGGCTAGACGGTCGCGGTCTTCTGTCCCGAGCTGCCGACGACGTCGAAGTCGCGCGCCTTGCCCGTCGTGTTGAGGTGCGCGATGTCGGCCTGCTCGAAGTCGACGTCCAGCACCGGCGAGTCCTTCTCGAGGTCGCGCCGGTGCTCGCTCGGGATGCCCCAGTCGTACCGCTTCTGGATCTCGACGTGGTAGGTGACCTCGTCGCCGTGCTTTTCGCCGACCAGCCGGTACTGGAAGTGGTTGAACGAGTAGTACCAGTCCTGGCCGCCCTTGCCGTCCCGCTGGAGGTCCGGCGCGGTCGTCGTCCAGCCGGTCGTGAACGGGCCGTCCGGGCCCTTCCCGGCCTCCGCGACCGACTTGTCGACCTTTTCCTGGAAGGACGGCATGTCGTCGAGCATGTCCTGCACCGGCGCCTCGACCGTCTTGCCGTCGCCGTCGAGGTAGTGCTGCAGCAGCCAGGCCGCGTGGTCGTTGCCCTGCTTCACCAGGCCCAGCAGGACGACGTTGTGCAGCTGGTTCCAGACCCGGCGGTCGTGTTCGGTGGGCGGGAGGACGCCGTAGCGGCGGTCTTCGGTCTCGAAGTTGTCCTGCGTGCCGAAGACGACCTTGAGGTTGCGGGCGAGCTCTTCGTCGATTTCGGTGGCCTGCTTGAGGTGCGCTTGGATCTGTTTTTCGAGGCCGTCCGCGATGTCGGCCTGCTCGCCGAGCGCGTCGAAGTACCCCGGCGACACGCCCGGCGTGTCGTCCCAGGTGACCTTGCCCGCGGCGGTGACCGTCATGCCCCGTTCGCGCGCCTGCCGCTGCAGGTCGAGCACGGCTCGCTGGTGGCCCTCCAGGCCTTTGAGGCCCGCGGTGCCCTCGCTGCCGTCGGCTTCGACGTCGATGTACTTGCGCAGCGCCTTGACTTCGGCGTCCACGGCGTCGAAGTCCCAGCGGATGCGGGCGCAGTACTTCGTCGCCGCGTCGCCGCCCTTGCCGGCCCAGTCGCCATCCTCCAGCGGGGTCACGACGGCGGATTCGTAGGCGTCGCGGATCCGGTGGAGCTTCTCGTGGACCTGCGCCCACTGCTCGGCGAACGTCTCCAGCCCGGCGACGTCGAGTTCCGTCAGCTGCTTGAAGTCAACCACCGATCCGCTCCCCGCCCGCCGCGTCGGTCTTCGTGTAGGCGTCGGCGCTCAGCCGGAAGTTCTCCGCGCCCTCGGCGAGCCGTCGGTGCAGGAGGTCGTTGAGCCCGTCCCAGCGGGACTGCATGTCGTCGATGCTGCCGACGAAGTCCCAGCCCGGCGCGGCGCGCCCGAGCGGGTCGAAGGTGTCGTCGGCCGCGCCGCGCAGGGCGTTCACGGCGTCGGCGGTCTCGTCACAGGCATCGGCGCGCTGCCGCAGCCAGGACGGTGTCACGCCGATGTCCGGCTGCCCCCAAGGCGGCACGCGCTTCGGTGGCGGCCCGGGGGAGGGCGACGGCGTGGGCTCAGGCTCGGGTTTCGCGTCGTGGTCGCCGGGGGACGGCGGTGGCGGGGTCACCCCGGGGGTGGGTTCGGACACCACTCGCCATTCTCCTGCCACCACGAGACTCCCTCCACAAGATCTTCGGCCAGGCTACGAGGTCTGACAATCCGGTGGCCGCGGGAGTTCCCCGGCACCTATGGTTTCGGCGTCAGCCGAAACGAGGAGGAAAGTGATGCGGCTCGCAGGGGTGCGGTGGCGTGCCGAGGTCAGCACGGCGCGCCTCGACGGCGTCGGCTACCGAGTGGTTCGCCCCCGACGTCCGATTCGGACGGCCGCGCTGGCGGAATACCGGTACGGGGCGGACTTGGCGCTCGACAAGGCCGCGGCCGTCGACCTCCCCGTCGCCTGGTGGCTGGCCGCGCGTTCGCCGCACAGCCTCATCCACCTCCCGCTGCGCTCGGGCGGAGCACTCGACCTGGTGCTGCTGCACCACAGCCTCGGGTTCCGGGTGTCGAGCTGGAAGCGGCTGCGGTCACGGCTGTCCCCGCCGGCGGTGAGCACTGTCACGCTGCCGCGCCGGCCGTTCCCCGTCTTCGGGCGGGCCGACCACGAGCGGTTCTTCCACCAGGACTTCCGGGACCACCTGAGGTACGCCTTCGCCGCGGACACCCTGTTCCTCATCGGCAGCAGGCGTGCCTACGAGCTCGCCGCCGAAAACGTGCGCGCCCTGGCCGAGGACGGCCCGGCGCACCTGGCCGGAGAAACCCACGTCTGCGCGGAAATCGGGCTGGGACCGTGGAAGCCGCACCACCGCCGGAACCCGGCCGCCATGCTCCACGTGCACCTCACCGGCGGTCCCGCAGCAGCGCCAAGGCGATCGGCGTCAGACCGATGAGCGCGACCAGAGCGTTGGTCACGGTCAAGAACACCTTTTCTCCGGTGCCGGCCGCCTCCATGGTGAAGAGGTGGAAGAAGAAGTGCGGCACCGACCACACCGAGTACGCCAGCGACGCCGGCACGACGTAGTGCGTTTTCGGCTTCACCAATGCGATGCCGAGCAGCAGTGCGATGCCGAGGGTCGCGCTGCCGAAGTCGTGGGCGAAGTGGTCGCTGAACGGCGGGTTCAGGTCCACCGTGGGGAAGTCGTCGTAGAAACTGCGCGGGAACAGCTGGTTCCACGTGCCCACCACCAGCTGCTCGCCGAACGGGATCACCAGGGCCAGGCGGATCGCTAGACTGTTCATCGGCGCACCTGGCCGAGGTATTCGGCGAACGTGCGGGTGCCTTCGACGTGCTCGTCGGGGGGCAGCAGACCGCCGTCGGCCATCGCCTTGCCGACCGCGCCCGGCAACCGCACCGGGACGACGATCTTGCGATCCCCGCGCGCCTTGACCAGCTGCCGCGCCATGTCCACCATCCGCAGCCGCTCGGGCCCGGCCAGCGGGGGCAGGTAGCCGGCCGGGGCCTGCCCGACCCGGGCCGCCAGCGCGCGGGCCACGTCGATCGCGGCGACGGGCTGCGACAGCTGGCGCGGAATCGCCACGAACGGGCCGCGCGCGCCGTCGATCAGCGGCTCGGGGAACTCCTGGAACTGCGTGGCCCGCAGGATCGTCCACGGCACCGGCCCCTCCCGGACCACGCGCTCCTGCTCGCGCTTGCCGAAGTAGTACCCGAGGCCGACGTCGTCGATCCCGACGATCGACAGCGTGACGATGTGCCGGACGTCGGCGGCGGCGAGGTGGCGCGCCACCGCGCCGAAGAAGCCGATCGCCCGCTTCTTCCGGAGCGTGACGACGTTGGTCACGTCGACGATCTCCTCGCACCCGGCCAGCGCGGCGCCCAGCCCTTCGCCCGTGACGAGGTCGACCCCGCGCGATCGCGCGAGGACGACGGGTTCGTGTCCGGCTCCGGTCAGCTCCCGGACCACCAGACTGCCGATCATGCCGGTCCCACCGGCGACGGCCACTCGCATCGTTGTCCCCTTCCTGTTCAGCGTCGGCCACCGGACGAACCGGCCCCGCGGAACGTGACAGGGTGCGGCGCGCGTCACAGGAAGCGGTCCACTGCGCCGGCTCGGAAGTGGACCACCCGGCCCCGGCGCGTTGTGCCTAGCGTGGACGCATGACCCACGCAGAGCCGAGGACGAACTCCGTCCTCACCATGCTGGCCTCGCAGACTCCGTCCATTCCGGACGGTGCGCACGTCATGACGGCCACCATCGAACTCCCGCCCGGCGACGCGGGCACTCCGCCGCACCGGCACTCCGGGCCCGTGTTCGGGTACCTGCTCGAAGGCGAGATGATCTTCGAGCTCGAAGGTGAACCCGAACGGGTGATCAAAGCCGGCGAAGCGTTCTGGGAGCCCGGGGGTGACGTGATCCACTACCAGGCGGCGAACAACCTGGCCGGCGCGTGGAGCCGGTTCGTCGTGGTGATGATCTGCGCGCCGGGACAGGAGATGCTGACCTTCGTCGGCGCGGACGAGCTGGCCGAGCGGGCCGGCCGCCGCGCGCCGCGGAACTGAACGGGAGAACGGCATGCGGATCTTCCTCGCCGGCGCGTCCGGCGCCGTCGGCCGCCGGGTGATCCCGGCGCTGACCGGCCAGGGCCACTCGGTGGTCGGCCTGACCCGAAACCCGTCGTCGGCCGCCCGGATCGAGGCGTCCGGGGCGACGGCCGTGCTCGGTGACGTCTACGACGCGGCGGGACTCGCTTCCGCTGTGGCAGCGGCGCGTCCGGACGTCGTCATGCACCAGCTCACCGACCTCGGCGCCGGCGACCGGGCCGCCAACGCGAAGGTGCGAGTGGTCGGCACGCGCAACCTGGTCGACGCCGCGAAAGCGGCGGGCGTGCGGCGGATCGTCGCGCAAAGCATCTCGTGGGCATACGAGCCGGGCGTCTCGCCGGCGGTCGAGGACACGCCGTTGGACCTGCACGGCGCACCCGATCGGGTGGCGACGGTCGGCGGCATCGAGGCGCTCGAGACGGCGATCGCGGAGCTGCCCGAATGGGTGGTGCTCCGGTACGGCTTGCTGTACGGCCCCGGGACTTGGTACGAGCGCGGCGCCCTCATGGCACGGGCGGCCGAGGAGGGGAACCTGCCCGCGAACGCGGACGTGTCGAGCTTCGTGCACGTCGACGACGCGGCTTCGGCGGCGGTCGCGGCACTCGACTGGCCGACGGGAGCGGTCAACGTGTGCGACGACGAGCCCGCCCCGGGGCGCGAGTGGGTCCCGGTGTTCTGCGCCGCTGTGGGCGCTCCGGAGCCGGCTCGGGTCGACGCCGAGCGCACGGGCTGGGCGCGTGGGGCGGACAACACCCGGGCGCGCAAGGAGCTGGGGTGGGTGCCGGGTTTCGTGTCGTGGCGGGATGGTTTTGCCGGGTTGTGATGGCCGCTCGCGGTGTGGGTGAGGTCGGGCGGGGGAGCTGGGCCGCTTGTCCGCGGCGCGGCGCCTTCACCAGGGCGCGATCCCCGCACCGCGCGGCGCATTGAGAGCCGGCTACGGAAGTACCGAGCCGCAGGTCTCGGCGCCCAATTTCACCAAGGCGCGATCTCCGCACCCCGCAGCACCTCGGTCAGCGCGTCCAAGGCCGGCCGCCACGCGTGCTGCGGTGGTGTGCCGTAGCCGATGATCAGCCCGGCCTTCGCCCCCTCGGCGGAATGCCAGTACCCCGCCGCGTGCAGGCCCGCGAGCTGAAGGCCGCCCTCCAAGCCGGCGTCGACGAGCCGGCGCTCCTCCCGCGCCGAAGCAAGGGGAAGCAGCGCGTGCAGCCCGGCCGGCACCCCGTCGAGCGGGACCTCCGTCAGCTCGGCGAGGCGGGCGGCCAGCTCGGTCCGCCGCTTCCGGTAGACCACCCGGGCGCGGCGGACGTGCCGGTCGTAGTCGCCGCGGTCGAGCAAGTCCGCCAGGGCGAGCTGGCCGGGCGTGCCGACGGTCGCGCCGGTCGCCGCCAACGCGTCCAGCACCGGGATGCGCAGCCGCGGCGGTACGACCAGCCAGCCCAGCCGTAGCCCGGGCGCCAGTGCCTTGCTGGCGCTGCCCGCGAAGATCACCCGATCGGGGTCGAGGGCCTGCAGGGCGCCGACGGGTTGCTTGTCGTACCGGAACTCGCCGTCGTAGTCGTCCTCGATGATGTACCCGTCGCGGTCACGCGCCCACGCGAGGAACGCCGTCCGCGCCGCCTGGCCCAGCACCACGCCGCGGGGGTGCTGGTGGGCGGGCGTCAGCAGCACCGCCGAGGCCCGCGAAGGGATCTCGGCCGGGTCGGCGCCGTCCGGTCCGACGCGCAACGGTGCGGTTTCCAGCCCGGCGCCGTGGATCAGGCGCCGGTGGTGCGCGAGGCCGGGATCCTCCGTCGCGATCGTCCCCGAACCGCGCAGCGCCCTGGCCAGTACCGCGAGCGCGTGGGTGAACCCGCTGGTGATCACCACGGCGCCGGCTTCGGCGCGCACCCCGCGCGCCCGGGAGACGTACGTCGCGACCGCCTCGCGCAGTTCCCGCGAGCCCGCCGGGTCGCCGTAGTCCATGCTGCCGGTGCCCGCCGCGGCCAGCGCGCGCTTCACCGCGGCCGCCCACGGGCCGTGCGGGAACAGGCTGAGGTCCGGCCGGCCGGGGCGCAGGTCGACGACCCGGCGCACCGGGATGTCGCGCGGGGTGGGCGGGAGCGTGACGTCGGCGACCCGGGTGCCGGACCCGGTCGCGCTGACCAGCCACCCCTCGGCGACCAACTGGGCGTAGGCCGCGACGACCGTGCCCCGGGCGATCCCGAGGTCCTCGGCGAGACCGCGGGTGCCGGGCAGGCGGGTCCCGGCGGGCAGCCGGCCGGTGGTCACCGCCTCGCGCAGCGCCGATTCGATCGACCGCGCCCGGGGCTCGCCGACGTCGAGGTGCAGGTCGATGCCCAGCTTGTCCACCGTGGTCCACCTCCGCGGCCCATTCTGCGGCACGCCGCGGGACTCGGCGATCAGCGGTGCTGGTGCGGGTACTCCGGTGCGCGGTGCTGGAAGGACAGGATCGCGGGGTTCCGGATCGTGCCGTCCCGGATCTCCACGGCGCGCCGGACGGTTTCGTGATCGTCCCATGTGGAGGGTCCGGAAAGGACCGTTCGCAGGTGCGGCAGCAGGGCTTCGCTGATCTCCCAGGTCGCCGAGTTCCACAGGTAGGAGGGGCTGTGGTCGACGGCGTAGTAGGTGACGCCGTCGCCGACCGGGAACGTCGGCCGGCTGAACGTCGTGGGCCGGGCCCAGCTGAAGCCCATGCCTTCGTCGCAGGAGACGTCGACGATGAGGCTGCCGGGGGTGAAGGCGGCGAGGTCGTCCTCGATGAGGAAGGTCAGCGGGGCGGCGGTGTCCTGCAGCACGCAGTTGACGACGATGTCGTGCTCGGCGAGGAACCCGGCCAGCGGCACCCGGCCGTGGTCGGTGATGGCGTGGCTGCGGCGGAGATCGCCCGGGTTGTTCGCGTCGTGGTCGATGTGCACCATCGTCGCGGAGTGGATCGGCGAGCCGACCGCGCTGAGGCCGCGGGCGGTGAGGACGTCGACGTCGTGGATCCCGTGGGCGTTCAGCGCGGTCACCGAGCCGCGCGCCGTGGCGCCGAAGCCGATCACCACGGCCCGCAGCCGGCGGCCGTAGTCGCCGGTCGACCCGATCAGCTGCAGGGCGTGCAGGACCGAGCAGTAGCCGGCCAGCTCGTTGTTCTTGTGGAAGACGTGCAGGCCGAATGAGCCGTCGCGCCGCCAGTGGTTCATGGCCTCGAAGGCGATGACGGTCAGCTTCCGGTCGATGGCCAGCTGGGTCAGCTCGGCGTCCTGCACGCAGTGCGGCCAGCCCCAGAGCACCTGGCCGGGCCGCAGTTCGGCGACGTCTTCGCGCAGCGGCTTGGCCAGCAGGACGACGTCGCACTCGGCGATGAGCTGTTCGCGCGTGCGCAGTCCCGCGACGGCGGCCGCGAGGTGCTCGTCGGGTACGCCGAAGGGTTCGCCGTAGCCGTGTTCGAGGTAGATGGACTTCCGGAGATCGGCGTCGATCCGGTCGAGGTGGTGCGGGTGGATCGGCAACCGCCGTTCGTTCTCTTTCCGTGAACGCGCGATGACGCCGAGACTGAGCTGGTGCACGGTGGCCCCTTTGCTAGAGGCCAGTCTTAACACACTCCGGGAAGGCGTCGTGTACGCTGGGTGGTGTCCGAGAGCATTTCGTGCGCAGACGATCGAACCTGCGCCGTCCTCGGTCCCCATTCCGGCCGGTGTCCCGCGTCGTTCGCGGCCGGCCGTGATGTCGCCGGGCGTGTCCCGTCGCACACCTGAATCACGCCACTTCCGTTGGCGCCCACGAGAGGATCCCCTCATCACGTCTTCCACAGTGGACAGTTCGCTGTTCAGCCACCCCGTCGCCGAAGAACCCCGCTCCGAAGCGCTCTCCGCGCCCCAGGACGACCGGTACGGGAGCCTGTTCCGCCAGCCGGCGTACAGCCCGGCGCCGTTCTCCGACGAGGCGACCGAGCCTGCCCCGCGCCAGCGCGGCAGGGCGGCCCACGACCCGTCCGGTCGCCGCGGTCGCCGCTGAGCGAACCGCCCGTCGTCGGTCTCGGGTCGGTGCGTACTCCGCACCGGTCCGGACCATCCCCTAAGACACCCCTAGGGTTGCGCGGAAGAGCCGGGCGGCAGAGGTACGATCGGCCGGTTCCCAGCCACTTCGAAGGGTATTTCCGTTGACCGAATCACTAGCGCAGCGGGTGAAGTCGATCCGCATCGTCAACGGACTGCGCCACCCGCTCCTGGCGGTCGTGGCCCGATACCCGGCCGAGTTCCTCGTCCGGCCGGGCGGTGAGCTCGAGATCCGCGAGACCGCGCCGCGCGGCGGGTACGTCGAGCTCACGCTCGACAGCGAAGAAGAGACCGGCCTGCGGATCGAGACGGGCGAGACCTGCCGGCTGGAGGTCCTCCTCGACGGGGAACCGCAACCGCTGCCGTCCGTCGTCCTGGGCGGTCCCCGCGAGGCGGCGTGGCCGGACCTCGAGGCGGCTTTCGGCAGCCTGCAGGTGTTCGACACCCGGTCGGGCCCGCGGACGGTGCGGCTCGAGGAGAAGAACGGCACCACGACACTGGTGGGCGCCGGCCGCGAGCCGATCCGGTTCGCCGGAGTCGGCGTGAACGACTGCCCGACGGAGCTGATCATCGAGTCGGACGGGCTCCGGATCCGCGGCTCCCACGGTTCGGCCCGCTGAAGGCGCCTAGTCTGGGCGCATGCGCGAATTGCCGGTTTCGACCGAGCGGTTGATCGTGCGGCGGTTCGCCGCGGGGGACGTGGCGGCGTTCGCGGCGTACCGCTCGGATCCCGAGGTCGCCCGCTATCAGGGCTGGGACGCACCGGTTCCGGAGGCGGCCGCCCGGCGGCTCGTGACGGAGTTCGCGGCCGCCGAAGAAGGCACGCCCGGCTGGTTCCAGTACGCCGTCGAGTGTGCCGGCGTCCTGATCGGGGACGTCGGGGTGTGCCTGGACCGCAACCGGATGCAGGCCGAGGTGGGGTTCACGATCGCCCGGGCCCACCAAGGAAAGGGCTACGCGACCGAAGCCGTGCGGTGCGTGCTGGACCGGGTCTTCGCCGCCGGCGTGCGGCGGGTGTCGGCGGAGTGCGACGCGCGGAACACGGCGTCGGCGCGGTTGCTGGAGCGGCTCGGGTTCGGCGCGGAAGGTCATCGGCGCCGGCACACGTGGCTCAAGGGGGAGTGGACGGACGATCTCCTGTTCGGGCTGCTGGCCGAGAGGCGGCGTGCGTCCCCGCCGGCGATCTTTGCCTGCCGGCCGAACCTCCTGGTCGGCGACCTCGGTGCCAGCCTCGACTTCTACGCCGGTGCGCTGGGTTTCCGGATCGGCTGGCGGTGGTCCGACCCGCGGGCCCGGTTCCTGGCCGACGACGAGCCGCACGAGCCGGGAACCGCATTGGTCGGGCGGGACAACGTCCAGATCATGCTGACCCAGGTCACCGGCGTCCACGGGACCCGCCTGCACCTCGACGTCCCTTCGGCGGCGCAGGTCGACGAGCTGTTCCGGGAGTGGACCGGGCGTGGGGTGGACATCGCGGAGCCGCCGTTCGTGCGGCCGTGGGGCATGTACGAGATGCGGGTCCTCGATCCGGACCGCACCGTGCTGAGGGTGAGTTCGCCGCCGGCGCACTAGCGGGTGCGCGGCGAACGGAGCCTTGACACTCACGCCCACTCATTCATACATTCGTCGTCACTTTGTATGATTCGACGTGGGGAGTTGATCCGCATGCGGCTCGGCAAGACCGCCGTCGTCCTGGGTGGGAGCGCCGCCGGACTGTGTTCCGCCGGGGCGCTCGCCCGGCACTTCGACCAGGTCCTCGTGCTCGAACGCGACGAGCTCCCCGCCGAAGCCGAGCACCGCCGCGGGGTGCCGCAGAGCAAGCACCCGCACTTCCTCCTCAACTCGGGCCGCCGCGCGATCGGGGCGCTCTTCGACGGCTTCGAGGACGACCTCATCGCCGCCGGCGGGCTGCACCTGATGCCGTCCATGGACGCCGCCTACCTCGACGGCGAAGGCTGGTCCGCCCGCAAGCGCAGCGCGATGACCATGGTCTACAGCTCGCGGATCCTCATCGAACGCGTCCTGCGGGACAAAGTGCGCGAACTGCCCAACGTCGTCATCCGCGAAGGCGCCGCCGTCACCGGCCTGACCACGCGGGACGGCGAGATCACCGGCGTCGGCTTCACCGCCGACGGAGAGGAGCACGTCGACGCCGACCTCGTCGTGGACGCGATGGGCCGCGGCTCCCCGGTCGGCGGCTGGCTGGTCGCGGCGGGCTGGCCCGAGCCGGAGACCAGGACGCTCGACGCCAAGGTCACCTACACCTCGCGCTGGTACGACCTGCCGGCGCCGCGGCCCGCGACCTGGTGGTGGCGCCACCTGGTGATCATGCCGACGCCGGACAAGGGCGAGCACCCCGCCGAACACGAGTACCTGGTCAACTTCTTCCCCGTCGAGGGCAACCGGGTCATCGCCTGCATGGGTTCGTGGGGCCTGGACATGCCGCGCACGACCGACGCGTTCGTCGAGACGGCCCGCCGCGTGCGGACGCCGATGTTCGCCGCCGCGATGGACCGGTGCGAACCGACCTCGGAAGTCCACCTGACCCGCTCGACCGGCAACAAGTGGCGGCGCTACGACCGCCTGCGCACCCCGCCGCAGAGGCTGGTCTTCGTCGGCGACTCGATCTGCGCGTTCAACCCCTTCTACGCCCAAGGCATCAGCTCCGCGGCCGGTTCGGCCCTACTGCTGCGTGACCACCTCGCCCGCACGAAGCACCTCGACGCGAAGTTTTCCGCCAAGTTCCTTGCCGCGCAACGCAAGCTGCTCAACGTGCCGTGGAGCCTGGCGATGGCCCGCGACCAGGGGTACGAGTGCGCGGAGGGCACCGAGAAACCACGCGAGTGGAAACGCCGGATCCTCGCGGCCGTCTCCGCGCCCGCGTTCAGCCTCATCGTCGGGGCCGCCCGGGAGGACGAGGTCGTCGACGAGCACTTCGCCAAGGTGTTCAACCTCGACGAGTCGCTGGGGGACATGCTGCGCAACCCGCGGGTCATCGGGGGGCTCGTGCGCTACCGCGTCCGCGCGGCGCTCGGCCGGCACCGGGTGCCCTTCGGGTTCGACGCCCAGGCCGAACCGCCCGCCACGGACTATTCGACGGCGACCGCGCGATGACCGCGGCCTGCGGGCCGGACGCCGAAGCCCTCACCCGCGGGCTCGGCTTCGACTGCCACGACGTCGCCCCCGTCGTCTCGGTCCGCTTCCCCTGGGCGCTCGCCCACTGGACGATGCCGCTGCTCGAACTGCTCATCGTCGGCGGTGCCGTCTTCGCGCTGGTGCACGCCGTCCGGCGGTACCGCGCGGGCGACCCGGTCAACCTGGCGCTGTGGTGGGCTTCGCTGGTCTACCTCTTCGTCACCGAGCCACCGCTGTACTTCCCGGAGTGGTTCGGCCTCGACAAGCTGTACGGCTTCATCTTCGCCCACAACCAGTTCACCGTGCAGTTCATGGCGGACCGGCTGCCGCTCTACATCGTGGCGTTCTACCCGGCGATCAGCCAGCTCGCCTACGAGCTCGTGCGGTCGCTCGGGATCTTCCGGAGCCGGGGCCCGTTCGCCGGTTCGGTCGCCGTCGCCTTCGTCTGCCAGGTGTTCTACGAGGTCTTCGACCACCTCGGCCCGCAGCTGAAGTGGTGGGCGTGGAACCCGGGCAACCGGATCGTCAACCACCCCGCGCTGGCGTCGGTGCCGATGACCAGCATGCTGCTGTTCGCCTCCGTCTCGTTCGGCGCGCTGACCTACCTGGTCGTGCGGCTGACCGGCGGCCCGCGCCGCGGGTGGCCGCTGGCGCTGCGCACCCTGGCGGCGGGCGTGCTCACCCCACCCACGATGGCGATCGCCGGCATCCCGTCGAGCCTGGTCGACGGGAACACCGCCGCACAGGCCTGGATCCTCGGCGCCGAGCTGGCGCTCGTCTGGCTGGCCGGCGCCTGGATCATCGTCACGACCCGGGCGGAGCGCGCACCGCAATCCGCGTTCGCGCGGAGCTATCCCGCCGTCTACCTGGGGGCGATGGCGGTGTTCTGGGTCGGGGCCCTCCCGGCGTACCTCGCCGCGGACGACGGCGTCACCGCGGACGGCACTCCGGTCGGAAGCGGGCCCTACGCGCTCGCCTGCTTCGCCGCGGCTGGCCTGGTGCTGGTCGCGCTGTACCGGAAGGCGCGGGCCCCTGCCCCGGTCTGAGCCCGGCCGGTCGGGGAAGATGGGGCGCATGGGGCACCACGGATGGCGGGGCAACCCGCCCGGCACGGAGGACGAGGCACGCCGCCGCATCGTCGAAGCGGCGACGGCGTGCCTCGACCGGGCCGGGCTCGCGAAGACCAGCCTGTCCGACGTCGCCGCCGAAGCCGGGGTGACGCGGCAGACCGTCTACCGCTACTTCCCGAGCCTGAACGACATCCTGCGCGCGGTCGCGCTGGCCGGCGTCGAGGAGTTCGCCGGGCGGATGGAACGCCACCTCGCCTCCTTCGGCAGCGCCACCGAAGTCGCCGTGGAATCCGTGGTGTTCGCGGTCCGGACGTTGCCCGGCGAGCCCCACCTGGGTCTGCTCCTGCAAGCGGGAGAAGCCGACTTCTTCACGGTGGGCGTGATCTCACCGTTGGCTTTTTCCTACGGCGCAAGGATCCTGCGCAACGTCCCGGTGGACTGGGCCGCCGTCGGCGTCACCACCGACGACGACCTCCAGGGGCTCGCCGAGCTCCTGATGCGCCTCTTCCTGTCGTTCCTGCAGTACCCGTCGACCCCGCCGCTCACCGACGACGGGATCCGCGCGCTCGTCCGCCGCTGGATCGGACCCGCCCTGCGCGGGTGATCACCCGACCAGGTGGCCGAGGGCCCGCAGGGAGTTCGGGTGGTCCGCCGGGACCACGCCCGAGTACACCGCCGTCCAGCAGGACGGGCAGCAGTACTGGCGGAACACGACGGCCGCGTCCACGTAGTCGGCCGCGCTCGCGATGATCTGCGGGCCCGCGTCCGTGGGCGGACCTTCGTAGACCGCCACCGCCGGTTCGCCGTCCGCCGTGCGGAGGTGCTCGCCGCAGTGACCGCAGGCCAGACCGCCGTCCGCGGGCTCGACCAGGTTGTCGTCGAGCCGGCGGGCGCCGGACAGGCCGGTCTTGCCGAGCGACGTTCCCGGCACCTGCGAACGCGAACGGCGTGCGTCGCGCTGCCGGGACCGCTCGGCCGTCGTCGCGGCCGTGTCCACGACTCCCTCGCGGACGACGACGCCGTAGACGTCGAGTGCCGCCGCCGGGCTGATCTTGGCCTCGCGCAGGTCGCGGGCCACGGCGGCCGGCTCCCGGGTGAGGGGGTCGCCGTAGCCGCCGCCACCCTGCCACGTCATCGCGAAGACCTCACCGGGCGCGAGGTAGCTCGACGCGTAGTTCTGACCGGGCTCCAGCGCGTCCCCAAGTTCGTCCATTGTGGACGGAATGCGTCCGGAAGCGAGCAGGGACGCGACCGGGCTCTGCCGCGCGACGACGTCGAGACCGCTATTGCCCGGGTGCCCGCCGGCGAGCCCGCCGTTCTGCGCGATCGCCTTGCCCGCCGACGCCAGCACGAGTCCCATCGGGATGCTAGTGCCGTGCGGGGTCATCGCGATCGACGCGCCGAGCCCGCCGCGGTGCCTTCCCGGCCCGCCGGAGTCGGGGACTTCGCGCCGCCACAACGTCAGTACGGGGTAGAGGAACTCGGTCATCTCGACGTCGGGGACGCGGCCCATCGGGATGCAGAACAGGCCGCCGGTGTCGATGCCGTCGGCGTCCGGGCGCGCGCCGTAGCCGCCGGCCATCGGTTCCATGATGATGCTCAGGAACGGCGCCGGCGTCTCGCCGCGTTCGTCGAGCCCGGCGATCACCGCGGTGTCCCAGGTGCCGCAACACGTCGCCTGGACGCTCTTGCCGAGTTCCAAGTCCCGGTCGAGCATCTGCGCGAGGCATTCGGCGATGAGGTTGCCGGTGAGCCAGGCCGGGCCGATCGGGCCGCGGCCGACCGCGGCGGGGAACGTCGCGTTGTTGAGCGTCCCCTCCTCGGTGACGAGGTCGAAGCAGCGCATCAGCCCGCCCGCCGACCACGGGATGTCGCCGGCCAGGATCGGCAGCAGCGCCAGCATCACGCCGCCGCGCATGCCCGCGTACGTGCAGTTGATGACGCCTGCTTGGGGATCGGTGCCGGTGAAGTCGAACGTCAGGTGGTCGCCGGTCTTGGTCGTGGTGACCGTGATCTTGTGCAGGCCGCGGTCGCCCTCGTGCGACTGGTCCTGGTAGCCGGTCGCCGACCAGGAGCCGTCCGGCAGCGCGGAAAGCTTGTCCCGCAACCGGCTTTCGGCGTCGGACATCATCCGCTTCATGACGGCCTTGACGGTGTCGGGGCCGTACTGCTCGATGAGCGCGTGCAGGCGTTCGGCGCCGACGTTGTTCGCGCCGATCTTCGCGCGCAGGTCGAGCCCGACGAGCATCGGCACGCGGGAGCGGCGCACCCAGAGGTCGGCGACGTCGCGCTGGAGCCGTCCGTCGCGGACCACCTTCACCGGCGGGGTCGGCAGGGACTCGGAGAAGACGTCCTCGGCGGCGGGGGAGAAGGAGCCGAGCCCGACGCCGCCGAGGTCGGGCTGGTGGGCGATGGCGCTGGTCCAGGCGAAGAGCTTGCCGTCGTGGAACACCGGCTGGTAGACGATGACGTCGTTCTGGTGCAGCCCGCCGCCGACCCAGGGGTCGTTGCAGAGGAACATGTCGCCGGCCTCGATGCCCGGGTTGGCCGCGCGGTTGCGCAGCGTCCAGTAGATGGCGAGGTCGACGGCGCCGACGAGCATCGTGTTGTAGAGGCCGACCTGCACCTCCTGGCCGAGCTCGTCGGAGATGGCGAAGTCGAAGTCGTTGGCGTCGGTGACGATCGGCGAGCCGGACATGCGCTTGAGCGCCTCGCCCATCTCGTCGGTGACCGACCACAGCCGGTGCCGGATGACCTCGTAGGTCAGCGGGTCGAGGGCGTCGATCTGGTCTTGGGTGACACTGTGGACGTCCAAAGAGGACGGCAGTGAGCGCTGGAGCTCACCGAGGTCGACGGGCCGGCTGGAGAACTGCTCCGACCCCGGGATGGGCATGCTCATGACGCGCTCCTGATCGTGAGGTTGCCGAGGTGGTCGACGGTGCCGGTGGAGCCGGCGGGCACCACGACGGTGGTGGTCGGGACTTCGACGATGGCGGGGCCGGTCAGCACGTGCCCGCTGCGGAGTTCGCGGTAGTCGTAGACGGCGGTGCCGACGTACCCGAGAGCGGCGTCGAGGCAGACAGGCCGGGTGCCGGCCGGCGTGGCGGGCGAATCCGCAACCGGAACCTCGGGCAGCCGCGGGCTGAACGGCAGGATGCCGACGCCGCGGACCCGGAACGTGATGGCCTGGATCCCGGCTTCGCGGAACCCGGCGTCCTTGCCGTACAGCGCGGCATAACGCTCTTCGAACCCGGCGGCGGCTTCCTCGATCGCCGCCATGTCGAGGGGTCCCTGGACGACGGGCGTCGTGACCTCGGCGAGCTGCATCGAGTAGCGCATGTCGACTTCGCGATACAGCTCGACCTTCTCGAACTTCAGGCCCTGGCGGTCCAAGCCCTCGCGGACGCGCTGTTCCAGCCGGTCGAAGTTGCGTTCGGCGCGCTGCGGGTCGAAGGGGACGTTCAGCGGGTCGGACAGCTCGGCCGCCAGCACGATGTCCGACGACGCGAGCCCGAACGCGGAGAACGCCGACGCGACCGGCCCGAGCGGGACGACGACCTCGGTGCACCCGACTTCGGCCGCGTAGCCCGCGCAATGCGCCGGGCCGGCGCCGCCGAAGGCGTAGAGCACGAACCCGCGGGGGTCGTGCCCGGCTTCGACGACGGTCTTGCGCAGCAGGTCGCCGGTCTGGGCGTTCTGCACGGTGTAGATCGCGGCCGCGGCTTCCTCGACGGTGAGGCCGAGCGGCTTGGCGATGTGCGTGTCGATCGCTTCGCGCGCCAGCTCCAGCGACAGCGGCTTGCGGCCGCCGAGCAGCCCGCGCTCGGGCAGGATGCCGAGCACCAGGTTGGCGTCGGTGTTGGTCGGCTCGGTGCCGCCGTTGCCGTAGCACGCGGGACCCGGCACGGCCTGGGCGCTGTGCGGCCCGATGCGCAGGTTCCCGCCGGCGTCGAGCCAGGCGATCGCGCCGCCGCCGGACCCGATCGCGTCGACCCGCAGCGTGGGGACGTTGATCGGGTGGTGGTTGATGACGGTCGTGGTGTCGCGCACCGGTTCGCCGTCGACCACCAGCCCGGCGAGGAACGTCGTGCCGCCGACGTCGGTGGAGATGATGTTCCGGTGCCCGAGCTGACGGCCGAGCGCGACCGAGCCGATCACCCCGCCGGTGAGGACGGACCCGACGGTGCTGATCGCCGCGGCCGGGGCCTCCTTGGCGGCCACCGCGCCGCCGTTGCTCTGCATCACCAGCAGCGGCCCGGAAAGCCGGTTCTCGCGCAGCGTGTCTTCGAGCGTCGTGAGGTAGTCGCGCAGGCCGGGGCCGATCTGCGTGCTCATGATCGTGGTGGCGTTGCGGGCGAACTCGCGGATGCGCGGGCTCACTTCGGACGACAGCGCGACGAAGACGTCCGGGTCCTCCTCGGCGATCAGCTCGCGGATCCGCTGTTCGTGCGCCGGGTTGCGGAACGACCACAGCAGCGACACGGCGATCGCGCGGACGCCGTCACCCAGCAGTTCGCGGATCTTCGCGCGGGCATCGTCTTCGTCGAGCCGGACGACGACGGTGCCGTCGCGGTCGACCCGCTCGGTCACCTCGAGGGCGAGCCGCTTGGGCAGCAGACCGTGGTCTTTCTTCTGCCGCAGCACGTTCTGCAGCTCGTGGGGCGAGCGCCCGAGGTAGCGGCCTTCGACGTTCATGATGAAGATCGAGTCGCGGTGGCCCTTGGTGGTGAGGAACCCGACCGGCGGCACGTTGCCCGTCACCAGCGCGTTGAGCGACGACGTGGTCCCGTGGGCGATGTGGTGGGTGTCCGCCAGCATCTCCGGCAGCGGCTTGCCGAGCTGCTCGGCCAGCAGCCCGAGCACGTCGAGCACGCCCTGGGAGTAGTCGGGCGGGGTCGAGGGGGACTTCGCGGCGAGCACGGTCCCGGCGTCGTCGTCGAGAACGGCATCGGTGAACGTGCCGCCCACGTCCACGCCGATGACATAGGCCATGACTCACGCTCCTTTGCGCGGAGAAAGCTGCTAACTGAGGCGTAGACTATTCAACACATGTGACAAGAGTCAACCCTCTTGACGCGGTATGGTCGATGACGTCAAATAGTCGACGTACACGTCAAACAGGGAGGTCGGGATGCAGCCACGCCGAGTCGCGGTGCTGGGCGGAGGGCCAGGAGGGCTCTACGCCGCGCGACTGCTCAAGCTCGCGTTTCCGTCCTGCGAAGTCGCCGTGCACGAGCAGGGCGAGCCGGACACGACCTTCGGATTCGGCGTCGGGCTGGCCGCCGGCACCCAGCGCAAACTGGCCGCGGCCGACCCCGACACCCTGCGCGACCTGGTCGCCGCGGGCTGCCGGCACGACATGACCCTGCGGGTCGACGGCCGCGTCGCCCGGGTTCGCAACGACCGGCTGGTCGGCGTCGCCCGCACCGAACTGCTGGCCATCCTGCAGCGCCACGCGGAGAAGGCCGGGGTGGAGCTGAACTTCGGGAGCCGACGCTCGGCCGCCGACCTCGACGCCGACGTCGTGGTCGCCGCCGACGGCGTCGGCAGCGTGACGCGCGAGCAGGGCTCGTTCGGCGCCCGGATCGGCACCGGGCGGGGCCTGTACCTCTGGTGCGGGGCCGACTTCGCCTTGGACGACGCGCTGTTCGAGCCGGTCCGCACCGAGCACGGCGTCTTCGTCACGCACGCCTACCCGTACGGCACGGGCAACAGCACGTTCCTCATCGAGACCGACGAAGCCACCTGGCGCCGGGCCGGCTTCGACCGCGCCACCGACGAAACGTCGTCCGACGAAGTGTCCCTGCGGTACCTGCAGGACGCGTTCGCCGAGCCGCTGCGCGGGCACCGGCTGATCGGCAACCGCACGCGCTGGCTGCGCTTCCGGACCGTCCACTGTGCCCGGTGGTCGGCCGGGAACACCGTGTTGCTCGGCGACGCCGCGCACACCGCGCACTTCTCCATCGGATCCGGCACGAAACTCGCCATGGAGGACGCGATCGGCCTGGTCGACGCCCTGCGTTCCGCGCCCGGCACCGCCGAAGCGTTCACTCGGTACGAGGCGGACCGGCGGCCGGCCGTCGAGCGGCTGCAGGAGCTGGCCCGCCGCAGCCGGCTGTGGTGGGAGGCGTTCCCGGCGCGGCTGCACCTGCCGGTGGAACAGCTGATGGTCGCCTACATGACCCGCGCGGGGAACGTCCCGCTGGAGCGCTTCGCGGCCACCAGCCCGGACCTCGTCGCCACCGCGCTGACCCAGTACGCCGGGACATCACCACCCGCGGACGGGCTCGTCGACTGGGTGCTCGACCAGCAGCCGGCCCCGCCCGGCGACCTCGTCACGATCGACGACGTCGTCGCCGACCCGTGGGACGAGGCCGGGGACGCGGTCGTGGCCCGCGCCCGCACCGCCCGTGAGCGTGGCGCCGCCGGGTTCCGGTTCACCGGACCGGGTGATCGCGGTGCCCTGCTCACCCGGCTGGACCTCGCCGAGCGCGTCCGGCTCGAAGCGGGTGGGATCGTGCTGGTGGAGGGACCGGCGGCGCTGCGGGACGACCTGGCCGCCGGGCTGGTCAGCGCCCGCACCGACCTGATCGAGGAGACCGCATGAGCGCCGCGCGCTGGGGCGACAAGGTCGTCGCGTACCCGGAGGACGCCGTGCGCGCGTACCGGGAGGGCGGGCTGTGGGATACCCGGACGATCGCCGACCAGCTGCACCAGGTCGCGCTGGCCCACCCGGATCGCGACGCCGTCGTCGCGCTCGACGGCCGGGTCACCTTCCGCGAGCTGGACGAGCGCACCGACCTGCTGGCCGCGGGGCTCGCCGCGCTCGGCCTCGAACCCGGTGACCCGGTGCTCTTCCAGGCCGGCAACCGGCTCGCGACAGTGCTCGCCTGGTACGGCGTGCTCAAAGCCGGTCTGGTGCCGGTGTGCACCCTGGCGGCGCACCGCGGGCACGAGATCGGCGAGATCAGCCGCCGGGTGGGCGCCGTCGCACACGTCGTCGAGACCGGCGGGTTCGACCTCGTCGGCTTCGCTCTCGAGCAGGGCGTCGACCACCCGACCCTGCGGCACGTGCTGGTCCTCGGCGACGACCCGCGCGGCATCGCCGTCTCCGGGCTCGGGAGGGACCTCGACGCGGGGGCCGCGCGCAAGACCGTCGAGGAGATCCAGGCGGGCATCGGCCCGGACGACGTCGCGGTGTTCCAGCTCTCCGGCGGCACCACCGGCGTGCCCAAGGTGATCCCGCGGCTGCACGCGGAGTACTGGTACAACGCCCTGGCCTACGCGCAATCCTGGGGCTGGTCCCCGGAATCCCGCGTCGCCCACCTGATCCCGATCGTGCACAACGCCGGCATCGTCTGCGCGCTGCACGGCCCGCACAGCGTCGGCGCTTCGCTGATCCTCGGCACCGCCGACCTGGACGCGTCACTCCCGCTGCTGGCGCGTGAGGCGGCCACCCACGTCCTGCTGGGGCACGGCCACTTCCGGGCCGTCGGGCACCCGGGGTTCGCCGCCGCGGCGGCGGCGCTGACCCAGATCGTCTTGTCCGGCACCAAGGTCCCGCCCGCGCTGTTCGACGACCTCGAGCGCCGCGGACTGTGGTCGGCGCAGCTGTTCGGCATGGGCGAGGGCCTGTTCCTCACCACCCGGCCCGGCGCACCCCGGGCCGCGCGGGCCACGACCGTCGGCACGCCACTGTCCGAATTGGACGAAGTGCGCGTGCTGGAACCCGGTACCGACGAAGAAGTCCCGGACGGTGAGATCGGCGAGCTGTGCTGCCGCGGCCCGTACACGCTGCGCGGCTACTTCGACGCCGACGAGCACAACGCGCGCGCGTTCACCGCCGACGGCTTCTACCGCACCGGCGACCTCGCCGCGGTGCGGGTGATCGACGGCGTGCGCTATGTGTCGATCGAGGGCCGGATCAAGGACGTCATCAACCGCGGCGGCGAGAAGATCAACGCCGAAGAGGTCGAACTGCTCCTGCTGCGCCACCCGCTCGTCACCGGCGTGGCCGTGGTGGCGATGCCCGACCCGCGGCTGGGGGAGCGCACCTGCGCGTTCGTGACCGGCGGTCCGCTGGACCTGGCGGAAGTCCAGCGGCACTTCGCCGAACAGGGCGTGGCGAAGTTCAAGTGGCCCGAACGCGTCGAAGTCGTCGCCGAAATCCCCCGCACCCTCGTCGGAAAACTGGACAAGAAGCGGCTGCAGGCGGAGATCGCCGCGAAGCTCGCCGCCGAACAAGGAGGAACCCCGTGACCCCGCACCGGATCGGCCTGGTCGTCCCCAGCTCGAACGTCACCGTCGAGACGGAGATCCCGGCGCTGCTCGCGCGCCACCCCTCCGCCGCGTTTTCCTTCCACAGCAGCCGGATGCGCATGCACAAGGTGTCGCCGGAGGAGCTGCGCGCGATGAACTCCCAGCGTGAACGCTGCGTCGACGAGCTGGCCGACGCGGGCGTCGACGCGCTGCTCTACGCGTGCCTCGTCGCGGTGATGGCGCAGGGGCCGGGGGAGCACGAGCGTACGGAGAAAGCCGTGACCGGGCAGCTGGCGGCCCGCGACGCGCACCCGGCCGTGCTGTCCAGCGCCGGAGCGCTCGTCGAAGGGCTGCGCGCACTCGACGCCCGGCGGATCGCCCTCGTGACGCCGTACCTGCGGCCGCTCGCCGAAGAAGTCGTCGCCTACCTGCGGGCCGAAGGCTTCGACGTCGTGGACTGGGTCGCGCTCGAAGTCGCGGACAACGCCGAAGTCGGGTGCATCCCGGGCGACCAGGTGCTGGCCGCCGCGCGCGGGCTGAACCTGACCGATGCCGACGCCTTGGTCATCTCCGCCTGCGTCCAGATGCCCTCGCTGGACCTGGTCGAACCCGCCGAGACGGAGTTCGGGCTCCCGGTGCTGTCGGCCGCCACGGCGGGCGCGTACGCGCTCTTGCGGGGCTTGAACCTCGCGCCGCGGCTGCCGGGAGCCGGGCGGCTGCTCGCGGGACCTCTACCATCACGAGGATGAGCGGCAGCACACCGCGGGGCGGGCCCCGCGAAAAGGGGACCACCGCCCGGCGGGAACTGGTGGAGAACGAGCTGTACGAGCACGCCACCCGGCTCTTCGCCGAGCGCGGCTTCGCCGGCACGAGCCTGCAGGACATCGCCGACGCGCTCGGCATCACGCGTCCCGCGCTCTACTACTACGTCAAGAGCAAGGAAGAGCTGCTCGCCAAGCTCGTCACCGAGGTCACCAACGGGCCCTTGGAAGAGCTCACCGAGCTGGTGGCGCGGGACCTCGACCCGGTGGCGAAGCTGCGCGGCATCGTGGAGATCATCGTCGGCCGCCGCGCCCGGCAGCCCGAGCGGTTCCGGCTGCTCATCCGGTCCGAGGCCGAACTGCCCGCGGAACTCACCGAGGCCTACGACGAGGGCCGCCGCGCCGTCCTCAAGACGATCGCCGGCGTCATCGACGAGGGCGTGCGAGTGGGACGGTTCCGTCCGGTCGACGCGCGCGTCGCGGCCCTCGGCGTGCTCGGCATGTGCAACTGGGTGGCGTGGTGGTTCCACCCGGGCGGCCGCGACACCGCCGACGCGGTCGTCGAGCAGCTCGCCGACATGGCCGTCGGCGCTCTGCAGCGTCCCGACCAGCACGTTCTCGACGGTGAGGGGCCGGCCGCGGCGTTGAAGATGCTGCGTCAGGACCTCGATCACCTGGAGCGCATCCTCGACGTCTGATGCTCCGGCTCGAAGCCCCTTCGCCACGGCGGAGGGGCTTCTCCGTGCCGTGATCGAGCACGTAACTCGCGTGATCAGGGCCGGAACTCGCGTGATTGGGCACGTAACTCGCGTGATTGGGCCCGTAACGTCGTTGATCACGCGAGTTCCGGCTTCAAACACGCGAGTTCCGGCTCTGATCACGCGACGTCCGGGTGGAGCCGCAGGGTGATTCTGCGCAGGCGTCAGAATATTGACTCGATCGTTGACTTCCGCGTACCTTGAACTTCACGAGACCATGCGGGAGGCAGTCATGACCGAGCTGGACCACCGGGTGCGGGGCGTCGACCACGTCGCGTTCCCCACCTTCGACCCCGCCGCCACGGTGCGCTTCTACCGGGACGTGCTCGGGTTCCCGGTCGTGCACTCGATCTGCGCGGCGGGCTGGGGTCCGGAGAACCACCCCGACTTCATCCACTTCTTCTTCGACATCGGCAACGACGACCGGATCGCGTTCTTCTACTACTTCGGCACCACTCCCGAGATCGGCGGCGCACCCGGGGTCCAGGGCGACGTCTACGCGCGGTTCGGCGCCGAGGTGCCCGAGTTCTTCGTGCGGTCGCGGCACTTGGCGATCCACGTCAACGACGAAGCGGACCTGCTGGAGTACCGGCGCCGGCTCGACGCGAGCGACTGGCCGGTCGAGATGCAGATCCAGCACGAGACCATCGAGTCGATCTACACCCACGACCCGAACGGCTACATGTTCGAGATCACCCGCGCGATGCGCCCGGTGACGCCCCAGGAGGACCTGGACGCGAACCTGACGATCGACGCGCTGCTCGACGTCGTCGGCGAGCCGGAGCCGACGTTCGGGAAGCTGCTGGCGCGCAAGGCGGAGCTGATCGTCGAGCACGCGGCGGACTGGGAACCCGCGCGATGACGGCGCTCTACGTCCTCGACGTCCCGGAGAACACCGCCGTGGCCAAGATCGCCGCCGTGGACCCCGCGGTCACGGTCGGGCGGATCGGGCCGTACTTCGAGATCAGCGCGACGGGCCCGATCGTGGTGGACCGGCGCGCGACCGGCTGCCGCCACGCCGTCTGGTACTCGTGCATCGCCGGCGTGGCCCGCGACAGCCGGATCACCCAGCACGACAAGAACGCGCTGCGCGTGGAGCCGGTGTGAGCGAGCGACTGGGTGCCGGGCGGTACGTCGCGGCGGGGGAGCGGCCGGCTTCCACCGTGCACGAACTGACCACCGCGGACGGCGCCACCGTGCGCGGTGTGCTGTCCACTGTGGCCGGTGCCCGGACGGTCGTGACCCTCATGCACCCGCGTCAGGACCTGACGCACCACCCGCTCGTCCCGCTGCTGCTGCGTGCCGGGGTCGCGGTGTGGACCCAGCACACCCGCTCGGTCAACAACGACCTGAACCTGGTCCACGAGCAGGCGTTGCACGACGTCGCCGCCGGTCAGGTCTTCTTGCGGCAGCAGGGTTTCGACTCGCTGGTGCTGCTGGGGCACTCCGGCGGCGGCACGCTCTTCGCGTACTACTGCGAGCAGGCGGCCCGCACGGACCGCGTCGAAACCACTCCCGGCGGCCGGCCGACCCGCTTGGCCGAGGCGGAGATGCCGCTACCGGACGGCGTCGTCTTCCTGGCGCCGCACCCGGGTCAGGGCCGGCTCCTGCTCGCCTGCATCGACCCGTCGGTGGCCGACGAGACCGACCCGATGTCGGTGGTGCCCGAGCTCGACCCGTTCTCCCCGGCCAACGGCTTCGCCGAGCCGCCCGGAAGTTCCTCCTACGCCCCGGAATTCCTGGACCGCTACCGCGCGGCGCAACGCGACCGCGTCGCCCGCATCGACGCGGTGGCCCGCGCGCACCTGGCCGAGACGGCCGCCGCGCGCGAGGCGTTCAAGTCCGGCGGCCGGGCCGAAGACCGCCGTCGTTCGCTGGCTCCTCGCGTGATCACGGTGTTCCGCACCGACGCCGACCCGCGCACGGTCGACCTCACGCTGGATCCGAGCGAACGGCCGTACGGCTCGTTGTTCGGCAAGCGCCCCGACCTCATCGACTACGGCCTGGTCGGCTTCGGCCGCCTGGCGACGCCCGAAGCGTGGCTGTCGACGTGGTCCGGCCTGAGCTCCCGCGCCGACTTCGTCCGCTGCGCGCCGGGCGTCACGATCCCGACGCTGTTCGTCGAGCTGACCGGCGACCAGGCGGCCTTCCCGGCCGACTCCCGGCGCATGATCGAGGCCCTGGGTGCCGCGGACCTGACGAGCACGACGGTCCGTGGCCTCCACTTCGGCGGCGCCATCGCCGACGGCGAGCCCACGGGCAACGAGCTGGCCGCCGCCGAGATCACCGAGTGGCTGGGCAAGCGTTTCCCGCTGTCACTTCCGCACTGAGGTCGTGCCGCTGCTCAGCGGTGTTCCGTCCGGGCTCGTCGGAACCACCGGCGGGACGACCGCGCCGTGCTCGTCGACCAGGACCGAATGCGGCTCGCCGGCTTCGAAGGCGTGCCGCTCACCCCACTGCCGCAGGGTGACGATCACGGCGAAGAGGTCCTGTCCGGCGGCGGTGAGCGCGTACTGCCGGCGTTTGCCCGACGGCGCCTCGACCTGCGCGAGCAGGCCGTGGGCGGTCAGCTTGCGGAGCCGGTCGGCGAGGATGTTGCGGGCGATGCCCGTGCGCTGCTGGAAGTCGGTGAACGAGCGGGCGCCGTCCATCGCGTCCCGGACGATCAGCAGGCTCCACCGATCGCCGATCAGGTCCACGGTCCGCGCGACCGGGCAGGTCGGGTCCGTCCACATCGCGCCACCTCCACTGAGTTGCGTAATGAAACCATTCTGACCTACTCTTCGAAGAGTTGCAAACCGCAACCAATTGGGGAGGCGTGGTGGGACGCGGAACGAGGCTGCTGCTGGCGGTGGTGTGCGGGGTCGCGGTCGCGGGCGTCTACGCCGGGCAACCGGTCCTGGGCCCGATGGGTGACGACCTCGGTGTTCCCCGCGAGTCGGCCGGCTGGTTCGTGGCCGCGGGCCAGCTGGGCTACCTGGCGGGTCTGGTGCTGCTGGTACCCCTGGGCGACCGGCTCGACCGACGTCGGTTGATCGCCGGGCACCTGGGTCTGGTGGCGGTGGGCCTGGCGGTCACGGCGGCGGCTCCGGTCGCGTGGATGGCGTTCGCCGGCCTCGCCGCCGCGGGAGTCTTCGCGGTGGTGGTGCAGACGACGGTCGCGTACACGGCGTCGCTTTCGTGCCCGTCCGAGCGAGGCCGCAACCTCGGCGTGGTGACGTCCGGCGTGGTGGCCGGCATCCTCGGCGCCCGGGTCGTCACCGGGACTCTGTCGGACCTGTGGGGGTGGCGTGGCAGCTACTTCGCCTTGGCAGCGCTCGCTTTGGTTCTCTGCGTGCTGTGTCTCGTCGCGCTGCCGGCGGACCTCCGGACCGGCGCCGAGCCCTACGGCCGGACCCTCCTAGCGTTCTTCGGGTTGTTCACCCGGCCGCTGTTCCTCGGTCGCGGACTGAGCGCGTTCTTCGTGTTCGCGTCCTTCGGCACCCTGTGGAGTGGCTTGGCGCTTCCGTTGGCCGGCGAGCCGTGGCACTTGAGCGAGACGCAGATCGGGCTGTTCGGCATCGCCGGCCTGGCGGGAGCTTGGGGAGCGGCTCGATCCGGCCGCTGGGGCGACGCCGGCCACGCGGGGCGGGTCACGGGCATCGCACTGGTTCTCCTGCTCGGTTCGTGGCTCGCGATCGGGCAGCTCGGTCGGTCCCTGGTGGTGCTGGCCGTCGGCGTGCTCGTGCTGGACTTCGCGGTGCAGGTCGTGCACGTGAGCAATCAGCACCTCCTGACGGCCACGTTCGCCGACCGCACCAGCACGACGATCGGCGCGTACATGGTGTTCTATTCGCTGGGCTCGGCACTCGGAGCCGCGGCGACCACGAGGGTGTTCGCCGCCTGGGGCTGGCCGGGCTCGACCATCCTGGGCGCGGCACTGGCCTTCTGCGCCCTGATCGTCTGGTTCACTCAGTGGTCGGTGCCAGGCGCAAGGTCGACGCGCCTTCACCAGTCAGTGCTGAAACGGCGTCGACCATGGCGGCGCACCGGGGATCCCGGTGGACGGCGGTCAGGACGCGTTCGCGGTCGGCGGCGTCTTCGAACCGCCGGATCCAGATGAAGGAGTCTTCGTCGCCGAGCGCGGTGAACGATCCCACCACCTGCATCCCCAGTTCCCGGTGCAGCGGGATGACGGTCTCGGTCATGCGGCGGGCCAGTTCGGCGCCGTGCCCCGGGTGGGCGTGCTCGGTGCGCAGTTCGTAGAACATCGATGGTGCTCCTCGGGACAGCGGTCAGGTTCGGGGGATGCGGCGTGCGGCGGCGAGTGCGTAGACGTCCGGGGAGCCTTCCCACGGGGCGGTGCGCCGCACGGCCCAGTGCCGGATGAGCCACCGTCCGCCGACTTTGCGCAGCTTCAGCTCCCAGTAGCCGCGCATCGTGCAGTGATCGACCACGCCGGGATCGGCGGGGACGTGGTGGTAGGCGACCATGTGCGTGCGGCAGTCGGCCTCGTCGCCGGACCGCCGCACGACGAGGCCGGTGGCGGCGTGGTGGGTGCAGTCGAAACCCTCCAGCGTCGCCCGGGCCAGCTCGACCAGGTCGGCGGCCGTGACGGTCTCCGGTGGCCGGCCGTGGTGGTGGGTCGAGAGATCCAGCATGACCTCTTCGGCGAACAGCCGCCGCAGGGCGATCCAGTCCCGGTCGTCCTGGGCGTGGGCGAGACCGGCGACGACGTCGGCGATGGCCGTCCGGTCGACCAGCTCCTGCAGTGCGCTCATGCGCGAGCCTCCTCGGCCGTGGGGTGTCCGGTGTCCGGCCGGTCGATCAGCGGCAGGATCAGCCGGCTGGGGTGGGCGGGTCCGTGGTGGACGCGGTTGACGGCGACGGTCAGGTCGTCCTCGCCGTCGGTGGCGACCGTGCCGCCGGTGTTGGGGTTGCGGTCGTAGCGGGGGAAGTTGCTGCTGGAGACCTCGAGCCGGATGCGGTGCCCGGGCAGGAAGACGTTCGCGGTGACGCCCAGGTCGATCGTGAGTTCGCCGATCGCTCCCGGTTCCAGGAGCGTGGGCTCGGTCAGGGAGTCGCGGTAGCGGACGCGCTGGATGCCTTCGCACAGCAGGATCGCCCGGCGGTCGGGGTGCACGTCGACGAGCTTGCCGGTGAAGTCGGTGTCCGGCGCCGAAGAGGACACGCGCAGCACCAGGGTGACGTGGCCGGTGACCTCGAGGGGACGCTCCAGGACGGGAGTGGTGAAGCAGAGCACGTCCTCGCGCGTTTCGACCGCTGCCTGGTCGGCCGGGCCGGGGTAGGCGCCCGGCGCGGCGGCGAGCACGGTGCCGCCCAAGGTGGGGACCGGGTCGCGCGGGTCGTAGCCGAAGGTGTCGGCCGTCTCCGCCGACGGGGCGTCGCGCGTCAGGACGCCGTCGCCGGTCGCGGTGTTGGCCCGGCCGCCGCCGGTGAGGAAGTAGCCGGTGTAGCGGGTGTCCGGCAGTGGCCAGTCCGGTTCGTCACGCCACCGGTCGACGCCCATGACGAAGATCCGGACCCGGTGGGGGTCGTCGGGAACGTCCGTCCGGCCGCGGACCCAGCGGTCGAAGAACCGCAGGTGGGCTTCGGTGACGCCGGCGGCCTTGATGCTGCCGGCGAGCCCGAACGACCGGTCGGGGTAGGTGCCGAGATCGGTGCCGTCGGCGTGGGACCACGGACCGACGAGCAGCCGTTGGCCGTCCCGTGCCTCGGCGCTGCCGCCGTGGCGGCGCATCATCGTGTAGGCACGCACGGTCTCGCCGATGAACACGTCGTACCACCCTCCTGTGTGGAGCGCGGGAACGGTGATGCGATCGCAGTGGTCGATCGCCGCGATCTCTTGCCAGAAGTCGTCTCGTTCCGGGTGGCCGAGCACTTGACCGAGCCAGGGCAGGGAGCGGGTCAGCGCGTCGCGCCGGGCGAGGGGCAGCGGTTCGTGCAGTGATCGCGGGTCGGCCAAGCCGGCCAGCAGTGCCCCGGCGTCGGCGGGGTCACCGTGTCCGTCGGTGAGACCGCGGCGCAGGTTGCGCACTGCCGAAAGTGTGCCCCAGGTCAGGACGGCGTCCTGCGACAACGCACCGCCCGGCGAACGCCACGGTGCCGCGTACGGGTCGGCAGAGGTCATCGCCGGGGCGATCGCGCGCAACGCCGGCGTGTCGTGCGGCGCCGCCTGCCACTGCGCGAAACCCATGTAGGAGCCGCCCCACATGCCGACCGCGCCGTCACACCACGGCTGCCCGGCCAGCCACGCGAGCGTGTCGAGGCCGTCCGGGCCTTCGTGGGTGTGCGGCTCGAACGTCCCGGGGGAGCGGGAGGTGCCACGGACATCCTGCGCCACCACCGCGTAGCCGGCTTCGACGAGGGCGAACACGTCCGGGAGCTTCGGGTTTCCGTACAGTCCGGCGTCGTCCTTGCCGTAGGGCGTGCGGACCAGCAACGCGGGGAACGGTCCCGGCCCGGCCGGGAGCCACACGTTGGTGGCGAGTTCGACGCCGTCGCGCATCGGCACCCGCACGTCGACTTCCACCGTGAAGGTCATGCCTGCACCGGGTTCTCGGTGGCCGCGTGTGCCGGAGTCATCATCCAGTGGCTGAACGCGGCGTAGTGCCGCGCGAACTGCCGCGGGGTGGGCGCGTGTTCCACCGCCGCCGAGAGCTCCGCGACGCGGGCGTACCGGGGGATCCGGTCCGCTTCGTAGGCGGCCAGCGCCGCGGGCACGTCCCCGGCCGGGGTGAGCAGACGGCCGAGCAGCGCGGCGTCTTCGATGCCCAGCGTCGCGCCTGCGGTGATGTGCGGTGACATCGCGTGCGCCGCGTCCCCGGCGAGCACGACGCGCGCGGAAACCCAGTGCGGCAGCGGAGGTACGAGCATGATCCGGTTGTGCAGGATCCGGTCCTCGGGCGTCGCGGCGATCAGCTCGGCCAGGACTCCGCTGTTCCCGCCGTCCTCCAGGTGCGCGACGCGGTCCAGCGCCTGCTGCTTCAGGGTTCCGGCCGGTTCCGGCGCGTCGAACTGGTTCACCAGCCAGTAAACGTGGCCGTCGTGGGTGCGCACGTACCCGCCGCGGCAGCCGTGGGCGCCCAGGATCAGCCGATCCTCGGTCAGCGCGAGGCCCGGGTCCGGGATGACCGCGCGCCAGGCGTGGTGACCGAGGTGTTCCTGCACGGGCGTACCCGGCACCAGCTGCCCGCGCACCGCCGAGTACGCGCCGTCCGCACCGACGAGCACGTCGGCGTTCTCTTCGCTGCCATCGGTCAACCGCACCCCGACGTGGTCCGCGTGCTCCTCGTAGCCGGCGAATCCGGTGGCCAGGCGGAGGTTCTCCCGCCCGACGGCGTCGGCCAGCAGATCGGTCAGCTTCGCGCGGTGCACCAGGAGGAACCGGTGGTCTTCGACGCCGAACTCCGGGGTTTCGAGCAGCCGGCCGGCCGCGTCGTGGAAGTACATTTCGCCGGGTTTGCCGATGGCGCGGACCCGGTCGCCGACGCCGAGGTCGTCGAAGACCGCCAGCGCGTTGGCCCAGAGTCCCAGCCCCGCCCCGGCGGCTCGGAGCTCCGGTGCCTGCTCGTGGATCACCACGTCGATTCCGGCGCGGCGCAGGGCGAGCCCGCTCGTCAGGCCCACGATCCCGCCCCCGATCACCACAGCTCGCATCAGGCTCCTCCTTCGATCGTCGTTCGAGTTCGACGCTAGGCACGGACGCCGTTTTACTCCAGTGCAACGTCGATAGGGACTGATTCCGTCTGTGATAATCGGGAAGTGGACTACGACCTGAACCTCATCGAGGCGTTGGACGCGCTGCTCACCGAGAGCAGCGTGACGAAGGCGGCGGCGCGCCTGCACACCTCGGCGCCGGCGATGGGCCGCACCCTCGCCCGCCTGCGGCGCGCGTTCGACGACCCGCTCCTCGTCCGTGCCGGACGCGACCTCGTGCCCACACCTCGGGCGCTGGAGCTGCGCAGCGAGGTGCACGCGGTCACCGCCCGGGCACGAGCGTTGTTCAGCCCGTCGAACGCCGTCGATCCGCGCACCGCGGTGCGCATGTTCGACCTGCAGGTCACCGACATGCTGTCCACGACGTTCATCCCGTCCCTCATCGACGACCTGAGGAGCCAGGCGCCGGGAATCTCCCTGCGGCTGCGGCCGGAAAACCTCGAGGACACCCCGGCTCTGCGCGAAGGCCTCGTGGACCTGGAAATCGGGACCATCCGCGCGGGCGACCCGGAGATCCACTCCGAAACGCTCGTCACCGAGACACTGGTCGGCGCGGTCCGGCCGGACCACCCGCTCGCGCGGGTCAAGACGGTCACGCCGCGGCGGTTCGCCGCGGCCGACCACATCGCCGTGTCGCGGCGGGGCCGGGCGCACGGCCCGATCGACGAGCGCCTCGCCGACCTGGGCTTGAGCCGGCGCGTGCTCACCGTGGTCCCCAGCTTCGCGAGCGCGCTGTACCTGGCCCGCGAAACCGACGTCGTCTGCGTCGCTCCCGCCAGGCTGGGACGCTCGATGCTGGACACGCTCGGGCTGCGGACGTTCCCGATTCCCCTGGCCCTGCCGGACATCGCGATCGGCATGGCCTGGCACCCCCGCAACCACCACGACCGCACGCACGAACTGCTGCGTGCGCGCACCCGGCACATCATGGCCACCCTCGCCGCATCGAGCTGACGCTTCCGCGCGGAAGGGAAACGTCTTTTACCGATCTCGCTTGAAACCACCCGATCCGGGGAACTCGCGGCCGTCGGCAGCGGGCGGTACGGAGGGACACGACCATGGCAGCGTCTTCCGGTGGCGAGCCCGGCGACCGCGCGGACTCCGCGCACGAGGGGCACCACGAGCTCGTGGCCCAGCCCCACACCGAGGACGAAGGCACCGTGGCCGAGGCGGAAGCGGAGGCCGCGCAGCTGAGCACCCGGACCCAGCCGCTGGGCGAACCCGGCCGCCGCCTCGATCGCAAGTCGCCGTTCTTCATCGGCATGCTCGGGGCCGCCGGGGTCGCCGTGACCTACGTCGTCGCCCAGGTGATCGTGACCGCGCAGGACACCCTCGTGCTGATCGGGCTGGCGCTGTTCCTCGCGATCGGCCTGGAACCCGCGGTGTCGTGGCTGGTGGGCCGCCGTCTCCCGCGGTGGGCGGCGGTGCTGAGCGTGCTGCTCGGTCTGCTGGTCGTCGGCGGCGGGTTCCTCGCACTGGCGATTCCGGTGATCGTCGAACAGGCGACCGCGTTCGCGCACCAAGCGCCGCAGTACCTGCAGACGCTGAAGGACCACAGTTCCCCGCTGGGGCAGCTCAACGACCGCTTCGGCCTGCAGCAGCACCTGCAACAGCTGCTCAGCGGCGGGTCGGGAGTGCTCGACACCGCGGTGTCGGCCGGCAAGGCCGTGCTCGGGACGCTGGGGGACCTGCTGGTCGTGATCGTGCTGACGATCTACTTCCTGGCCGACCTGCCCCGCATCCGCCGGGGCCTCTACCGGCTGGTGCCCCATTCCCGCCGGCCGCGGGTGATCCTGATCGGCGACGAGATCTTCGCCAAGGTCGGCGGTTACGTGCTGGGCAACGCGCTGATCTCGCTGATCGCCGGGACGGTGACCTTCGGCTGGCTGCTGATCTTCGGCGTGCCGTACGCGCTGCTGCTGGCGATCCTGGTCGCCCTGCTCGACCTGATCCCGGTGCTGGGCACGGCCATCGCCGGCATCACCGTCTCCCTCGTCGCGCTGACGGTGTCGTGGCCGGTCGCGCTGGCCACCGTCGGGTTCTTCCTCGTCTACCGGCTGCTCGAGGACTACCTGCTGGTCCCGCGGATCATCGGGAAGGTCGTGAAGGTGCCCGCGCTGGTCACCGTGGTCGCGGTGCTGCTCGGCGGGGTGTTGCTCGGGGTGGTCGGCGCGCTCGTCGCGATCCCGATCGCCGCGGCGCTGCTGCTGATCCTGCGTGAAGTCGCCTACCCGCGCCTCGATCAGGCCTGAGCGCTCTGCGCAGGCCCCGCCGACCGGGAGCGCAGGGGTGCGGGGCACGATCGCCGAAGACGGCCGACCGGCACGACTGCCTACGACGAGGAGTGACCTGCTTGAGCACCACGACCGCACTGGGCCCGGACTTTGCCGTACCGCGCGAAGAGCGCTATTTCGAGGACTACCCGGAGGGGTCGGTCTACGAGTACGGCCACACCTCGGTCACCGAGGAGGAGATCCTGGCCTTCGCGCGGCGTTTCGACCCGCAGGCCATCCACCTCGATCCCGAAGCGGCCGCGCGGGGACCGTTCGGCGGGCTGATCGCCAGCGGGTGGCACACCAGCGGCCTGATGATGCGGCTGTTCGCCGACCACTACCTGCCGACCGTGGCCGGGGTGGCGTCACCGGGCTGCGACGAGCTGCGCTGGGCCGTCCCGGTCCGGCCCGGCGACCGGCTGCGCCTGCGGGCCACCACCGTGGAGGCGCGCCGGTCGCGCAGCAAGCCCGACCGGGGTCTGCTGCGGACGCGGGTCGAACTGCGCAACGACCGGGACGAGGTCCCGCTGAGCCTCACCGCGATGAACCTCATGCTGCTGCGCAACCCCTGACGACTCGGAGGAATTCTCACCAGGTGATTCCCGTCGCGTGAGCGCCACCGGATCACTTCGGCAGCGGCCTTTGTGGACGCTCATCCTGCGGCGCTGACGAGCCCGGTCCGGTAGGCCAGCACCACGGCCTGCACCCGGTCCCGCAGGTCGAGCTTGGTGAGGATCCGCGAGACGTACGTCTTCACCGTCTCCACGCTCAGCACCAGCTCGGCCGCGATCTCGGCGTTCGACAGGCCGCCGGCGATCAGCTCCAGGACCTCCAGCTCCCGGGGCGCCAGCCGGTCCAGGGGACCTCCGGCGGGAGCCACCGGCTGGATCCGGTCGGCGTAGCGGCCGATCAGCGTCCGGGTCACGGCGGGGGAGAGCAGCGACTCGCCGCGCGCGACCGTGCGCACCCCTTCGGCGAGCTCGTCCAGGGGCGCGTCCTTGAGGAGGAACCCGCTCGCGCCGGCCCGCAGCGCGTCGTAGACGTACTGGCCGACGTTGAACGTCGTGACGACGAGGACCTTCGCCGGGATCGCCGCGTCGGGACCGGCGACGCGGCGGGTCACCTCGATCCCGTCCAGCAGCGGCATCTGGATGTCCATCACCACGACGTCCGGGCGCAGCCGGCCGATCTCGGTGAGCGCGTCGCGGCCGTTCGCGGCCTGCCCCACCACCTCCATGTCCGGCTGGGCGCCGAGCACGGCCACGTACCCTGCGCGGATGAGCTGCTGGTCCTCGCAGATCAGCACCCGGATCGGGCCGTCGGTCATCGGCCGCACCGCACCGGAGTGCCGGCGACGGGGAATTGCGCGCTGACGCGGAATCCGTCCCCCGACGGGCCTGCCGTGAACCGGCCGCCGAGCGCGTCGACGCGGTCGCGCAGCCCGGCCAGCCCGCGTCCGCCGGAGCCGAGCGCGCCGGGCGTGGTCGCCGGACCCTGGGTGGTCACCTCGATTTCGAGGAGGTCCACGCCGTAGCCGACGCGCACCTTCGCGGGACGGCCGGCGGCGTACTTGGCCGCGTTGGTCAGTGCTTCCTGCACGATCCGGTACGCGGTGAGCTCGGTTTCCGGCGGCAACGCCGGGCGCTCGCCCGCTTCGACCAGCTCGACCACCCGGCCCGGCTGCTCGACGAGGCCGCGCAGCGCGTCGAGACCCGGCGTGCGCGCGCCGGTCGCTTCGAGGACGCCGAGCAGGAACCGCAGTTCGGTGAGGGCGTCGCGCCCCGAGCCGGTGATGGTGGCGAGCACTTCGGGAAAGCGCTCGGACGGGAGGTACCGGGCGGCGTCGGCCTGGACCACCATGGCCGTCACGTGGTGGGTGACGACGTCGTGCAGCTCCCGGGCGAGCCGCGCCCGCTCGTCCGCCGCCGCGGCCCGGGCGGTGAGCCGCCGCTGTTCGGCCTCCTGCCGCCGTCGTTGCCGCACCAGGGCGCCCAGCGACCAGAACAGGACCAGCACCACGTAGTAGAGGAGGTAGGTCAGCACATCCGACGGCGACCCGCGCAAGGTGACCAGGACCGCGAAGACGACGTACTCCGCCGACGCCGCCGCGGGCACCGCCCGGCGGAACCGCTCCTCGCGCGCTCCGGCCGAATAGAGCGCGAAGTACAGTGCGAGGCTGCCGATCGTGGGGGAGTACGCGAGTACTTCGTGTGCGGCGAAACAGGTCCCGATGATCGCGAGGGTCGCCGCGGGCCACCGGCTGCGCACCGCCAGCGGGACTGTCTGCCCGAGCACGAGCAGAACCGCCGCGAATCCGCCGTCGTGCCTCGGCAGGTCGCCGAACTGCGCTCCGAGCATCGCGAGTCCCGGCACGAACGCGGCGGCCGTGACGGCCGCGGCGAGTGCCCGGTCCCGGACGTCCGGGGTGACACTCGCCCAGCGGTTCCGGAGACGTCCCAGCGTCGGCATGGCGGGGAGCCTAGCGAGGCCGGGCTCTTGCTGTTCGCCCCGGCGGGAAAAGGTGATCGCCCGCGGGAGCTCGACCGTGCGCGAGGGCACGAATCGTGGCCTGGCAGGCATTTCGGTGCCGAATCCGCTGCGCGCGTGCGGCCGGACGGACCTCGAGTGGATCGAGCACCGAAGGCGCGGGCGGCCGGTGAAGGGAGGCCGCCCGCGCCGGGTGGGTCACTGCCGCGTGACGTCGGTGCAGTCGAGGTCCTTGTCCGGCAACCGGCCGGTGTCGAGGAAGTCCACGGTGGCGTTGTCGGCGCAGGCCGATCCTTCGTGGTAGACGTAATGCCCGCCGTTGTCGACGCCGACCAAGGCGGCGCGGCTGCCCAGGGCGCGGCGCAGTCCGACGCCGGAGTCCCACGGGGTGGCGTGGTCGCGGCGGTTCTGCAGGATCAAGGTGTTGCGGGCGCCGGTGCCGGTCACGGTGACCGGCTTCTCGACCGGTTGCGGCCAGAACGCGCACGGCCAGATGTTCGCCGGCATGCCCGCGGTCAGGGGCCAGGTCTTGCGGTCGGCGGCGCTGCGCTTGGCGTAGATCTCGACGTCGTGGGACCACTCGGCGTCACCGCAGGTGAGGGCCAGGAACATGGTCGCCTGGTTGTCCGCGGGAACGCCCGGGGTGGGCGGACTGTGGGCGAACACCTGCTGGAGCACCTTGCCGTCGGCCTCGGTGAGGTGACCGTCGGCCAGGTCCGCGGCGGCCTTCCAGACCTGAGCGAGCACCGGCAGGGTGTTGTTGTGGATCAGCAGCGCGTAGGTGACGCCGCGCAGCATCGCCCCGCTCAACGACTGCGGCGTACCCGGCACCGGCGCCGGCGTGCGGTCGAGCCGCTCGGCGAGCGCGAGGTAGGTCCGGGTGACCTCTTCGGGAGTGGCACCGAGCCCGAGGGCGCCGTTCTGCCCGGCGGCCACGGCGGCGGCGTCGGGGAACCGTTCGGCCATGCCCTTCCCCCAGCTCTCCGCTTCCCCGGCCCAGACGTGGGCGGGATCGACGTTGCCCTCCAGGATCATGCGGTCGGTCCGGTCCGGGTACAGCGAGCTGTAGACGGACCCGAGGTAGGTGCCGTAGGACTGGCCCCAGTACGAGATCTTGGTTTCGCCGAGGGCTTCGCGGACGCGGTCGAGGTCGCGAGCGGTGTTGGCGGTGGTGAAGTAGCGCAGGTTCTCCCCGGCCTTGGCGGCGCACTTGCCGGCCGTGGCGCGGGCGGCCTGGACGTTCGCGTCGATCGAGCCGTCGGCGGCGGGGTAGGGGAAGAGAGCGGCGACGCCGGGGTTCTCGAGGCCGCAGCTCTGCGGGGTGCTGGTCCCGACCCCGCGCGGGTCGAAGCCGATCAGGTCGTAGCCGTCCAGGACGGTCTTCGGCAGCGTCGGTGCCATCGCGCTGGGCGTGTCGAGACCCGGCAGTGCCGGGCCACCCGGGTTCAGCAGCAGGACACCGTGGCGCTTCGCCGGGTCGGTGGCGCCCAGCCGGGAGATCGCGACCTCGATCGACGTGCCGTCCGGATGGCCGTAGTCGAGGGGGACCTTCACCTTCGCGCAGGTGAGCCGGGGATCCCGGGGCGCGCCCGGTGCCGCCGCCGGGCACGGTCCCCAGGTGAGGGCCGCGGCCGCCGGGTGGTCTTCGTCGTCCGCGCTGTCACAGGCGGCCACGCCCAGGACGGTCAGTGTGGTGACCGCCAGGGCCGCGGCGAACCGATGGCCCCGTAGCCCGGGCCCACTTGTCTTGCTCATGGGGTGCTCGCCCTCCGATGTTCGGCGTCGGCGGGCCTTTCCGGTCCGCCGCCCGCGTTGACGGCGCCGAAGTTATCGGGACTGAGGCCGGGAAAACGTCACCCCAGGGCGAGCAGGTCCGGTAGCTCGCAGGGGGGACAACGCTCGTGCGGAGCGGACAGCGCGGGACCGCCGGTGTCCGATGTGGACCGACGGGGGAATGTGGTCGCGAACGCCGGGTGACCGCTCAAACGCGGCAAGTCACCATGCGGTCGACGTGAGAAGTGTTGCCCTCACTGACGACGTGCGTCGTCGAGGCGGCGGGCCTCGGCAGCCTGCTCGAACGGGGTGTCGCCGGCCGGGTGGCGGTCGCCGAGCTCGGCGAACAGCGCGGCCACCTTCACCGAGTCGTGGTGGGTGGCGAACTCGGCCAGCGCGGGGTCGGTGGCGGCCAGCACCTGCCGGAACCGGAGCTCGGCGAGCGGGCCGAGCCGGTCGTAGATCTGCAGGAACACCTTCTGGGCCCGGTCGCGCGCCCAGTCGGCGGGCAGCAGCTCGGCGGGCAGGTCGGGGTCGGTCTCCGGGAACCGGCGCCAGTCCACGCGCAGCTCGGTGCGGGTGCGCAGCGCCTGCGCCGGGCTGATCAGACCGGCCGCCAAGCCGGTGAGCACTTGTTCGTAGCGCTCGACGAACCCGTCGTACTCGCGGGCGAGGGGTTCGAGGTCGAAGGCCGCGACCGGACTGCCGGTCTCGCCCGGCACCTCGGTGGCGCGGAACACCGTCGCGCTGCGGAGGTCGAGTTCGCGCAGTGCGGTGAGCGCGGGGCCGGTCAGGTCGTGCGGGCTGACCCACACCCCGTCGTAGAGCGCGGCGAAGCGCAGGACCCGCAGCCGCGAACGCAGCGCCGTGCGCAGCCCGCGGTCCTGTTCGGGCACGGAGAAGGTGACCACGGTCCACTGCCCGTCCCAGCCGGGCGCGCTCGTGCCGAAGGTCAGCATCCGGTGGGTGCGCTCGATGATCACTTCGGACGTGCGGGCGGGAATGCCGTAGGCCGTCGTCCGCCCGCTTCGCGACACGGTCAGCAGACCGCGCGCGGCGAGGCGGCGGATCGCGGCCCGCGCGCTGGCGGGACTGATGTCGAACTCGCCGAGCAGCTGAACCAGCGCGGCCGAGGGGATGTGCTCGTCGCGCCAGTACCAGAAGTCGCCGAGCAAGGACGTCAGCAGCAGCTGGGGTTCGGCTCCCTGCTGTGCTCGGGGCAGCGGGCCCGTCGTCATCGCGCGCCTGCCTCTTCCGGGGGTCGGCTCAGCGGTCGGCCGGACGTGCCCACCGCGGGTGTCCATGGTGGCAGTGCCGTCCACGCCGTCGCATCGAGGGGTTGAATCACGCGACACATCATGCGACGATCGGCGCCAAGATAGCAACCAATCGACCCTCCCGGTTCCCGCGCCGCCCGCTCCGGACGGCCTTCCGCAGGAAGAAAACGACATGGGTTCCTCACTTCGTCAATGGCGTCGAAGCACGCTCACCGCGGTCGCCGCGGGACTCGCGCTGGCCGGGTGCACGGTCGACGACGGCGCGGCCTCCGCGCCCACCGCCGCCGCCCTCTCGGCTGTCACCGCGCTGCACGACCAGCTGCCCCAGGCGGTCAAGGACTCGGGCGTCCTCCGGTTCGCCGGGGACTCGCACCCGCCGTACCGCACCGTCGGCCCGGACGGCAAGACCGTCACCGGCATCGACCACGACTTCCAGCAGGCGCTCGGCCAGCTCTTGGGCGTGCGCACGGAAACCACCATCGTCAGCGGTCTGCCGGCCGCGCTGCAGGGCATGCTCAGCGGCCGCTACGAGGCGTTCAACGGACCCGTCAAGGCCACCGCCGAACGCGAGAAGCAGTTCGACACCGTCACGTGGATGACCACCCGCACCTCCTACGTGGTCCCCACCGGCTCCTCCGCCGGCATCAAGCAGGCCGCCGACCTGTGCGGCAAGCGCGTCGCGGTGGTCACCGCCAGTGTCGTGGAGGACCAGCTCGCCAAGCTGTCCACCTTTTGTGAACGCGCACAGCGGCCGGCCGTGCAGGTCGTCGGGCTCGACGACACCAACGCCACCCTGCTGGCCGCCAAGTCCGGCCGCGCCGAAGCCGCCGGGATGACCCAGGCTGCGGCGATCGACGTGACCACCCAGCAGAAGGGGCAGTACGAGTACGTGACGCAGACGGAAGAGCAGGGCGCCACGAAGGACAACCTGGCGCTGTACACGCCGAAGTCCGGCAAGCTCGGCCCGGTCCTGCAAAAGGCGTTCGAGGAGCTGTTCCGCAACGGCACCTACACCCGGATCATGCACCAGTGGGGTCTCCAGGACGTCACGGTCCCGCAGCCGCTGTTCGACGTGGCCTCGGCGAAATGACCGCGATGTCCACTGTGGAGGAGACGGCGACGGCCCGCGACGACGTCGGCGAAGCCCGCGGCCGGTTCCGGCCGCTGCGCTGGCTGTTCGTGCTCGTGCTGGCGGTGCTGGCCGCGCAGCTGGTCGTCTTCCTCGTCGGCAACCCCCGCTTCCAGTGGGACGTCGTGGCGAAGTACCTCTTCGAGAAGAGCGTCATGGCGGGCCTGGGCACCACGGTGCTGCTCGCGGTCGCGGCGATGGTCCTCGGTTCGCTCGCCGGCGGGCTGGTCGCGGCCATGCAGCTGAGCGGGTTCGGCCCCGCCCGCTGGGTGGCGACGCTGTGGGTGGGGCTCTTCCGCGGCATCCCGCCGCTGGTGCAGCTGATCTTCTGGTTCAACCTCGCCTACTTGCTGCCGAAGCTGTCGCTCGGCATCCCGTTCGGCCCGGTCTTCGGCAGCTGGGACGCCAACACCGTCATCACGCCGCTGACCGCCGCGGTGATCGGCCTGTCGCTCGTGGAGTCGGCGTACCTGGCGGAGATCTTCCGCGCCGGGGTGTCGTCGGTCGACCCCGGCCAGCGCGACGCGGCCCGCGCGATGGGCTACCGGCCGGGCCAGACGCTGCTGAGGATCGTGCTGCCCCAGGCGATGCGGGTGATCATCCCGCCCGCGGGCAGCCAGTTCATCAACGTGCTCAAGGGCACCGCGCTCGTGTCGGTCATCGCGATGTCGGACCTGCTGCACTCGGTGCAGGTCATCTACAACCGCACCTACGAGATCGTGCCGATGCTGCTGGTCGCGTGCTTCTGGTACCTGGTTGTCGTCACCGTCCTGACGGCCGGGCAACGCCGGCTGGAACGCCGGTTCTCCCGCGGCCACCGGAGTGCCCGATGAGCGCGCCGGTGCTGCGGATCGACGACGTCCGCAAGGAGTTCGGAACGGTGACCGCGTTGGCGGGGGTCAGCCTCGACGTGCACGAGGGCGAAGCGGTCGTGGTGATCGGGCCGTCGGGATCGGGCAAGTCGACGCTCGTCCGCTGCGCCCACCAGCTCGAGCCCATCGACGGCGGCGCGATGTACCTCGACGGCGAGCTGCTGGGCCACCGGCGCTCGCCGGGCGGCCTGCGCCCCTTGACCGAGCGGCGGATCGCCGGCCAGCGGCGCCGGATGAGCATGGTCTTCCAGCAGTTCAACCTGTTCCCGCAGTTCACCGTGCTGCGCAACGTGACCGACGCGGCGATCCGCGTGCACGGCCGCGATCGGTCCACTGTGGAGCGGGAAGCACGCGAGCTGCTCGAGCGCATCGGCCTGGCCGGTCGCGAGGACCACTACCCGCGGCAGCTCTCGGGCGGGCAGCAGCAGCGGGTCGCCATCGCCCGGGCGGTGCTGGTCCGGCCGCGGATCATGCTGTTCGACGAGCCCACCAGCGCGCTCGACCCGGAGCTGGTCGACGAAGTCCTGGCCGTGCTGCGGGACCTCGCCGCGGCGGGGACCACGATGGTGGTGGTCACCCACGAAATGGCGTTCGCGCGCGAAGTGGCCGACCGGTGCGTGTTCATGGAAGCGGGCCGGATCGTCGAGGAGGGCCCGCCGGCCGAGCTGTTCACCCGGCCCCGGACCGACCGGCTGCGCGCCTTCCTGTCCCGTCATCTGTCCGAAAAGGAGGGTGTTTCGTGATCACTGTCGGCGCCGTCGGCGACCTCATCCTGGACGAGCCCGACCCGGAGTTCTTCCTCGCCCCGGCCGCGCCGGTGCTGAAGGGGATGGACCTGGCGATCGGCCACGTCGAGGTCCCGCACTCGACCACGGCGGTGCAGCACAGCACCGACGTCCCCGCGCCGCCCGCGGACCCCGCGGCGCTGAAAGCGGTCGCCGAAGCCGGGTTCGACGTCGTCACGCTGGCGGGCAACCACGTCCTCGACGCCGGCGACGGCGGACTGGACGACACGATCGCCTACTCCCGCGCGGCGGGGATGGCGACCGCCGGGGCCGGCCCGGACCTCGCGCAGGCACGGCGCCCGGCGATCGTCGAGCGGGGTGGCCTGCGGGTCGGCGTGCTGTCGTACAACTGCGTCGGCCCCCGCGAGTCCTGGGCCGCCTCGCGCAAGCCCGGGTGCGCGTACGTCCACGTCCTCACCCACTACGAGCTGGACCACGCGAGCCCGGGTGGGCCGCCCAAGATCTACACCTTCGCCGACCCGGACAGCCTGGAAGCGATGGCCGACGACGTGCGCCGGCTGCGCGCCGAGGTCGACGTCGTGCTCGTGTCGCTGCACAAGGGCGTCGGCCACACCCCGGTCGTCGTCGCGATGTACGAGGGCCCGGTCGCCCGCGCGGCGATCGACGCCGGCGCCGACGCCGTGTTCTCCCACCACCCGCACATCATGCGCGGCATCGAAGTCCACCGAGGACGGCCGATCTTCCACGGGCTCGGCAACTTCGCCACCGTCACCCACGCCCTGACGCCGGGGGCGGGCGTCGGCGCGGACGAGCTGCGCGCGTGGGCCGAGCGGCGGACGAAGCTGTACGGCTTCGCGCCCGATCCGGACATGCCGTTCTTCCCGTTCCACCCCGAAAGCCGCAACACCGCCATCGCTTTCTGCCGCTTCGACGAGACCGGGCTGCGCGAAGCCGGCTTCGTGCCCTGCTGGGTCGACGACCAGGGGCGTCCGGTGCCGGTCGGCGGCACACCGGAGGGCGAGTCCGTGACGAAGTACGTCGAGCACATCACCCGCGAAGCGAACCTCAACGCCCGGTTCACCACCCGCGGCACCGAAGTGCTCGTCGACCTTTCCGAGGGAGCCACCCCATGACCGACCAGCCACTGGCCGGCCGCACCGTCGTCGACCTGACCACCGCGCTCGCCGGGCCGTACGCGACGCTGTTGCTCGCCGGGCTCGGGGCCACCGTGATCAAGGTCGAGAACCCGGCCACGGGCGGCGATTCTTCCCGCAACAACGCCCCTTACGTCGGCCGCGACGGCCTGAACCTCGCCCGACGGCACGAGGACGACCTGTCGGTGTCGATGCTCCTGCGTGGCCGCAACAAGCTCAGCGTCACGCTCGACCTGAAGAACCCGCGGTCGCGAGCGGTGTTCACCGATCTGATCCGCGACGCCGACGTGCTGGTCGAGAACTACAGCCCGGGCGTCACCGACCGGCTCGGCATCTCCTACGACCACGTCAAGGAGATCAACCCCCGGCTCGTCTACACCTCGATCAGCGGGTTCGGCGCCCAGGGCGGCCCGGGATCGGGCAAGGCGATGGACTCGATCATCCAGGCGCTGAGCGGCGTGATGATGACCGCCGGCGAACCGGACGAGGGCCCGGTCCGCTTCGGGTTGCCGATCGGTGATCTGCTGGCGCCGCTGTTCGCCGTGGTCGGCACGGTGTCCGCGCTGCTGCAGGCCGAGCACACCGGTGAGGGCCAGCACGTCGACGTGTCCATGCTCGGCGCGCTGACCTCGCTGGTCGCTTGCGAGCCCTTCGACGCCTTCGAGGCGGTCGGCCTGCCCCAGCGCACCGGGTCGATGGTGCCGCGGCTGGCGCCGTTCGGGATCCTGCCCGCCCTCGACGGTCACCTCGCCCTCTGCGCGCCGACCGACGCGTTCGCCCACGGCGTGCTCCGGGCGATCGGCCGGCCGGACCTGGCCGACGACGACCGCTACCGCACGCGCGATCAGCGGGTCCGGGCCGCCGACAAGCTGCACGAACTCATCCGCGAGTGGTGCCGGGAGCGGCCCTTGGCCGAGATCCTCGCCGCGTTCACCGCCGAAGGCGTGCCCGCGGCCGAGGTCCGCGAGCCACGCGACGCGGTCCGGGATCCGCTGGTCCTGGCGCGCGAGGAGGTCGTGCCGTTGCGGCACCCGCGGCACGGAGCCGTCGCCGACCTGGCCGGGACCGGCGTGCCGATCCGGTTCTCCGCCGCCCGCGTGTCGCTGGACCGGCCCGCGCCCGCGCTCGGCGAGCACAACGAGCACGTCTACCGCGAGCTGCTCGGCTACACCGAAGAGCAGTTGGCGGAACTGGCGGCGGAGGCCGTGATTTGAGCGCCCCGGCCGAGCTGCCCGCAGTGGGGTACGTCGGCGCCGACGTCCCGGTCGAACTGATCACCGCGGCGGGGCTGCTGCCGCTGCGGCTGGCCGGGAAGCCGGGCGGGGACCGCACGCTGGGCGACCGCTACCTCGGCCGTGGCGTGGACCCGGTCGCCCGGTCGATCCTGACGCGGATCCTCACCGCGGACTACGGGCCGCTGGAAGCCATCGTGGTCTCCCGCGACTGCGAGGCCTCGCTGCGCCTGTTCTACGCCTTGCGGGAGCTGCACCGGGTCGAGCCGGAGCTGCGGCTGCCGCCGGTGCACCTGGTGGACATCCTGCACCTGCCGCACCACACGACCACGCGGTACGTCCACGCGAAGGTCGCGCAGCTGCGCGAGTGGCTGGGCCGGTGGCGGCCCATCGGCGACGACGACCTCGCCGCGGCCATCACGGCCCACGACACCCTGCGGCGGTCGCTCGCCCGGGTCGCCGCCCTGCGCCGGGCGAACCGGGTGAGCGGCACCCGGTTCCTCGCGCTCGTCGCCGCAACCACCGCCCTGCCGGTCGCGGAAGCCACCGCGCTCGTCGACCGCGTGCTCGCTGCCGACTCCCCGGAGATCGACGGGGTGCGACTGTTCCTCACCGGGAGTTCCCACGACGACCCGACGGTGTACGAGACGGTGGAGCGCAACGGTTTCCTGATCATGGGGGAGGATCACGACTGGGGCGAGCTGCTCTTCGCGCGCACGTGCGCGGCGCCGACGGAACTCGCGCTCGCCGAGCGCTACCAGTACAACGGCCCGTCCGCGCCGCGCGCCTCGATCCGGCAGCGCGCCGCGCACACCGCCGCGGCGGCTCGAGCGTGCGACGCGGAAGTCCTGCTGTCCTACGCACGCATCCACGACGACGCGCCGCCGTGGGACTTCCCCGACCAGCGAGCCGCGACGGGGCTGCGCGCCGTTCTGGCCGAACGGCAGCCGTACGGCGAGCTGACCGAGGATGCTCTCGCGGCGTTGCTCCCCGCGGGAGCGGCGGCATGACCGGCCGGCTCGCGTCGGCGACCACCGCGACCGCCTACCAGCGCGAGTGGTTCGCCCGGATGCGCGACGACGTGACCGCCGGCGCGCCGCTGGCGCTGGTCAACGCGGACGCGCCCCAGGAGATCTTCCGCGCGATGGACATCCCGTACGTGGTCAACCAGTGGTGGGCCTCGATCGTCGCGGCGAAACGCCAGACCCAGCGCTACCTCGGCCTGCTCCGCGAGCGTGGCTACCCCGACTACGTCGAGCAGTACAGCGCCACCTCGCTCGCCTCGGCGTTCGAGGACGATCCCGGCCAGGCGCCGTGGGGCGGTCTGCCGAAGCCGTCGATCGTGCTCGGCGAGACGACCGGCGACGCCTCCCGCAAGATCTTCGACGTCTGGGACGCCCAGCCCGGCGTCACCTACTACCCGCTGGAGAGCGCGGCGGAGGACTCCGTGCCCGAACGGTGGTGGGAGCTCATGCCGCACCGCTGGGAGGAGGCCATCGGCAGCGACCGCCTGGACCTGCTGACCGGCGAGCTGACCGGGCTCATCCGGTTCCTGGAACAGACCACCGGCCGGGTGTTCTCCGAGACGCGGTTCCGGGAGGTCCTGGACCTGGTCAACGAGCAGCAGGAGTGGAACCGCCGCACCCGCGACCTGATCGCCGCCGCGCGACCGTGCCCGATCGCCGTCACCGACGGCATCCCGAGCGTCATGGTGCCGCAGTGGCACCGGGGCACCGAGTGGGCCCGCGACGCCGCTCGCGCGTTCCACGACGAGGTGCGCGACCGGATCGACGCCGGGGTCGCGGTGTGCCCGGACGAGGGGCTGCGGCTGATGTGGGTCGGCCGCGGGCTGTGGTTCGACCTCGAGTTCTACCAGCGGTTCCAGCGTTCGCACGGCGCGGTGTTCGTGTGGTCGATGTACCTCGCCATCGCCGCGGACGGCTACCTGCGCTACGGGGACGATCCGCTGCGCGCCCTCGCCGCCCGCTTCGCCGCCTTCAGCGACCAGCTCTACACGCCGCCGTGGTCGGCGGAGTGGTACGTCAAGGAAGCGCGGCACCACGGCGTCGACGGGGTGGTGCACCTCGTCTCCGACGACGCTCGTGGCAGCTACTTCACGACCCGCGCCCTGCGTGCCGCGGGCATTCCGGTGCTGGAACTGCACGCCGACAACGTCGACGCCCGCACGGGCGACGGTCTGGACGCGCGGATGAGCGCGTGGCTCGACGAACTGACGCGACCGTCCGGAAAGGACTCTTGATGGGAAACGCCTTCCTCAGAACGGCTCTCGTCGCCGCGGTGACGGCCCTGGTCGCCGGAGTGCCCGCGACCGCCGAGGCCGCGGAGCCCGGGCAGGCGTGCCCGGCCCCGGTCACGGACGCGAGGTGCGCCGGCGGGCAGCTGACCGACGGGACGCCCTACACCTTCGCCAAGCCCACCCGGTGGAACGGTTCCGTGCTGGTGGACCTCGACTTCGCCGCGGGCGGCCTGGCGAGCCCGCTCACCGCGAGCCTCCTGCGGCGCGGCTACGCGGTGGGCGGCACCACGCGCACGATCAGCAGCTGGAACATCGCGCGGGCCATCGACAACCAGGCGGCCGCGCTCGGCCGCTTCGAAGCCGCGTTCGGCCGGCCCCGGTACGCGATCGCCGAAGGCCGCTCCATGGGCGGGATGGTCGCCGCCGGGGTGGCGCAGGTGTACCCCGGCCGGTTCGACGCGGCCATCCCGATGTGCGGCGGTCTCGGTGGTTCGGTGGGCCAGTGGAACCAGAAGCTCGACACCGTCTTCACGCTGAAGTCGCTGCTGTTCCGCGACTCGGCCCTCCCGGTGACCGGCATCCCCGCCGACGTCCCCGGAACCCAGCAGCACTGGATTTCGGCGGTGCAGTCGGCCCAGGCGACCGCCGCGGGCAAGGCGCGCATCGCGCTCGCGGCGGCGATCGGCCAGCTGCCGGGCTGGGGCGTGGCCGCCGACGGCACGGCGACCCCGGTGCCGGACGGCCGCGACGTCGACGGCGTCGAGCAGGGGATGTTCCTGGCCCTCGCGGGCGGCCCGCTGCCGTACCTCGGGCAGGCGGCCGGCAGCCGGCGGACGATCGAGCAGCTGGCGGGCGGAAATCCGTCCTGGAACACGGGAGTGGACTACGCGCGCCAGCTCACGACCGCGGCGCCGAGCCAGCAGAACGCCGTGCGGCGGCTGTACCAGCGCGCGGGGCTCGACCTGCGCGCGGACCTCGCCCGGCTCGCCGCCGAACCCCGCGTGTCCGCCGAGCCCGCCGCCGTCCGCTACCTGGAGCGGGGCATCGTGTTCACCGGCGACCTGCGGATCCCGGTGCTCACGGTCAACGGCACCGGTGACCAGATCTCGACCGTCGCCCAGCAGCAGTCCTACGACGCTCTGGTCCGCCGGGCGGGCAACGCGGCGCTGCTCCGGCAGACGTACGTGCGGACCGCCGGGCACTGCACCTACACCACCGGCGAACAGCAGGCGGCGATCGACCGGATGCTGACGCGGCTGCGGACCGGGCACTGGCCGGACACCTCGCCCCGGACCATGAACGCGCTGTCGGCCGCCGCGGACGGCACGCCGGGACGGTACTCGAGCTACACGCCGCCTCAGTTCAACCGGCGATACCCCGCCGGCCACTGAGGGCGGCTGCCGCCGGGCTGCCCCGCGCGTTCCCAGAGCACGTCTGGGCAGTCCAGGCCTTCGGCGGAGAGCCGCCGTTTGACGACCTTGAACGTCGAGGTCCGCGGCAGCTCCCGGATCGTGCGCACGTACTGGGGCACCTGCTTGGGCCCGAGATCGGGCTGCTCGGCGAGGAATCGGCCGAACTCGGCGGGGTCCAGGGGGGTGCCGCCGGTGACGATGGCGGCCATCACCTGGTCCCCGGTCACCGGGTCGGGCACCGCGTAGACGGCGGCGTCGGTGATCGCGGGGTGCCGCAGCAGGATGCGCTCGATCGGTGCCGTGCCGAGGTTCTCCCCGTCGACGCGGAGCCAGTCGCCGAGCCGCCCGGCGAAGTAGCAGAATCCGGCGGCGTCGGCGTAGGCGAGGTCACCGGTGTGGAACCGGCCGTCGCGGAGCCGTTCCGCGTCGGCTTCGGGGTCGCGGTAGTACCCGGCGAACCAGCCGGCGCCGGCGGTGTTGACCAGTTCGCCGACGGCTTCCTCGGCGTTGGCCAGCCGGCCGTCGGGATCGAACTCGGCCGGGGGGCACGGACGGCCGGTGTGCGGGTGCAAGATGGCCACGTCGTCGGCCGGCCTGCCGAGTGAGCCGGGCGGCGTGTCGTCGGTGCGGGCGAACCCCACGCCGCCCTCGGTGGAGCCGAACGCGTCGACGACCTTGCAGCCGAAGCGTTTCTCGAACGCGGTCAGGTCGGCGCTCGCCCCTTCGTTGCCGTAGACGAGGCGCAGGGGATTGTCCGCGTCGTCCGGCCGTGGGGGAGTGGCGACCACGTAGGACAGTGGCTTGCCCACGTAGTTGGCGTAGGTCGCGCCGAACTTCCGCACGTCGGGCAGGAAGCCGGAAGCGGAAAACCGGCGCCGCAGGGCGATGCCCGCGCCGGCCGCGAGCCCGACGGCCCAGCCCGCCATGACGGCGTTGGAATGGAACATCGGCATCGTGACGTAGACCGTGTCCGCTGTGGACAGTCCGAAGCGCTGGGCGAGCATGGCACCGGGAAACGCGATCTTGCCGTGGGTGCAGCGCACCGCCTTCGGGTCGCCGCTGGTGCCGGAGGTGAAGATCAGCATGAGCAGGTCGTCCGCCGACGCCGGGACGGGATCGATCGGCGCGCTCGCCGCCGGCCACGACTCCAGTTCCCGCACGCCGATCCCGCCGAGGTCCAAGCCCTCCAGCAAGGGCTGGTACTTCCGCTCGGCGAGCACGAACTGGCAGTCGGCGAGCCGGATGTCGCGCGCGAGGGCGTCACCGCGGCGGGTGGGGTTGAGCCCGACGAGGACCGCCCCGGCGAACGCGCAGGCGCCCAAGAGGACGGAGAACGCCGGTACGTTGTCGGCCAGGATGCCGACGTGGGGCGGTTCGTCCCAGTTCACCGTCGCGCGGAGGTGCGCCGCGCCGCGCGCCGAAGCCCGGACGTGCTCGGCCCAGGAATACGTCTCGTCCTCGAACCGCAGGCCCGGACGCTCGTCCTCGGCGCGGGCCAGCAGCAGCTCGGTCACCGTCGGGACGCTCATCCGCACCTCCCGGCACCGGCGGCAGAAGTGGAACAGGTTCTACTTCTATCACGGTGGCGGCCGGAGGGTCTACCGCTCAGCGGCGGCCGGTGGCCAGGATGACGAGGAACTGGCCGCCGCCCGGCTCGACGGTGGCGGTCACCGGCAGCCCCGGCACCAGCCGGGAGAACCGGTCGACCAGCCAGTCCGCCGCTTCCTGAGCGTCCTGCTTGGTCGGGCTGCGCGCCACCATCTCGCGGCCGCCCTTGCGTTCCAGCCTGCCGGCCACGGTGATCAGCGGCGCGGGTTCGACCACGTGCAGGCGGTCCGGCCAGGCGATGACCACCTTGACCGCGCCCTTGCGGGTGTTGCACCCGCGGTGCGCGAGCCGCTCGGCGACCTTGGCCTTCCGGTCGGCGGTGCGGCTGTCGACGCTGGGTCCCCGCGGGTCGTTCACCGACATGTCGGGGTCGACCGGTTCGTCGCACACCCAGCACCGCCAGCCGTCGCGCTCGGCCACGTCATCGAGGAGACTCATCCGGGCAAACTAGCCTGACCGGCCGCCGCCCCGCGCACCGCACCGGCCAGACGGTGATCAGCGGAACACACGCGTCCATCCGGGAGTTGAGCGTGGCATGAGTCAACTCGTGGACCGCACGATCACCGCCCTCCGCTCCGAGCACGACACGCTCGCCGCCCTCGTCCGCACCCTCACCGACGACCAGCTGGCCGCGACCAGCGGTGCCGCGGAATGGACCGTCGCCCAGGCGCTTTCCCACCTCGGCAGCGGCGCGGAGATCGGCCGCGCGCCGATCGCGCGGGCCGCCGGAGAGACCGTGGCGGCCGAAGACAACCCGACGATCTGGGCCCGCTGGGACGCGTCCGCGCCGCGAGCGCAGGCCGAGGGCTTCCTGGAGCACAACGCCCGCTGGCTCGAGACGGTCGAGGCGCTCACGCCCGAGCAGCGCTCGTCGCTGACCGTCGACCTCGGCTTCCTGCCCGAGCCGGTCCCGCTGGTGACCGCGGTGGGCATGCGGCTGAGCGAGGTGGCCAACCACTCGTGGGACGTGCGGGTGGCCTTCGACCCGGCCGCCGGGGTGGACGCCGGCTCGGCCGAAGTGCTCGTCGACCTCCTGTCCGGTCCCGTGGGGTTCATGCTGAGCTTCCTCGCGAAGCCGGCCGAGCTCGCGAACCCGGTGTCGGTGGCGGTCCCCGGCGGCGCTCTGGTGATCGACGACGCGGTCACCGTGGTGAACGACCTCGAGTCGCCTTCCGCGACGTTCACCGGGTCGCCGGAGGCGTTCGTCCGGCTGCTCAGCGGCCGGCTGAAGGCACCGTACGACCAGGGCGTCACCGTCGAGGGCAGCATCACGCTCGACGACCTGCGCCGCGTGTTCCCCGGCTTCTGACGGAACCGGCGGGCCGGCGACGCGACCGGGTCCGGTGGTCGCGGTCGCCGCCCGCCGTCGGGGCGCCGTCGATCAGCGCGGCTCGCCGAACCAGTGACCGAGCGCCGGTTCGAGGTCGTCGGCGTCGCCGGCCCAGCACACGTAGCCGTCCGGCCGGATGAGCATCGGCTGGGTGCGGGCGCTCAGACCCGCGCGGTCAACCCGGTCCTTCCAGGGGGCCGAGACCTCGGCGAACCGGCCGGCCGGGTCGATCAGCAAGCCGCGCCCGGAACGCAGGAGTTCGTGCGACCGGACCGGGCCGAGGTCCAGGTCCGGCGCGGGCAGGCCGACGAGTGGCCGGCCCTCCGCGCCGGGCATCGGGTAGCGGATGCCCATGCCGGACAACATGTCGTCGAGGTGGTACTGGACCTCGGGTAGTCGCGTGAGGGTCGTGAAGAGCTCCTTGGCGGCCGCCAGGTCCGGGTCGCGGGTGCCCTGCTGGTCCATCAGCAGGCTCTGCGCCTGGACGTTGCGCAGCACGGCGGCCGCGACCGGATGGCGTTCGGCGTGGTAGGTGTCGAGCAGGTGCTCCGGGGCCCACCCGCGCACCGCAGCACCGAGCTTCCACCCGAGGTTGAGCGCGTCCTGGATCCCGGTGTTCATGCCCTGCGCGCCGATCGGGAGGTGGACGTGGGCGGCGTCGCCGGCCAGGAACACCCGCCCGTGCCGGTACCGCGCGGCCTGCCGGGCCGCATTGGTGATGCGGCGGGCGTAGCGCACTTCGAGCAGCCGCACCCGGGAGCCGAAGACGGCGCGCAGCCCCTCGCGGATCTCGTCCTCGGTGACCGGGACGTCCCGGGGCAGTGACCGGCCCGGTCCGCCGAACGAGAGCCGGCGCAACGGCCTGCCCCGCGCGTCGGTGCCGAGCGGGAACACCGACACCCAATGCCCGTCCTCGCTCCGGGTGTGCGTCGTCGCCGGGTCGTCGCCGCTCAACCGCACGTCGGCGGCGACCACGGTCACCGTCCCCGGCCGGCCGGGGAACTCGGCCCCCAGCAGCGACCGCACCGTGCTGCGGCCGCCGTCGGCCGCGACCAGGTAGCGGGAGCGGACGACACGGCCGTTCGCGAAGGTCGCGGTGACCCCGTCCTCGTCCTGGGCGATGCCGATCAGTTCGTGGTCCCGCCGCACGTGGATGTCCTGCGCGGCCAGGTGTTGCTCGAGGAATCCCTCGATCGTCACCTGCGGGATGGACCGCCACGGATGGCGGTGCCGGTCCCGGGTGAGCGGGAGCGTGATCCCGGCGAAGTGGGCGGTGCCGGCCGGGTGGTTTCCGGTGGCCAGCAAGGGTTCCAGCAAGCCTCGCTGGTCGAATGCCTCCTGCGTGCGGGACTGCACGCCGCCCGCCTTCGACAACGTGCTGCGCCGCGCCAGCTTGTCGGCCGGCACGGCCGATACTCCCGCCAGCCGCAGTTCGCCGGCCAGTGTCAGGCCGGTCGGGCCCGCGCCGACGATGAGCACATCGGTGTCCATGGGTTCTCCCCTCGTCGTGTCGGGAGCAACGCTCCGTCGTCCGACGCGGTCGCGCCAGAAACGAGCTTGATCGTGTCGATATCCGGCGTGGATTAGGCTTACTAAGGTGGAATCCGACTACGACGAGCTGGATCGCCGGCTCGTGCACGCCCTGCAGATCAACGGCCGGGCCCCGTTCAGCACGATCGCCGAGGTGCTTGGCGTGTCGGATCGCACCATCGCCCGCCGGTACGCCCGGCTCCGGTCGGCCGGCGCGGTGCGGGTGCTCGGCGGAGTCGACCCGACCGCGCTGGGGGCGGTGCTGTGGTTCCTGCGGGTCCGGTGCGCGCCCGCCGCGTCGGTCCCGGTCGCCGAGGCGCTGGCCCGGCGTCCGGACACGTCCTGGGTGAGCATCACCTCCGGGGGCACGGAGATCACCTGCACGGTCCGCACCGAGAGCGAGGCCGACAGCGAGGCGCTGCTGCTGGCCAAGCTCCCTCGCACCCCACGCGTGGAGGGAGTGACCGCGCACTCCGTGCTGCACGCGTTCTACGGCGGCCCGGACAGCCTGGTCGCCAAGCTCGGGTCACTGGACGAGGAGGCGATCGGGCGGCTGCGCCCGCCTCCCGTGCCGAACCGGCCGGGACCGGCACGGCTCGACGACGGCGACCGCAGGCTGCTCGCCGCGCTCGCCACCGACGGCCGCACCGAGCTGGCGCAGCTGGCCGCGGCGACCGGCTGGTCGCCGACGACGGTCCGGCGCCGGATGACCGAGCTGCGCGAACGCGGGGTGCTGTACCTGGACATCGACGTCGACGGACGCATGTTCGGTGTCGGCCCCCGGACCCTGCTGTGGCTGTCGGTCGCCCCCGCGCACCTGGCGGAGGCCGGCGCGGCGCTGGCGGTGCACCCGGAGATCGCGTTCGCGGCCGCCACGACCGGGCCGACGAACCTGTTCGCGAGCGTGGCGTGCGCGAACCAGCGGGAGTTGTACCGGTACCTGACCACCCGGGTGGCCGCGCTGCCGGCGATCGCCCACGTCGAGACCGCGCCGGTGATCAAGACCGTCAAGCGGGCCGCGAACCGGACTTAGCGCCTTCCGCGGTGGCGCGCCAGTGTTTTTCGGCGGCACGGAGGATGTCGTCGCCGAGTCGCTCGAGGAACCGGCCCGCGGTGGCGAGCCGGGTTCCGGCCGCGGTGTCGGTCCCGAAGAGGTCGGCACCGCGCAGGACGGTGGTGGCGAACCGCTGGTTGGCGCGGACACCGACCACCGCGGAGCGAAGGCCCGCGTCTTCGTCGAGGAAGTACCGGTGGCGCCGGCTTTGACCGTCGCGGCCGCGACGGATCAGCCCGTGCTGGTGCAGCAGGCCGATGGCGTGCGAGATGGTCGCCGCGCTGACCTGCAGGTGCTGGGCCAGTTCGACGGCGGTGCCGCTGCCGGTCTCTGAGGTGAACAGGCAGGCCAGCACGCCGGCGGCGGTGCGTGGCATGCCGGTCTCGACTAGGGCCGCGGTCAGGTCGGCCTGGAAGACGGCCGTTGCGTCGGGCTCGGGGCCGCGGCGCTTGCCGGCCGGACTCGCGGCTGCCGGCGGGCGGGGACCACGCCGGGCGCGGTGGGTGGTGGCGAGCTGGGCCAGGTCCGCGCGGTAGCGGCCGGGCCCGCCGTTGCGTGCGACCTCGCGGCTCACCGTCGAGGTGGGACGGCCCAGCCGGCCGGCGATCCGGGCGTAGTCCAAGCCCCGCGCCAAGCCGTCGGCGATCTGCTGCCGGTCGGCTCCGGTCAGCCTGCGTCCTGGCACTCGGCCGGCTCCTCGTCGTCGATCGTCTCGCCGCCAGTATGCGAGCGAGTCGTCGACCGTTGCAACCGCCGGGTTCCGGTGTGCATTAACCGGCACGGTCATTGCAATCGCCGACGACCGTGCGAACAGCGAAAACGGTGCGAACACAAGAGAATCTCCGTTGACCGGTGTTTCGCGCTCTGCCTAACGTTCGGATCCGGAAGCGGCTTTCGGTCACCTGATGAGGAGCGCTGCATGCGGGCCAAGGGCATCACCTACGACACCGGTTTCACTCCCGGTGGCCGGAGTTCGCGGCCCGTCTTCGACGCCGAGGCGGTGCGCCGCGAGATCCGGGTCATCGCCGACGATCTGCACTGCGACGCCGTGCGGATCACCGGCGGCGATCCCGACCGGCTGTCGGTCGCCGCCGGGTACGCCGCCGACGTGGGGCTGGAGGTCTGGTTCTCCCCGTTCCCTTGCGAACTGCCCGCACCGGACCTGGTTTCGTACTTCGCCGGCTGCGCGGACCGCGCCCGGGAGGTGGGAGCGGACGTCTTCGTCGCCGGCTGCGAGCTGAGCCTCTTCGCCGCCGGCTTCCTGCCCGGGGACGACAGTTTCGCCAGGATCAAGGCCCTGGCCGCCGGCGCACCCGAAGCAATGGCCCAGCTCGCCGAGGTCCCCGCCCGGTTGGACGCCGTGCTGGCCGACACCGCGGCCGCGGTGCGTCAACGGTTCCGCGGCAAGGTCACCTACGCCGCCGGAACCTGGGAACAGATCGAGTGGGCCCCCTTCGACATCGTCAGCGTCGACGCCTACGGCGATACCGGCGACGCCTTCCGTCAAGGTGTGCGCGAATACCGCCGGCACGGCAAGCCGCTGGCGGCGACCGAGTTCGGCTGCTGCACCTACCGGGGCGCGGCCGAGCGTGGCGGCCTCGGCTGGGCCATCGTCGACCACGAAGCCGACCCACCCCGCCTCGACGGCGACTACACCCGCGACGAGGACGAACAGGCCCGCTACCTGCGCGAGATGATCGCCCTCTTCGACGAGGAAGGCGTGGACACCGCCTTCTGGTTCACCTTCGCCGGTTACGAGTCCCCGCACCACACGGACCCTCGCTTCGATCTCGACATGGCGTCCTACGGGGTGTGCAAACTCCTGCCCGACGGTAGCTTGGCCCCGAAGAAGTCCTTCCACGCCATGGCGAAGGCATATCGATGAGGCGTGGGCGGGCGGGGTTCACCGACCGGCGGCCAGCACTGCCGCGAGGCCTTCCTGCAGATCCTTGACGAAATATCCGGGAACTTCCAACGATGGGAAATGCCCCCCGGCTTCGGGCGACCTCCACCGGACGATCTGCCGGTACCGCTCCTGCGCCCAGGTGCGCGGATACTTCTCGATGTCGCGGGGATACATGGTGATCGCCGACGGGACGTCGACCCGGAGTTCGGGGTCGAGCGAGTTGTGGCTTTCGTAGTAGATGCGCGCCGACGACGCGCCGGTCCGCGTCAGCCAATACAGGGTGACGTCGTCGAGAATGCGGTCCCGGGAAATCGTCTCGAACGGGCTGTCTTCGGTATCCGACCACTCGGCGAACTTGTCGAGGATCCAGGCGAGCAGCCCGACCGGTGAGTCGACGAGCGAGTAGCCGATGGTCTGCGGCCGGGTCGCCTGCTGCTTCGCGTACGCCGCGCGGTGGTGCCAGAAATCGTGGGTTTCCTCGGTCCACTTGCGCTCGACCGCCGTCAGCCCGTCCGTTGTCAACCCGGGTGGTCCCTCCGCGAACGTGGTGTGGATGCCGAGAACGTGCGCCGGGAACCGGCCGCCGAGGACCGTGGTGATGTTGCCTCCCCAGTCGCCGCCGTGGGCCGCGAACTCGCGGTAGCCGAGTCTTCCCATCAGTTCCACCCACGCGGCGGCGATCTTTTCGGTTCCCCAGCCGGTGGTGGCCGGCTTGTCGCTGTAACCGAAGCCCGGTAGCGAGGGAACCACGACGTGGAACGCCGGCGCGTCGACATCCTTCGGGTCTGCGAGCTCGTCCACTACATCGACGAACTCGGCGATGCTGCCTGGCCAGCCGTGCGTCAAGATCAGCGGAGTGGCGTCCGCGCGCGCGGATCGGCGGTGCAGGAAGTGGATTCCCAGACCGTCGATGGTCGTGCGGAACTGGCTGAGACGGTCGAGGCGCTCTTCGAACGACCGCCAGTCGTACCCGGTGCGCCAGTAGTCCACGACCTCGACGAGATCGGCGAGCGGAACGCCCTGGTCCCATCGGCGAGGGTCGGGCGCGGCGCGATAAACCGTCTCGGCTTCCGGCAGCCGCGCCGCGGCCAGTCGCGCGCGCAGATCGTCGAGGTCGGCTTCGGCCGCGTGGGCTTCGAATGCTTCCACGTCGCTGGTCGGGCGGGGCATGAGACCTCCTGGCTGTCGCGGAACCGGCTTAGACGGTTCTAGCAGCCCTCTGAGCTCATGCGCAACCTGCTAAGCTGGTTCCATGCGCGCCGAGTTCCCTGACTTTCGCCTCGGCAACGTGCTGGCGACCAGCTTCACGGGGACTCTCTCGGAGCGTCGGGGCAACGCCGTGGAGCGCATTCCCACACCGCACCGGCTCGTCGACTGGCTGGTGGTGAGCGGCCTCGCCGTGGAGTCCTGCACCACCGCCCAGCTCGAACTCGCTTGGGAGCTGAGGGAAGCGATCCACGCCGCCGCGTCAGCGGCCGCGATCCACGACGCTCTCCCCGCGTCCGCTGTCCGGGTCATCAACGACCGCAGCACTCAGGGCCGCGCCGCGGCCGTCCTGACGCCCGAGGGTGAGCGGCGATGGCGACTCAGCTCGGCTTCCTGCGTAGAAGATGCCCTGGGCGTGATCGCCGCCGACGCGATCAGCATCATCGCGGGTGAACGAGACGGAAAGCTGGCCCTGTGCGCCTCGCCGACCTGCCAAGCCGCTTTCTTCGACGCCAGCCAAAGTCGCACCCGCAGGTGGTGTGACATGAACACGTGTGGGAACCGTCAGAAGAAGGCGCGCTTCAACGCGAGCCACCAACCGTCACCTGGGCGGTGGAAGACAACGTGAACCGCTGGATCGGCGGCCGCTGACGACCGCGTCCGGTGGCGTTCGGCCGATCAGGCGCGGTCGTGGAGAGTGACCTGGTAGCCGTCGGGGTCGGCGAAGGTGAACGTCCGGCCGAAGGGGCCGTCGATCGGTGCGGAGACGATGGGGTGCCCGTCAGCGACGAGAGCGTCGTGAATGGCCTGGACGTCGGTGGCGTGGAGCCAGATCGCGGCACCGATGCCGGGCTGGGCAACGGAGGCGAGATCGGTGTCGGGAACGACGTCACGGAGTGCGAACGCGATCGGCTTCGTCTCGAAGACGACGGCGTGCGGAGGTCCGGCCGGCGAGCGGACGAGCCCGAGGTACTGCTCGTAGAACGCCTGTGAAGCGTCGAGGTCGCGCGCTTGGAGCGAGATGAAGTCGGGGCCGGTGACGGGCATGTGCAGCTCCTTCGTTCGTGTCAGCATTCTGACACGGATCAATCTATGTCAGAATGCTGACATGAGTCAAGACGGTGCCGGCGTCGACCTGGAGACGTCACTGGGCTACCTGCTGAAAGAGGCGTCGAGCGCGCTGCGCGCAGCCATGGAGGAGGTGCTGCGGCCGCTCGGGATGACCGTGACGCACTACTCCTGCCTCGAGCTGCTGGCCCAACGACCGGGCTTGTCGAACTCCGAGCTCGCGCGGGGCGCGTTCGTGACCCGGCAGTCGATGAACGTGTTGCTCCAGGCCCTGGAACGAGACGGCTACGTGACCAGGCCCGCGGAGGCGCCCGTCGGGAAGGTCCTTCCGGCGCGGCTCACGCCTCGCGGCCGGCGGAGCCTGGAGAAGGCGAGTACGGCGGTCCGGTCCGTGGAGGTCAGGATGCTGGCCGGCATGACCGAGGCCGAGCAGTCAGGCGCGTTCCGGATCCTGCGGAGCATGATCGATTCCCTGCGCGACGGCGCCTAAGTCGTTCCCCGGCCATCAGACGACCCACCAGATCACCACTGAGGGCCGCACTCACGACTGTCCTGTTCGGCCGGTCAGGCAGTGCTGCACGAGTGGACCGAACCGGTCGACCAGTTCGTCGACGGACGAGGACGCGATCGGCTCGATCCGCATGATGTAGCGCGCCACCGTGAGACCGAGGATCTGGACGTTGACCATGGCTGCCCGCAGCGCGGCGTCCGGCGTGCCGAGCATCGCCGCGATCCGGTCGGTGATTTCCCGGTCGATGAACTCGCGCAGCAGCGCTTCGGACTGAGGGTTGGTCGGCGCCGATCTGGTCAGCATCACGAGCGGTGTGCGGTCGGACTTGTCGAGGTTCTCCACCAGGGTCCGGACGATGCGCTCGCCGATGGTGTCGAGGCCGCCGGCGAAGATCGAATCGATGGCGGGCGGGACGGTGCCGGACATGCCGGCGACGGCGGCGAACAGGTCCTGTTTGGTGCCGAAGAAGTAGAACACCATCGCCGGGTCGACACCCGCCGCGGTGGCGATCGCGCGCACGGTCGTAGCGCCGTAGCCGTGCTCGTCGAACAGCTCGCGCGCGGTCCGGAGGATCCGCTGCTTGCTCTCCGCGCCGGACCGCCAGCGTCCGGGGCGACCGTGGGTGCCGTCTTCTGCCATGACCGCCGAAGCCTAACACCCTTTCTTCATCGATCGGTGGAGTTTTTGCCGAACCCGCCGTAGCGTGTTCTTCATCGGGTGGTGAAGAAAGGGGTGACCGGATGAGGGTGGTCGTGATCGGCGCTGGTCTCGGTGGGTTGACGCTGGCCCACGGGCTCCGCCGGGCAGGGATCGACGTCGCGGTGTACGAGCGAGATGGCGCGCGGGGACGTCCGCAGGGCGTGAGCCTGCACATCGACGACCGGGGTACTGCGGCGCTGCGGGCGTGCCTGCCCCCGGCGCACGCCGCGATGGCAGAGGCGACGATGGGAGGACCGCGTGATCGGACGCTGACGCTGTCCGACGAGCTCACCGTCGTGGACACTCGGCCGTCCGACGGGGTGGCGGGCCGGGCGCGGCCCGGCCGGCAGGCCCACCGGCCGTTGCTCCGGGCGGTGTTGCTGACGGACTTGGACGACGTCGTCCGGTTCGGGACGGAGTTCACGCGGTTCGAGCAGCGCTCCGACGGCACGGTCCGGGTGTGGTTCGCCGACGGCGGCACGGACACCGCGGACGTCCTGGTCGGCGCGGACGGGATCGGGTCGGCGGTTCGCCGCCGGTACTTGCCCGACGTGCGGGTGGTCGACACGGGACGACGCATGATCATGGGGGCGACGCCGGTGCGAACTGTGGTCGATACCGGATTGCCGGGGCTGATCGGCGACAGCCCGGCTGCCGCGCAGGTGCGCGGGACCACGATGGCGCTGGCGGTGCTGCGGTTCACCCAGCAGCCGGTGCTCGCGCGGCAGGAGTGGCTGCCCGCCCTGCGCTCCCACGTCGTCGCCGATGCCGAGGACTACGTGATGTGGGCCTTGCCCAGCACGCGAGAGCGGCTCGGGTCCCCGGTCATGGCGTGGCATCAGGCCCAGGACCTGGCCGCGGACCTGCACCCGACGTTGCGGCTGATCGTCGCCGAGGCGTGGCCGGACGTCACGGCCGCGCTGCGGATCGGGATGATCCCGCCGATGCCCGCCTGGCCCGCCAGTCCGGTGACGGTCATCGGCGACGCCATCCACCTGGCCCCGGGTTTCGGCGGCAACCTGGCGATGCGGGATGCGCAGAGCCTCTGCCAGGAACTGGTCGCGGCGAACCGTGGCCGGCTCGACCTGCTCGACGCGATCGGCGCCTACGAGGACACGATGCGCCGCAACAGCTTCCCGTCTGTCACGGCGAAGGCGGGCAGATGAGCCTCGATGTGCTGACCCAGAAGTCTTTGTCGTTGTTCAGCGCGGTGGGCGGCTGGCGCACGGTCGCCGAAGGTGTCGCGTCCCGGGTGGTGTTCCTGATCGCCTACCTGCTGACCGGCCAGGTGTGGACCTCCGCGCTGATCGCGGTCGGTGGTGTGGTGGTACTCGCGGCCGTGCGAGTGTGGACTGATCGGCGCTACTGGCCGGCGGTGATCGGCCTGGCCATCGTCGGAGGGTCCGCCTTGCTGGCCGGGACGACCGGGCAGGCGATCAACTTCTACCTGCCGGCGGTGCTCATCCAGGCGGTTCAGGGAGCGGTGTTCCTGCTGTCCATGCTGGTGCGGTGGCCGGTGATCGGGCTGGTGGTCGGGGCGGTGCGCGGCGAACGCTTCGGCTGGCGCCGCGATCCGGCATGGCGGCGGCGCTACCAGCTGTGCACGGCGGTGTTCGTGGTGAAGTGCGCCATCGCCACAGCGGTGCAGCTGCCGCTGTATCTGGCCGGTCAGACAACCGCACTCGGCATCGCTGCCACGCTGCTGGGAGGCGCGCCGGCGGCGGGCGCCTGCATCTACCTGTGCTGGCGGATCCTGCGCGAGGACCCGAAGACTGCCCAGTAACCCGCGGCGAGCGTCCAGCGCGACGGCGTTTCGTGCCACCGCAAGCAGTCCGATTTCGTCCGCTCATCGGCATGAGCGTGCGACGCTAGATCAGCGGCATGAGGGGATTTTCGCCCTTGAGGCAGACCACCTTGAAGGTCGTCCCGCGAGGATCTCGGGCTTCTGGATTACCAGGCTGATCCTGCAGGAGACGTCTTGCGACGCAGCGCCAAGCTGTCGATGATCGACGGTGTGTTGACGGTGGACAAGGTGGAGGTTCGCGTGCTGAACGGACAGATCTTCGGGATGATCGCCACAGTTGGCGCCGCGCTGGTCGCACTCTTTTCAGCGGCATACTCAGTTCGATTGACCACCCGAACGAGCCGTGAGGTCGAGGTACTCAAGGCTGACCTCGCTCGCGAAGCCGCCGCGGACAAGTCCCGCCGCGATTATGAATACGAGGCGCGGAAGCGGATCTATGCCGAGTGTGAGCCGTTGGTCATCCGCCTTGCCGAAAGTTGCGACTATGCCGCGGCGCGAATCATTTCCCTCACTGACGAGCGCAGATGGGGAGAATTGCGCGCTACACGGGATCCCAATCGGTACTGGATGCTCACCAAGTCGTCTGAGGTCATCTCAACTGCGCACGCGCTGCTTGAACCACTGAGCCTGTTCGCCCTGCTGAGTGAGAAGGTCACGCTTGTCGACCTAGGCTTCGATCAGCGCCTGGCCGAGATCTACACCCTCGCACGCGCCGCGTATCAGACCCATCTCGACGACTACCAGATCGCAGCTATCGGCCAGCCTCTCGACTATGATCCCGTCGTCCCTGGTTGGCGCGCCAAGCGTGCTGTCGACCCTGCCAAGTACTGGTGGCAAGGCCTCACTCGCGTCCGTTTGGACCCCGCAGTGGAGCTGTGCATCCACCGCGATGCCGGCCGAGTCACGACGATTAGCGAGTTCGAGGAACGTTACATCACCCTTTTCGACGCAGTCGAAGATTCCCGGAACAAATCACTGGGACTGTTCTGCAATCCGCTGTATAACTTCACGCCGGAATCTCGACCAGTATACTGGCGCCTACTTATGTGTCAACTGCTAATCTATCGGAGAATTGCCAATCGCAGCCGTCTCCAAACGGTCGTCCCTGTTACTTCCACCTTCGACTTCACTAGGTCGGACATCGATGCTCTCCAGAGGACTCCCGGAGTCTCCGACTCCCAACTCGACTCCAGTATCGAAGCAGCACTTATTTACACCAGTTCCATTCTTGGCTGAGGCATTAACCGGATCCTTCGCGCGGAGAGCCCGTGGCGGTGTACCGGCCCAACGACCGACAGTTCGATCCGGTTGACCCGATGCGTTCGCCGACGACACGCCAGCGGACGTACTCCGCGCGAGCTTGGCAGTCGGTTGAACGGATCGGCCTCGGCGTCCACTTCTCGGCGTGAGAGTGTGTCCGTCGGCGCCGTTGGCGGTCCCATCGGTTGTCGACGGCGGTCGTCGTCATCGCTCCAGCCGGTAGTGCAGGTGCGTCACCCCGGGTGCTGGCATGGTCATGGTGCTCAGTTGCTGGCGTGGGCGGTGTTGTCGAGCCAGCGCTGGGCGAGGTCGGTGTCGCCGTCGACGCTGATGTCGGTGGCTTCGCGGTCGGTGAGGGGGAGCCGTCGGGTCAAGATCAGCAGCAGTGATCGTGCCGGGCCGGTCACTGTCACGTCGGCCTGCCGGGTTCCGGGCTGCCACGTCGCCCCGTCCGGCCGCCGCTCGACGAACCACGCGCCCGCGCCGTCGGTGGCCCGCCACTGCAGGGTCTGCCCGGTGCCCCGGATGGCGTGGGCGGACTCGGGCCGCTGCATTTCCCACGTGGGGGAGGTGAGCATCGCGAGGTGGTTGTCGATGAGCGCGGCCGCGATGTCGGCGTCGACGTCGGCCGGCCGGTCCGCGGCGTTGGCCGCGTCGAAGCCGTGGAGGACCGCCTCGTTCAGCATGCTGGTCATCCAGAACCGTGTCCCGGATCGCTCGTCGCCCGCGGCGTTGAACACCGGCGCGTCGAGCGCGTCATCGGAGCACGCGCTCGCGACCCGCTGCGCGGATTCCGACAGCCACGCCTGCCACTCGCGGGGATCGGTGGGGAGCGCGGCCATCTCCGTGGGCAGCTGGGTGGGGTCGGTGACGCGCCGCTCGATGATTTCCGCGACCCAGTTCTGGGTCTGGCCCACGTGCGCGACCAGGTCGGTGACGGTCCACTCCGGGGCTGTCGGCACGGCGGCGTCAGGCCCGGCCGCGGCGGCGGATTCCGCCAGGCGCCGGGTGTGTTCGACGATCGCGCGCCGGATGGTGTCCGCGTTCAGTTCGGTCATGGGAGTGTCCTCGGTGTCTCGGTAGCCGGTGATCGTTCCGTGAGTGCCCGCCCCCTGCGGGCGCCTTCGACTACGCGTCGAACGACGATAGCCAGGATCGACAACCCCATGAAAATTCTCGATCTTTCAGGCTGAGCACGCGGCCGAGTCCTCGTGCTCACCGAGCCAGGGCGAGTAGTTCGTCGATCGCCGACTCTGGACCGTCGTAGGTGAGGTAGGCGATGGCGAACATCGGGGCGATCACCCGGCTCCACGCGTACAGCCTGTCGCCGTCGAGCCCGCAGGCGGTCGCCACCTGCCGGCAACGGGTCTCGACACCCTCGTGTCCGGCGCCGGCGACCACGTAGTCGACGGCGTCGAAGCACGGATCGCCGAGGCACGCCTTGGGATCGATCGCGACCAGACCGCGCGACGGGCCGCCGTCGAGGACGTTGCCGAGGTGCAGATCGCCGTGCAACAACACAAGCCGGTCCTGCGTATTCAGCAGCGTCTCACAGCGCTCTATCGCCCGCTCCCACGTGGCCTGGTCGATCCGTGCGCCGATGGCCGGCTCGGACAGCCTCCGCCCGATCCGGGCGAAGGCCTCGTCACACCGACCGCACAGATCCCACGGCCAGCCCGCGGGCGGGGGCACGGCGTGCAGTGCCCCGAGCAACTCTCCCCACTGCCGCGGTAACGACGTCTGCGGCAGGTCTTCGGCCTCGGTGCCGGGCAGGACCTCCTCCAGCACCATCGCGCCGGCCTCCGCGTCCGCGGACAACACGGCCGGCACCCGGCCCGAGGACGCGAACACGCGCAGCATCTCCGCCTGCTTGGTCAGCAGCGCCCGGTCCGGACTGAGCTTGAGCACCGCCGGCGTCCCGTCCGGCCATCGACACCGCAGGACGACCGAGGACGCTCCACTCTCGAAAGGTTCGCCGAGCACGAGGCCCCATCGGGAGGCCAGCCGCGCGGCGAGGGCCGGAACCTCATCGAGCCACCCCTCGACCTCGGAACCGAACCGACTCACCAACCGCGCGCCCACTTCTCCGATGTCCACGCCGGCCAGTTTGCCCCCGACCTGCCACCATGCGCCGGTTCATACCTGTGCATAGGTCAGCTGGACGACGCCGTTGCCGAAGGCGGTGGAGGTCTTGAGGGTGAGCGGGAAGTTCGGTCCTTCCGCGGGGAACAGGCGCTTTCCGGTGCCGACCACGACCGGGTACAGCAACAGGTTCAGCTCGTCGACCAGGCCTTCGGACAGCAACCACCGGACGGTGGTCCCGCTGCCGCTGGTCATGATGTCGCCGCCGGTTTCGGCCTTGAGGTCGCGGATGGCCGATGCGGGATTGCCGGGCAGCAGCACCGAGTTGCGCCACGTGACCTCGGACAGCGTCGTGGAGAGGACGTATTTGCGGACCTTGTTCATGAAATCGGCGCCTTCGTCGTCCTCGACGGTGCGGTCGGGCCAGGCGGACGCGAAGTTCTCGTAGGTGACGCGGCCGAGGAGCATGGCGTCGGCGGCGGCCATGCCGGCGTCGACGGACGCCGCGATTTCGTCGCTCCAGTAGGGGAGGGACCACTTGTCCGGGGCTTCGACGACACCGTCGAGCGAGACGAACAGATTCGACACCAGCTTGCGCATGCGATCGTCCTTTGCTTCGAGAGATTTCACTGCCCTTGCGCGACGGCCGACCTCGAACACGGTCGGCCATCCCTGGGCTCGGGCGTACCGGGCGACCATCGCGGCGACCGCCGCTCCGGAGCCGTCACCGCCGACGAGCAGCCGCCCCGGATCCGCGCCCAGGTCAGCGGCGTGGGCGGCCGACCACTCCAAGACCTCCCGTGCAGCGGGGAAGTCCCGCAGCCCGGCCGAGATCACGACGACCCCGGTGACGGCCGGTTCGGCGGCCGAACCGGCTTCGGTGAACCAGACCAGCAGCGGCGGCGCGAGGATGCGCCGGGACGGCCACTGCACCCGTGCCACACCGCCACGCAGGTGCAGCTTCGCGCCCCGCTGATCAGCTTCTTCAGCCACGACCAACCCTGCCATGGCGGTCGTCGACGACGGAAATGCCGGTCTCGCATCACCGTCTTGCGCGGTCCGTATGACACGGACCGGGCCGGTCGCGGATACTCGACGGCATGTCCGATCTGCGGTCGATGACGCCGCTGCCCGCCGTCGACGCGATCGAACTCAAGCACCTGCGCGCGTTCGTCGCCGTTGCCACCGAGCTGAATTTCAGCCGTGCGGCGACTCGCCTGTACGTGTCGCAGCCGGCACTCAGCCGGCAGATCCAGGCGCTGGAGCGGCTGATCGGCTGCCCGCTCCTGCAACGCTCGACCCACCGCGTAGAGCTGACGCTGGCGGGCGAGGCGCTGCTCGGCGCCGCCGTGCCGCTGCTGGCCGATCTCGACGACGCGGTCGCCCTGACGCGTTCGGCCGGCGGCGAGGTCGCCGCCCGGGTCGCGCAGCTGTGGGACGCGGTCGCCGAGGACGGCAAGACCGGCTTGCACCCGATGCGGGAGGCGTACGAGGCCCTCAACGCCCAGTTCCCGGTGCCGGAGGGAACCCGGGTGCGGCCGGTGCAGGCCGGCGGTGTGTCCGCGCTGGTCGTGTCGCCCGGCGCGGACGGCTCGCCGACACTGCTGCACCTGCACGGCGGTGGGTACATCTCCGGCTCCGCGTTCGGCTACCGCCCGCTGGCCGGCGCGCTGGCCGCCGCGACCGGCGCGACCGTGCTGGTGCCGGACTACCGGCTCGCGCCTGAACACCCGTTCCCGGCCGCGCTGGACGACGCCTTCCGCGCCTACCGGTGGCTACTCGACCAAGGCGCCGACCCGAGCGAACTGGCCATCAGCGGTGACTCGGCCGGTGGCGGGCTGGCCGTGTCGCTCATGGTGAAACTCGCGCGGGAGGGTCTGCCGCAGCCGGGCCGGGCGGTGCTGCTGTGCCCGTCCGTCAACGTCGTGGACCCGCCCGACGGCGCACCGGTGGCGCGGTGGCTTTCGCTTTACGTCGGCGATCATCCGGCCGGCGACCCGCTGCTGAACGTTTTCGAGGCCGACCTCTCGAGCCTGCCCCCACTGCTGGTGCAGTCCGGCACCGCCGACATGGTGCTGCACGAGACGCGCCGCTTCGTCGACCGCGCCGCCGAGCACGGCGTGGACGTCCGGCTCGACCTCTATCCGGTGGGCACGCACGTGTTCCACCTGTTCTGGTCGTTCCTGCCGGAAGCCGCGGCCGCGCTCGAGCAGATCGCCGAATTCCTGCGCGAACCGGCCACCGAGGCCGCAGCCGGCTGACAGTCGAATCCGCGAGCGAAGACCCGGCTTGGCCATACGTCGGCGACGGGCGCGCAGTGGACCGGCTCGTCAGTTCTCGTCGATGCGCGCGTAAAACGACCGGAGGGCGGCCGCGAGCTGGTCGGGCGCCTCCATCGCCACGTAGTGGCCGATTCCTTCGATGCGCACCGCGGTCACGTCGGTGGCGACCTGCCGCAGCGTCGCCGGTGTGAAATCTCGCGAGCGGCCCGCGACGGCGAGGACGGGCATGGCCAGCTTCCGGGCCGCGAGCTCTCGGAGTTCTTCGCCCTCCGAGAGCAGGGAGCGGTACAGACCGGCCGCGCCGGCGAACGCGTCGGGTCGGGCGTACGTGCGGACGAGCTCGTCGATGTCGGTGTCGCTGAACGAGTCGGGGCTCGCGGTGAGCGACGGGATCGCGTAGTCGGTGAGGAACGCGCGTTCGCGTCCGGCGAGGAGCATCTCCGGGATGCCGGGGGCAGCGAGGACGCCGATGTGCCAGGCGCCGCCGTGGGTGACGTCGGCCAGCATCTCGGCGCCGAATCCCGGGAGCCCGGTCTCGATCCCGGTGTAGCTGCGGACGAGTCCGGGGTGGGTGGCGGCGACGCGGAAGGTCGTGGGGCCGCTGATGTCCTGGCCGGTGAGGTGGACGGGGCCGACGTCCAGTCGCGCGATCAGGGCGCTGAGGTCGTCGGCCGAGATCGCGCTGTCGTGCTCCGGGGCGGCGGTGGCGGAGTCGCCGAATCCGCGCAGGTCGACGGCGAACACCCGGTGGTGCTCGCTCAGCAGGGGGATCAGCTTGTGGAAGACCCACCAGGTCTCCGGGAAGCCGTGCACCAGCAGTACCGGCGACCCGGCGGTACCGGCGGCCACGTAGTGCAGCTCGGTGTCGTCGAGGCGGACACGGCGGTGGTCGACACCGGGGATGGTGGCGGCGAGACGGTTCATGGGGTTCCTTCGAGCCGATAGACAAGTAACTTGTCGAACCGTACAGGGTAGACAAGTGACTTGTCCATCTCGGGGAGTCTCGTATGATCGTCGCCATGACGCAGTCCAGCGGCGCCGAGCTCGCGCTTCTGCTGCTCGGCGGGTTCCACACCATGGTCGACGAAGTGCACGTGGAGCTGGCCAAGCGCGGCCACGAAGGCGTCCGCCCGGCGCACGAGTTCGCCCTGCGCGCCGTGGACGCGGGTGCGGACACCGCCTCCGAGCTCGGTCGCCGGCTGTCGGTGACCAAGCAGGCCGCCGCGCAGACCATCGCCGCGCTGGAGGAGTTCGGCTACGTCAACCGCGAGCCCGACCCCGGCGACGCACGCCGCAAACGCGTGCGGGTCACCCCTCGGGGCCGCGAGCTGATGACCATCGGCAGCGCACTGTTCGACGACGTGCGCAACCGCTGGGCCGTCCGGATAGGACCCGAGCAGCTCGGCACCCTGGAAGCACACCTGGCCCGGCTGACCGAGCGCCGCTCGTTCACCGCCGAGGACCTGCAGGACTGACCTGCGAAGCCGGGTACGCTGCCGCGGCCGAGCACGTGCCGACTGGGGGACGACGAGCCATGGACATCGCTTCCGGCGTGGACAGAGTCCGCGTCCTCGAACCCGTGCCCGGCGTGCCGTCCGGGGCCGAGCCGCTGTTCTCCGGGTACCTCCGGCACCTGACCTCGGCGACCATCCTCCGCACGGCGCTGAGCGGGGTCCTCCTCGCCTTCGGTCTCCTGCTCGCGCTGACCGAACGGCCGGGGAGCGCGCTGCCCTACTTCTACTTCGCCGTCTTCGGCGGTTCGCTGGCGCTGTGGAGCTACGTCCTGAGCCTCTACCTGCGGATCCGGCGCCTGTCCGGGGAGCCGTACCGCCGGCTCGACGTCGCCCCGGACGGGTTGCTCGTCAAGGGAGTGCGGGTGTCCGTGCGGCTGCCGGACGGGCGGTGGCTGCGGACCCGGCTGCCCGGCGGGCCGCGGGTGCAACTGGCCGGGGAGCGACGGCTGTGGGTGCTCGGGACCGGCCGGCGGGTGTTCGTCCGCTTGCCCGGTGCGATGTGGGTGCGGGCCGGGCGGATCGAGGACACCCCGACACCAGGGGCGACACCCGTGGAGCCCGTTTCGCGCCGTCCGACGCCGCCGCGGCTCGATCCGGTGCTCGCCGCGCACCGGGCGTCGCGGGTCCGGCGGATGGCCGGCTCCGGGATCACCTTCCTGGTGCTGGGCGCGGCGGGGCTCGCCGCCGCGGCGAACGTGCGGTTCGACCCCGACGGCATCACGAGCCCGGCCGCGGTGGGCGGCATCGCCGGCGGCAGCGGCGTGTTTTTGCTGCTGGGCTTGCTGACGGTCGCCGGGATCCTGCGGATCCGCCGGCCGATCACCGAGGACACCTGGGTGGAGCTGCGGGTCGCGCTCGACGCGCCGTTCGTGCCGCGCACCCGCGCCGTCGTCCGGCTGACCGGGTGGGCGCTGCACCCGGACGGCCGGCAGACGCGGTTCCGGCTCGTCGCGGACGTGTCGCTGGCCGCGAACGTGGCGACGACCGGGCAGCTGTGGCTGCTGGGCTACCCGCGGCCGGGCAAACCGGCGAAGGCCGGCGTGCCGGGCTATCCCTGCGTCGGCGGCTTCCGCCTGGTGTGAGCTGCCGCTGACGGCCGAAACCCGGGTTCGGTAGCGCCCGGGCCGGTGCAGCCTGGGGGCGTTCCGGGACGAGCCGGAGCGTTTCGAGAGTCCGGAGCACCCCCATGACACAGGACATCGCCGCGCCGACGCACCGCGGCCCGGTCGCACTCGCCCGCGGATTCCTGACCGGCGGGGTCATCGGAGCGACGCTGAGCGCCTTCGTCGTCGGCATCATCCTCGAGCGGGTGCCCCTGATCCTGTTCGCTGTGGGACTTCCGCTGGTCTACGGCGGGCTCTTCTTCGTCGCCGGCATACCGCGGCGTGCCCGGGAAGCGGCGGTTGTTCGCCGCGTGGCGCTCGCGAAGATCGAAAGCCTGCGCGCCGGCGGCACCGAAACGGGCGACGTGCCGGTCGACTTCGTCCTCACGGTCGCCCCGGACGACGCGCCGTCGTACCGGGTCACGGTGACTCACCACGTCAACCTGATCGACCTCCCGAGCCTGCGGCGGGGAGACGTCCTCGTGGTCGACTACCCGCCGGACCGGCCGTGGCAGGCCCGGATCGTGCCGCGCCCGGCGCCGGACTGGGAGCGCCGGGTGGCCGGCGCGGCCATCGAATCCGCACCCGAGTCCACTTTGGTGCACGCTCCGCCGGAAGGCTGTGCGTTCGGCGCGGTCACCGTGACGGGGTTGCTGCTCGCCGCGGCCGCCGTCCTGGTGCTGTTCCGCGCCGAGCTGTTCGGCCCGGAGACCCTCGAGCGGCCGCCCGAGCCGTCGTCCACCTCTGTCACGTCCTCCTCGGGCTCCGCCACCGTGACCGTGGGGCCGGACCAGACCCTGCTGGACGCCGGGGAACTGCGCCGGGCCGTCGATTCCCTGGGGCGCACTGCGGACGTTTCCCGGGTGCTCACCGCCGTCGTCCAGGAGCGGCGGCTGTCGGTGGTGTTCGCGCCCACCGCGGTGACCGTCCCGCGGTTCGACCTCCGCGCCCTGCCCTTCGACCGCATCCCGGACCTGGTCCGGAAGGCCACCCGCACCCTGGACGTCGGTTCGCCGCGGACCTGGCAGGTCACGGCGGACCCGTTCACCGTCCGCGTCACCGTGACCGGCCCCGCGGGCAGCTCCTCCCTCACCGCGGACGGTCGATGACCTCGGTCAGGCGGGGGCGCCGAAGACGCGCGTGAGGCTGTCTTCGGTGTCGTTGCCGATTTTTTCGAAGACGGCCTTGGCGATCGGGGCGCCGAGCTTGGCGGCGCCGTGGAACTCGATCGTCGCGTGGTAGGTGAGGGTGCTGCCTTCGCCGGCCGCGGTGAAGCTGATGTCGTCGGTGGTGGTGGCGGTGTCGTTGCTGCCGTTGAAGACGACCCGGCCGGGTTCGAGGCGGGTGAGCTCGTAGGTCAGCTCGGTTTCCACGCCGGCGATCTTGGAGACGTTGTGCCAGCGGGCGCCGACCTCGACGGGACCGGTGCCGAGGCGGTCGCACGACTGCGTGCCGGGGTCCCATTCAGTGGCGTTCCCGAAGTCCTTGAGGTATTCGAGCACGTCGCCGGGTCCGGTCGCGACGGTGAAGGTGCGGGTTACTTCGACCACGAGCAGGTCCTTTCCTCGATGCCGGTCTCCGCTTACCCCGCAGCGGCGCGCCGAAACAACTCGAGGGCCCCGGCGCAGGCCCGAGCCGGTCCCGGTCCGTCCTCAGTGGACCTAGCCGGTGGGCCTGTACGCGGCGACGAGCCCGGCCGCGACACCGGGCGGCTACTGCGGGCCTCGCACCCGGCGTATCACCGCGCTCCCGCACGGCTCTGAACGCCGAGGAGGTACCGCGATGAACCCGTTCCGCACCAGCACTCTCACCCTCGCCGCCGCGATCGCCGTGCTCGCCGTCGGGTGCTCGAGCCCGGCCGGTCCCGGCGCCGAGGACTCCACCGCCGCGGAGTCGCCGCCGCCGACGTCGGCCCCGAGCACCGAGCCCACCGGCTCCGAGACACCGAGATCCGGGGACGACGGCGTCGCGATCTCGATCCCGCAGCTGCCGATCGGCGGCGGCGTCGACGATTCGACCGCCCAAACCAGTGCGTCACGATCGGCTGGCTGCAGTCCGGTCTCTCGCCGGCCCCGGGCGTGAAGGTGACCGGGATCCGGCTCGACCGGCCGGGTGTCTTCAGCGTGGGCGGCGGCTGCGGGGGAGAGGACGCCTGCGCGAAATTCACCTTCCACGCGACCGGCGACCAGTGTTCGATCGCGGTGAAAGCGCTCGGGACGGGCGGCACGACGCGGTTGATCGTCTCGGGCAAGGACACGTGCTCGTGCCGGGACCTCCGCGGCCGGGTGGAACCGGGCTCGGTCGAGCTGACTCAGCCGGAAGACGTCACGGAACCGTCGACGCCCGAAACCACCGCGAGCGGGTGACCCCGGTGCCCGAGGAGGGGCCCGGCCGGTTCGAGCGCTTCGTCGACGCGGGCAAGGCCGTCATCCCGCCGCTGACCCTGATCGGCGCGCTGCTGTTCTACTTCGGGTACGTCTCCGCGCGTTCGCAGTACGAGTACTTCGGCGTCGACGTCGACACGATCGGGCTGGGTACGCAGGACTACATCATGCGCAGCCCGCAGCCGCTGCTCACGCCGCTGCTCGTGTTCGCCGCGGCGGGCGCCGGCTCGGTCGCGGTGCACACCGCCGTCCGACGGCGGACCCTCGCCGCGGCCTCCTCGCGGACGGCGACCCGGCTGGGCCGCGGCGGCCAGGTGACGGGCCTGGCCGCGCTGGCCGCCGGGCTCCTGCTGCTGTCCGGGTACACCTTCCTGCGTGACTGGCGGCTCTACGGGCTCGTGACCCCGGTGCTGATCGCCGCCGGCGGCACGCTGTTCCGCTACGGCTCGTTCGTCCGGCGGCTCGCCCGGCCGCCGGCGGACCCGACGCTGCTCCGCCGGGTCTCGACGGCCCTCGTCCACGTCGTGATCGCCGTCAGCGCGTTCTGGATGACCGCGACCGTGGCGCAGTGGTCCGGCCGCGGGCTCGCGATGTACGAGGCGAGCCGCCTGGACAAGCTGCCCAGCGTCATCCTCGACACCAAGGAAAGCCTGTTCCTGCGCAGCCCCGGCGTCCAGGAGACGAAGCTGCCGGCCTCGGAAGGACAGACCTTCCACTTCCGCTACCGGAACCTGCGCCTGCTGATCCACGGCAAGGACCGGATGTTCCTGGTGGCCGACCGGTGGTCGGCGAGCAGCTCGACGGTCGTCGTCCCGCTCGACGGCTCCGTGCGCGTGCAGTTCCGGTTCCAGAACCAGCACCCGTGAACCCGGCGTATCAAGCGGCGCCCAGCCCGCTCCGGAGAGCATGACCACCGGAGTCGCCCGGCTCGTCGGCCAGCAGCGCCGCGATCGTCGGCATGCGCCGCACCCGGGCCAGGCACCGCGCCCGCGACGGGCCGATCGAGCCGACCGGGATGCCGAGCGTCGCGCTGATCTCCCGGTAGGACTTGGGCGGGTCGCAGAACAGCAGCGCGAGCAGCTCGCGGTCCCGTACCGGCAGCCGGGCGCACGCGCGGCGGGCGGCGGCCCGGCGTTCGGCGCCGATCAGCCCGGCGTCGAACAGGGGCTCGGTCAGCTCGCCGAGCAGCGGGTCGTCGGTCGGGACCTGCCGGTTCCGGTGACGCAGCAACCGCAGGCACTCGTGACGGGTGGTGGTGCGCAGCCAGCCGGGCAGCGCCTCCGGTTCGCGGATGTGCGCCAGATTCGCCACCAGCCGCAGCCACACCGCGCCGCTGACGTCCTGGGCATCGGCATTGCCGAGCCGGTACTGCGCGCACACCGACGAGACCAGCGAAGAATATCGGTCGACGATATCCCGCCAAGCCCATTCGGCACCTCGAGCGGCATTTTCCAGCAATGGCACCGGCGAGTCGTGCATGGCCCCTCCTCGGACTGGGATGTTCCCGGGTTCACGATTTCGCCACGCCCTGCTCGCCGACCTTGCAGAGACCTTGCGGGGCGAGCAGCATCGACTGGGCCGGTCGGGACGTGTCGATTCTCAGGAGTCCGCCGCATGGAATTCCTGCTGTTCGGGGAGGTGCAGCTACGCGTCGCGGGACAGCCGCTGGACGTCGGGACGCCACGGCAGCAAGCGGTCCTCGCGGCGCTCGCGGTCGACGCCGGACGCCCGGTGTCGATCGAGACGCTCATCGACCGCGTCTGGGGTGACGATCCGCCCGGTGAAGCGCGCAATGTGGTGTATTCCCACCTGAGCCGAATTCGGCAGGTGCTCACCGAGGTCACCGAGCTGACCGGTACAAAGACCGGCGTCACCCGGCGAAGCGCGGGATACGTGCTGGAAATCGATCCCGGCGCGGTTGACCTGAATAGGTTCGCTCATTTGGTCGAGCGCGGGAATGACGTCCGCGAAACCGACGACGACCGGGCCGCGGCGCTGCACGAAGCATTGCTCGTGTGGCGGGGCGCGCCGCTGGCCGGCTTCCACGGTGACTGGGCCGACGGGGTGCGCGCGGCCTGGCACCGGCGACGGCTCGACGCGGCCGTGCGCTGGGGCGAGCTCGAGCTGCGGCTCGGCCGGTCCGACGCGGTGATCGCCGCGATGTCCGACCTGGCGGCGGAGTACCCGCTCGCGGAGCCCCTCGAAGTCCTGCTCATGCGTGCCCTGCACTCCGCGGGGCGCGACGCCGAAGCCGTCGACCGCTACGCCGTCGTGCGGCAGCGCCTCGCCGACGCGCTCGGCACCGACCCGGGACCCGAGCTGCGCGCGCTGCACGAGGCGATACTGCGGGGCGAGCTGCCGACGACGGCTCCGGTGGCGCCGGTGGTATCCCCGTCGTCGCCGGCCCAGCTGCCGCCGGACACCCCGGGGTTCGCGGGCCGCGAGAGCGCGTTGCGCCGGCTCGGCGAGGTGACCGGCGGGCCGTCGCCGGCCGCGCGGATCGTCGTCCTTTCGGGGACCGCCGGGGTCGGGAAGACCACGCTGGCCGTCCACTGGGCACACTCGGTCGCCCGCGAGTTCCCCGGCGGGCAGCTGTACGTCAACCTGCGAGGGTTCGACCCGACCGGATCGCCGATGACACCGGCCGGGGCGGTGCGCGGGTTCCTCGAAGCGCTCGAAGTCCCGGGCGAACGGATCCCGACCACCTTGGACGCGCAGGTCGGCCTGTACCGGACGCTGCTGGCGAACCGGCGGGTCCTGATCGTGCTGGACAACGCCCGCGACGCCGGGCAGGTGCGTCCGCTGCTGCCCGGCGCGCGGGCTTGCGTAGTCGTCGTGACCAGCCGCGACCAGCTCGCCGGCCTGGTCACCGAGGGAGCGCACCCGCTGGTCGTCGACCTCCTCGACGACGCCGAGGCGCACGCGGTGCTGCGCCGCCGGATCGGCGACGCTCGGATCGCGGCCGACCCCGCCGCGGCCGAGGAGATCATCGGCCTGTGCGCCCACCTCCCGCTGGCGCTGGCGGTGGTGGCAGCGCGCGCGGCGACCTATCCGGCGTTCAGCCTGGCCGCCCTGGCCGCGCAGCTGCGTGACGCGCGCGGCGGCCTCGACGAGTTCGCCGGCGCCGACCCGGCGACCGACCCTCGCGCGGTGTTCTCCTGGTCGTACCTGCGCCTGGACCCCGCAGCCGCCCGGCTGTTCCGGCTCTTCGGGCTCCACCTCGGCCCGGACATCGGCACCCGCGCGGCGGCGAGCCTCGCGGGCCTGCCGATCGCCCGGACGCGGCCGTTGCTGGCCGAGCTGGCGAACGCGCACCTGGTCGCCGAGCACGCTCCCGGTCGCTACACCATGCACGACCTGTTGCGTGCGTACGCGGATGAGCTGGTCCAGGAGTCGGACCCTTCTCCCGAGCGGGAATCGGCGGTCCACCGGTTGCTCGGCCACTACGCCCACACGGCTTACCACGCGGACGGGTTCCTCGATCCTCGGCTCGAGGTGCCGCCCACGTTGACGCCGTTGCCGGCGGGGGCGGAGGCCGAGCGGATCGTCGACCGAGGGCGGGCGTTGGCGTGGTTCGAGACCGAGCACCGGGTGCTGTTGCAGGCGGTCGGGGTTGGAGCCGAGTTCGATGCGCGGGTGTGGGAGCTGGCTTGGGCGCTGCGCAGGTTCCTCACGATGCGCGGCCATTGGCACGACGAGAGCGATGTGCTCACGGCAGCCTTAGGTGCGGCGCGGCGGCTGGGTGATGAGCGGAAGCAGGCGTTCGCACACCTGCACCTCGGCGGGATACACGGCCGATTCGGCAGGCTCACCGAAGCCGGCGACTCTTTGCAGGCCGCTTTGACGTTGTACACCGCGAGCGACGATGTAGTCGGGCAGGCCTACGCGCACCGCCAGTTCGCCTGGCTGCTCGATCGCCAGGGTGCCGCCGCCGGTGCACTCACCCACGCCGAGCAAGCGCTGGGGTTGTTTCGTGCGGCCGAACACCAGGCCGGGCAAGCGACCGCCCTCAACGCGGTCGGCTGGTTCCACACGCTTCTCGGTGAGCACGCCGCGGCCATCGAGTACTGCCAGCAGGCGCTCGACCTGCAAACGCTCCTCGGTGACCAGCTGGGCGCGACCCAGAGCTGGCACAGCATCGGTTATGCCCACAAGCAACTGGGCGACTTCGGCCAGGCGATGGCGTGCTACGAAAAAGCGCTGGAACTCGTGCGGCGCAACGGGAGCCTTGTCACGGAAGCGCGATTGCTCATCGAGATCGCCAATCTTCACCGCGATCTTGGTGAAGCCGAATCAGCGCGGGCCGGATGGCAGCAGGCTCAAGACATCCTCTCGCACCTCGCTCATCCGGAAGCCGATGAGGTGCGGACGAGGCTGGCAGAAGTACACAGTGGATAGGCGTCGAACAGGAGGAGCCTCATGTCAGAGGAAGAAATCGCGGAGTTCGCGGGATTTTGGAAAGCTGTCCAAGAGCACACGAGCGACCTGTCAGAGCCGCAAAAGGCACTGCTGAACATGTCCGTGAAGTTCGCGTGGGTCGCGACCGCGACCGACGAACAGCTCGAGAAGGGTTTTGTCGAGTCGTTCACGCCGGAGCAGGCCGCGTTGGTACGTGATTACCAGTCGCCCGATGAGAACGTGCAGTTGCTTCCTCGCTTGTACCGAGGCTTCATCAAGCTGACATGACCGCGCCGCCGGTGGTGCTCGTTTCCATGCCGTTCCTCGAAGCCGATCGGCCGTCCATTCAGCTCGGACTGCTCAAGGCGATCGCGGGGCAGCACGGCTTCTCCGTGCGCACCCTGCACGCCAACCTCGACTTCGCCGTGCGGATCGGGCTCGATCACTACCGGCGGCTCGCCGACCACCGTGGCCGGCAGATCGGGGACTGGCTGTTCTCCGTCGCGGCGTTCGGCGACGCCGCGCCGGACCCCGACGGGAAGCTGCTCGACGAACTCGGCGCCGAACTGTCCTACTTGGACGGTCCGGAGCGTCTGCTCGCCACCCGCGAGCAGGATGTTCCCGCGTACCTCGACGCCATCGCCGACGAACTCGTCGGCGTCCCGGTGGTCTGCTTCAGTTCGACCTTCCAGCAGAACGCCGCGTCGTTCGCGCTCGCCCGGCGGCTGAAGGAGCGCGATCCGGGCGTCGTCACCGTGTTCGGCGGGGCGAACTTCGAGGGTGAGATGGGCCTGGAGCTGGTGCGGTCCGTCGGCTGCGTCGACCTCGCCGTGCTCGGCGAGGGCGACGTGGCCTTCCCCCGGCTGCTCCGGGCGCTGCAAGACGGCGGGGATCCGGGCGCGATCCCCGGGGTCGCGCGGCGGGTCGGCGACGATGTCGTCGCCACCCCCGCCGAGCCGCCGCACGAGCGGCTCGACGAGCTTCCCGTGCCGGACTACGGCGAGTTCTTCGAGCGGGCGACGCGGCTCGGGCTGCCGGTCGAGCACGTCGCGCTCCCGTTCGAGTCGGCCCGGGGATGCTGGTGGGGTGCCAAGCACCACTGCACGTTCTGCGGGCTCAACGGCACCACCATGCGCTTCCGCGCCAAGTCGCCGGCCCGGGTGCTCGGCGAGCTGGACGAGCAGGCGCGCCGCCACCGCACCTTCCGGTTCGACGCCGTCGACAACATCCTCGAACCGGGCTACCTCAAAGAGCTGCTGCCGGCGCTCACCGAGGCGCACCGGGAGTACCAGATCTTCTACGAGGTCAAGGCGAACCTGACCCGCGCGCAGCTCAAGCTCCTCGCCGAGGCCGGCGTCACGCAGCTGCAGCCGGGCCTGGAATCACTGAGCTCCGCCGTGCTCCGGCTGATGGACAAGGGCGTCCGCGCCGCCCAGAACGTCAACTTCCTGCGCTGGGCCCGTTACTACGGCATCGGCGTCGCCTGGAACATCCTGTGGGGGTTCCCGGGCGAGCCGGCCGAGGAGTACGCCGCGCAGGCGGCGGCCGTCCCGCACCTGGTCCACCTCCAGCCGCCGGCCGGCGCGAACCGGCTGTGGCTGGAGCGGTTCAGCCCGCTGTTCACCCAGCCCGCCCGGTTCCCCTTGCGGGCGCGCGAGCCCGAGTCCAGTTATCGCCACGTCTACCCGTCCACTGTGGACATCGACCGGATCGCCTACTTCTTCGACTACGAACCGGAAGACGAGCTGCCACCCGAGGTCTATGCACCCCTGAAGGACGCGGTGTCGGCGTGGTCCGCCGCTTGGGATGCGAAGCAGCCGCCGGTGCTGGTGTACCGCTGCGCCCCGGGCTTCCTGCAGATCTACGACGGCCGCCACCCCGAGACCCACGGCACCTACACCTTCCACGACACGCTCGCCGACGTCTACCTGGCCTGTGTGGACCGTCCGCGCACCGCCAGGGCCGTGCACCGGGATCTTGGCCTCGCGATGCCGGTTTCGGCCGTGGAAAAGGCTTTCCGGGGGTTCGCCGACCGCGGGCTGATGTTCCTCGACGGCACCCTCGCCCTGTCCCTCGCGCTGCCCGCGACACCCGGCCGCTGACGTATCAGAAGCGCCGTCCGCGCCTCTGTCCATCGCCAAGGCCGAGTTCGACGAAAGGCGCCTGACATGGATCCGTCGGTCATCGTGGCGACGGCGAACGCCACGGCGGAGCGGCTCGCCGGCCGGACGCCGTGGGCGTTCACCTGGGGGCCGCTCGAGCGGGGGCAGTGCACGATGGCCGAGGGCGCCCGGTGGACGCTCTACCCCGACGGGACCGCCACCTTCGACGGCACCGTGACCGGCGAACCCGGCCACGCCTGGGTGATCTGGCACGTCGACCTGCTCGACGCGCACGGGACCATCCTGGGATCATTGGCCACCGAGCGCCCGGTCGACGGCGACTGGCGCAAGTTCGTCCGGACCACGCCGGGCGACGGGGAGCACCACCGGTTCCGCGCCTGGGCGAACTTCGACGCCGGCCTGTGGGACGCCATCGCCGCCGTGAAGATGCACTGGAGCTGCTGACGCGGTAAGTCCGAAATGCCCTGGTGGAGGGGCCTGTTCGAGCGAGAAAGATCACTCCGGTCGCCGGCGGCGCGCGTCGGTCACGCATGATGGCCGGACATGGTCGAAGAGTTCCGCTTGCGCTCGGTCGCCGCGGCGGCGTACGGGCCGGCCGCCCTGTTCGGGCTGTCCGAGGGAGCCGTGCTGCCGGTCATCGCGCTGAGCGCGATCGACCGCGGGGCGAGCACCCCGACGGCCGCGCTGATCGCCGCGTTGCTGGGGGTCGGCTCGCTGGCCGCGAACATCCCGGCCGGCATGCTCGCGACGCGGTTCGGTGAGCGCAGGTCGATGCTCCTGGCGGCGGCCGTCATGGTCGTCGGCCTCCTGATCTGCCTGGTCGACCTGGGACACGGACTGTGGTCGCTACCGCTCTACGGCTCCGGGGTCGTGCTGATCGGCGCGGCGAGCGCGGTCTACAGCCTGGCGCGCCAGACGTACCTCACCGAGATCGTCCCGCCGCACATGCGGGCCCGCGCGTTGTCGACGCTGGGTGGGAGCATGCGGATCGGGGTCTTCCTCGGGCCGTTCGCCGGCGCCGCGGCGATGCAGTTCGCCGGGCTGCCCGGCGCGTACTACGTGAGCCTGGCCGCGATCTTCGCGGCGGGCGCCCTGGTGATGCGGGTGCCCGACTTGGAGGTCACCGCCGACGACCGGGCGGCCGCGTCCGCGGTCACGACGCGGGGGATGCTCAAGCGGCAGTGGCGGGTCTACGCGACGCTCGGCGTCGGGATCCTGCTGTTGTCGGCGATCCGCCAGACGCGTCAGACGGTGGTGCCGTTGTGGGCGGCGCACATCGGGCTGTCGCCGACGACCAGTTCGATCATCTACGGCGTCGCCGGAGCCGTCGACGCGCTGACGTTCTACCCGGCCGGGAAGGTGATGGACCGCTACGGCCGGCGGTGGGTGGCCGTGCCGGCGACGCTCGTGCTGGGCGTGTCGTTCCTCGTGATGCCGCTCGCCGGCGGCGCGGCGCTGCTGACGGTGGCGGCCATGGTGATGGGCTTCGGCAACGGGATCGGGTCGGGCATCGTGATGACGCTCGGCGCCGACGTGTCGCCGAAGGTGGGGCGGCCGACGCACATCGGGATCTGGAACGAGCTGGCGGACATCGGCACCGGGGTGGGTCCGCTGGTCCTGTCGGCGGTGACCGCGCTGGCCGGCCTCGGCGCCGGGATCGTGGCGAGCGGGTTGATCGGTTTCGCGGCGGCCGGCGCGCTGTGGAGATGGATCCCCCGGCCACGCCGGGCCGGCGCGGCGTGCGCGGCTCGCTGACCGCGCCCGTTCGCCGAAGACGTCGAGACGCTCGGGCACCGTCGAGCCCGCTCATTCGAAGAACTTGAGGCTCCAGCCGGTGTCGGTGGTCGCGCCCGGGACGTTGGCGCGGTGGTACGTCGTCGAGCCCCACCAGCAGAACGTCCCCGTGTACCAGGAGCGGTTGGCCCACGAGTACGGCGTGCCCTTCGGGACGGCGTGGAACATCAGCGGGAACTTCGGCCCGGCGGGCGGGCTGGTCGCGATGTCGCCGTTCAGCAGGACGAAGCTGTTGTGCCCCGGGCCGTTGACGTAGAGCGTCGGGTCCCAGCCGGCCATCATCGTGGCGCGGTTCGAGCCGAACAGGCACCCGTCGGACTTGTACCAGTCCCACACGTAGGTCGGGTCGCCGCCGGCGCGCAGGCGGAGCTCGGCGATGCAGTACTGGTCGCTCCAGCTGCCGTTGGCCGAGTAGGCGATGTGCAACTGCCCGTTGGGATCCTTGACGGCTTCGGGTGCTTCGTTGATGTACGGGTTCCCGACGACCCGCTCCCAGCTCTCCCGCGGCTGGGAGATGACGTACCGCGCGCCGGTCGAGGTCGTCGGGGTGCTCATCCGGGCGATGTAGAGGTTCTGCTCGACGTTCGTGTCCCCGGCCCAGCCCGACCAGACGAACCACCGCTGCCCGCCGAAGGTGAACATCGTGCCGTCGATGGCCCACTTGCCGTCGGGCAGCGCGAGCTGGGTCTCCGCTGTGTAGCCGCTGTCGGCGACGGCGGAGCTGATCACGTACATCCGGTGCGCCGCCCCGGTTCCGGCCGTGAAGTAGACGTAGAACCGGCCGCCGTCGGTGACGATCTCCGGGGCCCACACCTCGCCGCGGCCGCGGCTGTCCGACCAGATCCGCCGGGCGGTCGCGCTCGCCAGGCCGTCGGGTGACGTGGCTTGCCGCACGACGATCCCGCCTCCGGACGACTGCACGGCGACGTAGGTCGACCCGACCCGGAGCACGCTGGGATCGGCCGCCCGCAAGGCGGTCTGCCCGGCTTGCGCGGCCGGCGCGACCAGCGCGGCGAAGAGGGCGAAAACGACGGTGAGGCAGAGGAACCGGGAGAGCTTCATGGCCACATCCCTCGGTCGATCCGGGCCGGGAACCGCCAGCAGGATCGCCCGCGACCGGGCGCGGCCGGTAGGGCCGCGGGATCTTGCTCGATCCAGACCGACCGAAATTGGTCTGAACCGGTGAGGTCCCGGTCAGCGGATCCGGCGGCTCGGCGCCGTGCGATCATCCCTGAGGTTCAGCACCCGGCCCCGCGGAGGACATCGATGACTGCACCGGCTCGCGACGCGCTCGTGGCGGTGGCCACCCTGCTGGCGCCGGCCGCCCCACAGGTGCCGGCCCGCGCGGCGGCCGCCCACGACGACCCCGGCGCGTACCTGATCGAGCACGCCGACCGGCTCGACGACCGTGGCATCGACGAGCCCTTCCCGGGGCTGCCGTGGATCGCACTGGTGGACGCCCTCGACGACCACGGCCTGCTGGCCGAGGTCGACTGGAAGGAAGCGCCCGACGAGATCGCCGGCCAGCTGCGGCAGCTGGGTTCCGCGCCGCGGGCGGACGAGCTGTGGACGTCGCTGGGGGAGAGCGAACTGCCGACGTACGAGTTCCTCGAGCTGGCGGGGAAGCGGTTGCACGAGACCGGCACCGCCCTCGCTGTCCTCGACATCGAGTCGGACTGCTACCCGCTCGTGCTCTTGCCGGCCGCCCGGGCCGGCGACTTGGTGGCGCTCGCGGAGGCGGCGGGGTTCACGGTCGCGGTGCTCGGGCGGTAGTGCGGGTCTGTTGCCTTCGCCGGGATGCCGGGGCTGGTCCCGGCGCGGCGGTGGGGTGCCTTGCCCAACGTCTTGAATGAGTCATTCAGGACCTCCGGCGCCCTGAATGACTCATTCAAGACGTTTGCGGCGGGGTTCACGGCCGCGGTGCTCGGCCAATAGTCGGCAACGAAGCCAGCTCCGCCGGAGTCAGCTCGACGGACGCCACCTCGGCGAACTGCGTCACGTGCGCCGGCCGGCCGGTTCCGACGATCGGGATCGTGCCGAGCGACGTCAGCCACGCGATCGCGACCTGCGCCGCGGTGAGACCCCGGTCGTCCGCGATGCGCCGGAACTCCGGCAGCTCCGTGGCCAGCCGGTTCGCGCCCGACGCCCCGCCGAGCGGTGCGTACGCGAGGTACGGGATGCCCTCGCGGGCGCAATACTCCAGGGTCTCGTCGTCGCGCGCCAACGGGGAGTAGTGGTTCTGGACGGCGTCGATCGTGGTGATCGCGCGCGCCTCCTCGAGCTGTGCGACCGTCACGTTGCACAGCCCGACGTAGCGGACCTTGCCCTCGTCGCGCAGTGCGGCCAGTTCGCCGACGCTCTCTTCGACCACTGTGGACGGATGGTCCGCGCGGTGCAGCTGGAACAGGTCGAGGGTGTCCCGCCCCAGGATCCGCAGGCTCTGCTCGCAGTCGTGGCGCAACGCCGCCGGCGACCCGTCGACCGGGAACTCCGCCGGGCCACTGCGGAAGTGACCGCCCTTGGTCGCGACGAACGCCGTGTCACCGGCCGGGTGGGACGTCAGGGCCTGGCCGATCAGCCACTCGTTGTGGGACGGGTGGTCGAGGGTCGTGTACGCGCGGGCCGTGTCGAGGAGGATCACGCCGTGGTCGAGCGCCGCGTGGACGGTCGCGATCGCGCCGTCGACGTCGGGTTCGTCCGCCAGGGACCAGCTCGCTCCGCCGAGCGCCACGCGGCTCACGGACGTGTCGCCGATCGAGGTGTGCCGCATTCCGCCTCCGTGTTGAAACGTAGAAATCGGCCGCGTTGACTTGACCGGCGAGACCATAGTAGCGTCGCCGGACGAAGTGTTGAAACGTTTCGATCGGGAGGGCACGCATGAAGGTCGCCGTGCTCGTCACCTGCATCAACGACTCGCTCTTCCCGGACACGGGCAAGGCGGTGTTCCGGCTGCTGCGCCGCCTCGGCGTCGACGCGGACTTCCCGGAGGCCCAGACCTGCTGCGGCCAGCCGATGGTCAACACCGGCTACCTCGACGAGGCCGTGCCCGTCGTCCGCGCCTTCGCGCAAGCGTTCGCGGGCTACGACTACATCGTCACGCCGTCCGGTTCCTGCGCGGGCTCGGCGCGCCACCAGCACGGTCTGGTCGCGCGGAGAGCCGGCGATCCCCGGCTGGCCGAGAGCGGGCCGAAGGTCTACGAGCTGAGCGAGTTCCTCGTCGACGTCCTCGGCGTGACCGACGTGGACGCCTACTTCCCGCACCGCGTCACCTACCACCCGACCTGCCATTCGCTGCGCATGCTCGGCGTCGCCGACAAGCCGCTGCGGCTGCTGCGCGCGGTGCGCGGGCTCGACCTCGTCGAGCTGCCCGCCGCCGAGGAGTGCTGCGGCTTCGGCGGCACCTTCGCGATGAAGAACGCCGAGACGTCCACCGCGATGGGCGCGGACAAGGCCCGGCACGTCCGGGACACCGGCGCGGAAGTGCTCGTCGCCGGCGACAACTCGTGCCTGCTGCACATCGGCGGCCTGCTGTCGCGGCAGCGCTCCGGCGTCCGCGTGCTGCACCTGGCCGACGTGCTGGCTTCGACCGAGGAGGGCGCGTGAGCGCCACGTTCGTCGGCATGCCGGCGTTCCCGGCGGCGGCCCGCGAGGCGCTCGCCGACACGCAGCTGCGCCGCAACCTCGCGCACGCCACCGGCACGATCCGCGCCAAGCGCGCGGCCGTGGTCGGGGAGGTGGCCGAGTGGGAGGAGCTGCGTCTCGCGGGCGCGGCGATCAAGGACAACACCTTGCGCCGCCTCGACGAGCACCTGCTGACGCTCGAAGCCGCCCTGCAAGCGCGGGGCGCGACCGTCCACTGGGCCCGCGACGCGCGAGAGGCCTGTGCCATCGTCGCCCGGATCGCTCGGGATCATGGTGTCGACGAGGTCGTCAAGGTCAAGTCGATGGCGACGCAGGAGATCGGCCTCAACGAGGCTCTCGCCGAACACGGAGTCACCGCGTGGGAGACCGACCTGGCCGAGCTGATCGTGCAGCTGGGTGACGACCTGCCCAGCCACATCCTGGTGCCGGCGATCCACCGCAACCGCGCGGAGATCCGGGAGATCTTCCGCCGCGAGATGGCCGGGGCGGGACGTCCGGCGCCCGACGGTCTCACCGACGACCCGGCCGAGCTGGCCGGTGCGGCCCGGCTGCACCTGCGGGAGAAGTTCCTGCGGGCGAAGATGGCCGTCTCGGGTGCGAACTTCGCCGTCGCCGAGAGCGGCACCCTCGTGGTCGTCGAGTCCGAGGGCAACGGCCGCATGTGCCTGACGCTGCCGGAGGTGCTCGTTTCGGTGGTGGGCATCGAAAAGGTCGTGCCCACGTGGTCCGATTTGGACGTGTTCCTCCAGCTCCTGCCGCGGTCCAGCACGGGGGAGCGGATGAACCCGTACACCTCGACGTGGTCGGGCGTCACCCCCGGCGACGGGCCGCAGGAAATGCACGTCGTGTTGCTCGACAACGGCCGCACCCGGGCGCTCGCCGACGAGGTCGGCCGCCAGGCGCTGCGTTGCATCCGCTGTTCGGCGTGCCTGAACGTCTGCCCGGTGTACGAGCGGACCGGCGGGCACGCGTACGGCTCGGTGTACCCCGGGCCGATCGGGGCGATCCTCAACCCGCTGCTCAAGGGCGTCGGCGTCGACGAGCAGACCGACTCGCTGCCCTACGCGTCCAGCTTGTGCGGCGCCTGCTTCGAGGCGTGCCCGGTGCGCATCGACATCCCCGAAGTCCTGGTGCACCTGCGGTCCCAGGTGGTCGACGCGCATCGCGGCGGACCGCCGAAACCCGAGGCGGTGGCGATGAAATCGGCGTCCTGGGTGCTCTCGGACGCGCGGCGGCTGGGGTTGGCCGAACGCGGGCTGGGCGTCGCGAACCGCGTGCTGACCCGCTTCGGCCGGCGCGTGCTGCCGGGCGGGCGGCGCGGGTTGTCCCGCCTACCGTGGCCCGGTTCGGTGTGGACGAACGCCCGGGATCTCCCGGCGCCGCCGCGAGAGTCGTTCCGCGCGTGGTGGCGAAGGGAAAAGCGGTGAGCGCGCGCGAGGAGATCCTCGACGCCGTCCGTGGCGCGCTGCGGGACGCGGACCGGGCGGAGGCGGTGGTCCCGCGCGGCTACCGTTCGGTGGCGGCGACGGACGTCGTCGAGCTGTTCGCCGAGCGCGTGGTCGACTACCGCGCGGCTCTCACCCGCTGCACCGCCGCCGAGCTGCCCGACGCCATCCGCAACGCGCTGGGGCCGGCGCGGAAAGTCCTGGTGCCCGAAGGGTTTCCGGTCGACGTCGGCGGCGTGGAAGCGGAACTCGTCGCTTACGACGCCGTGGTCACCACGGCCGCGCTCGGCATCGCGACCACCGGCACCCTCGTGCTCGACCACGGACCCGGCCAGGGGCGGCGCGCGCTGAGCCTGGTGCCGGACGTGCACGTGTGCGTGCTCCGCGAGGACCAGATCGTGCCCGGCGTGCCGCAGGCCGTGGCCGCGCTCGATCCGGCGCGCCCGCAGACGTGGATCAGCGGGCCGAGCGCCACCAGCGACATCGAGCTGACCCGGGTGGAAGGCGTGCACGGGCCGCGAACCCTGCACGTCATCGTCGTCGCGGGGTGAAGTTCACCGCGGGGGAGCGGTGGTGCGCCGCGGGACCAGCTTCGGCGAGAGCTTGACCTGAGCCGCCGGCCGGGTCCGGTCGGCGATGCGCTCCAAGAGGAGCCGGGCGGCGTCGGTGCCGATGTGGTGCCCGGCCTGGTCGACGCTTGTGAGCGAGATCGGGCCGAGCGCGGCGAAGCTGGTGTTGTCGTAGCCGGCCAGAGAGATGTCCTCGGGCACCGACAAGCCCGCTTCGCTGAGCGCCGTCAGCACGCCCATGGCGACGATGTCAGCGCCGGCGAAGATGGCCGTCGGCCGCTCGGGGCGGGCGAGGATCTGCTGGGCGCCCAGGTAACCGCCCTCCTGCGTGTAGCTGGTCGAGACGATGTCGACCGCCAGCCCCCGGGCCTCCATGGCTTTCCGGTAGCCGTCGGCGCGAACCGCGTTGGGCATTTCGGCGAGGCGGGCGGGGTCGGTCTCGTGGTGCTCGATGTGCGCGATGTGGCGGTGGCCGAGATCGGCGAGGTGGCCGACGACGAGCTCCGCGCCGGTCGTGTCGTCGTCGGTCACCGTGTCGTAGTGCGCCGACCGGGTGTGGCGGCCCACCACGACGGTCGGGACGGTGGCGGCCAGATGTTCGAGGCGCGCCGGCGACATCACCGGCGCGATGAGGACCAGGCCGTCCATGCCGCGGTCGACCATCGCGTCGGTGAGCTTGCCTTCGTCGGTTTCGTTGTCGCAGCTGGGCCCGAGCAGGACGTGGTAGTCGGTGTCGCGCAGCGTGTCGGTGAGGCCGTCGAGGATGTCCGGGAAGAACGGGTTCCGGATGTCCGGCAGCATGACGCCGATGGTGTAGGTCTGGCCGCGCAGGCCCCGCGCCGCCGCGTACGGGCGGTAACCCAGCTCCTCGATCGCCCGCTGGACCTTCGCGCGCATGGCGGGGCTGGCGCCGTAGGCGTTGCGCAGCACCTTCGACACCGCCGTCGTCGAGACGCCGGCGTGGCGCGCGACGTCCACGATCGTCACGCGCCGTTGCTGATCCGCTCGGTCCATATGGGAAACGTTACCTGTCGCAGGCAAGCCTGACATCAGGCATCTTGACGAGCTCGCCGAGGACTCTTACAGTCAGCCGCACTCATCAGTGGGCAACGTTACCCAAAGCTCTTCGGCCAGGGCCGATGCGTCGGCCGCAACGTTGAAACGTTCAAACAAGGTGGGCGCCAATGACTGTCGCCATCAAGAACCGCCGGGTGGACGCCGTCGAGGCGACGCCGGGCCGCCGGCGCGGCGGAACGAGCCGGCGGGCCGTCCCGTGGTGGTTCACCGTGCCGGCCCTGCTCTTGTTCGCGTTCGTGGTGCTGGTGCCCAGCGCCCGGGGCGTCTACTACGCCTTCACCGACTGGGACGGCCTGTCGCCGGCCTTCTCCTGGATCGGCTTCGGCAACTTCGCCGAGATGGTGGACGATCCCGCGGCCACGCAGGCGATCTGGCACACGCTGGTGATCGCCGTGGCGATCACCGTCCTCCAGAACGGGCTCGGCCTGCTGCTGGCGCTCGGCGTCAACAGCACGATCAAGTCCCGCAACGTGCTGCGGGTGTTCCTGTTCGCGCCGGCGTTGGTCACGCCCATCGTGTCCGCCTACCTGTGGCGCAACCTGCTCGGCCCGGACGGCGCGGTGAACAGTCTGCTCGGCGCCGTCGGTCTCGGCTCGTGGCGGCAGGACTGGCTGGGAAACCCGGACATCGCGCTGTGGTCGGTCGTGGGCGTGATCGTGTGGCAGTACGCCGGCTACTCGATGGTGATCTTCCTGGCCGGCTTGCAGTCGATTCCGCGGGAGATCCACGAGGCGGCCGCCATCGACGGCGCCGGCGCGGTACGGCGGTTCTGGTCGGTGACCCGGCCGCTGCTCGCCCCGGCGGTCACGATCAACCTGATGCTGTCGATCATCGGCGGGCTCAAGCTGTTCGACCAGGTGTACGCACTCACCGGCGGCGGCCCCGGCCACGCGACCGACACGCTCTCGACGTTGATCTACAAGGACGCCTTCACGCTGGGGGAGTTCGGGTACAGCATCGCGCTGGCGGTGGTGCTGACCCTCATCGTTTCGGTGGCCTCGACCGGGCAGTACCTCGGACTGTCCCGGGCCGAGAGGGCCGCGTCGTGAACCGCTACCGCGCTCGCACGCTCACGCTGGAACTGGTGATGATCGCCGTCGGCCTCGTCTTCGCGTTCCCGGTGTACGTGCTGGTGAACCTCGCGGTCCGGCAGCCGTCGGACACCTCGTCGCCGATCGCGCCGACGACGTCGCTCACCACCGACAACTTCACGCAGGCCTGGCAGCAGGGTTCGCTGGGTGGGGCGCTGGCCAACAGCGTGCTCGTCACCGCGGGCTCCGTGGCGGTCGTGCTGACCGTCTCGGCGCTCGCGGCGTACCCGCTGGCCCGGGTCGCCGCGCGGTGGTCGCGGTGGACGTTCCTGCTGATCATGCTGGGCCTGGTGCTGCCGTTCCAGCTGGCCGCTTTGCCGCTGTACCAGACGATGCGCGACCTCGGCCTGCTCGGCACGCCGTGGGCGCTGATCCTGTTCTACTCCGGGCTGCAGGTGCCGTTCACGACGTTCCTGTACGTCGGGTTCCTGCGCGCGGTGCCGCGTGAGTTCGAGGACGCGGCGCTGATCGACGGGTGCACGACGTTGCAGGGCTTCCGGTACGTCGTGCTGCCGATGCTCAAGCCGGTGACCGTGACCGCTCTCGTGCTCAACACCGTGGCGGTGTGGAACGACTTCTTCACCCCGCTGCTGTACCTCAGCGGCAGCGCGCAGCAGACCCTGCCCGTCGCCATCGCCGGGTTCGTCGGCCAGTACGTGTCCGACTGGAACCTGATCTTCGCCGCGCTGGTGATCAGCATCGTGCCGATCCTGGTCGTCTACTTCGCCCTGCAACGCAGCATCATCAACGGTTTCGCGGGAGGACTCAAGGGATGACCGACACACTGAGGCCCTACGGTCTGCGGACCGAGCAGCGCCACGAGCCGCTCGGCCTCGGCGAGCCGCGCCCGCGGCTGTCGTGGCGGCTGGCGGGTGACCGCCGCGGCGCCGCGCAGAGCGCCTACCGGATCACCGCCGCCGAACGCGCGGCCGACCTCGACGACCCCGCTCGTCTGGTGTGGGACAGCGGCCGCCGGGAGTCGGGCGACGGCGTGCTCGTGCCGTGGGACGGGCCGGTCCTGCGCTCGGCCACCCGCTACCACTGGCGCGTCCGGCTCTGGGACGAGACGGGCGCTGCCGCGGGAACCGCGGAGAGCTGGTTCGAGACCGGCCTGCTGCACCGTGACGACTGGACTGCCGCGTGGGTCGGCCGGGATTCCCGCGCCCAGCCGGTGTTCGACCCGCCGACCGGCCACGACCAGCCGCTCGGCGAGCCGCCGCTGAACCTGCGGCGGGAGTTCGAGTTGACGCGGGAACCGGTGCGAGCCCGTCTGTACGCCACCGCGCACGGCGTTTACGAAGCGTCGCTGAACGGCATCCGGGTCGGTGACGTCGAGCTGGCGCCGGGGTGGACGGAGTACCACCACCGTCTGCAGTACCAGACCTACGACGTCACGTCGTTGCTGCGGGCCGGGGGTAACACGTTCGGCGCGGCCGTCGCCGACGGCTGGTGGTCCGGGTTCGTCGGGTTCGACGACCGCCGGCCCGCACGCCACTACGGTGACCAACCGGGTTTCTTCGCCCAGCTGGTCGTCGACTTCGCCGACGGCTCGCGTCAGGTCGTGGCCACGGACGCCGCGTGGGCCGAGCGGCCGGGTGCCGTCCGTTTCGCCGACCTCCTGATGGGGGAGTACGTCGACGCCTCGGCCGCCGAAGGGGCGTGGCAGCCGGTGGCCGTGCTCGGCACCGAGCCGGGACCGCTGGTGGCCGAACCCGATTCGCCGATCCGCGTCACGCTCGAGGTGTCACCGATCTCGTCGACCGAGCGGGAACCCGGGCGGTGGATCGTCGACTTCGGACAGAACCTCGTCGGCAGGGTGCGGCTGACCGTCCGCGATGTTCCCGCCGGGCACCGGATCGTCCTGCGGCACGCCGAAATCCTCGACGACGGCGAGATGTACGTGACGAACCTGCGGCGGGCCACGGCCACCGACAGCTACGTCACCGGCGGCGGGTCGGTGGAGGTGTTCGAGCCGCGGTTCACCGTGCACGGCTTCCGGTACCTGGAAGTCAGCGGGTACGCCCTCTCCGCGGACGACGTGGTGGCCCGCGTGCTGCACAACGACACTCCGTGGACCGGCGAATTCGAATGCTCGGACCCGATGGTGAACCAGCTGCAGGCCAACATCCGCTGGGGCCAGCGGGGCAACTTCGTCGCGGTCCCGACCGACTGCCCGCAGCGGGACGAACGCCTCGGCTGGCTCGGCGACGCCCAGATCTTCGCCCCGACCGCCAGTCGCAACGCCGACGTCGGCGCGTTCTTGGCCCGCTGGCTGGCCGATGTCGTCGACGGCCAGGACGCCGACGGCGCGTTCGGCGACGTCGCCCCGCGCATCGCGATGCCGCGCGAGGCCGCGCCGGCCTGGGGCGACGCCGGGGTGATCGTCCCGTGGCACCTGTGGCGGACCTACGGCGACCGTCGTGTGCTGGAGCGGTGCTTCGAGGCGATGGTCGCGTGGGCCGCGCACATCCGCCGGCACAACCCGGACCTGCGTTGGCGGCACCGGACCGGCAACTCCTACGGCGACTGGCTGCAGATCGACGTCACCACCCCTCGCGACGTGCTCTCGACGGCGTACTTCGCCCGCAGCGCCCAGCTCGTCGCCGAAGCCGCCGACGTGCTGGGCCGGCCCGACGTCGCGGCCGAACACCGGGCTCTGCACGCGTCGATCCGGGACGCCTTCATCGAGTCCTATGTGGACGAGGATGGCTCGGTCGAGGGCGGCACCCAGACCGCGTACCTGCTGGCACTGGCGTTCGGGCTCGTGCCGGAGGACCTGGTTCGGGCCGCGGTGGACCACCTCGCGGCCGACGTCGAGAAGCGGGGCAACCGGCTCACGACCGGGTTCGTCGGGGTCGCGCTGCTCTGCCCGGTGCTCGCCGACCACGGCCGCGCCGACCTGGCGTACGCCTTGCTGCAGCAGGAGGAGTTCCCGTCCTGGGGCTACTCGATCCGCCACGGCGCCACCACGATCTGGGAACGCTGGGACGGCTGGACCGAGCACGGCGGTTTCCAGGCCGCCGCGATGAACTCGTTCAACCACTACAGCCTGGGCAGCGTCGGCGACTGGCTCTTCGGCCGCGTCGCCGGCATCGACCAGGCGCCGGGTTCCGTCGCCTACTCGGAACTCCTGCTGCGCCCGTTGCCCGGCGGCACGCTGAGCTGGGCGCGAGCCGAGCAGGAGACGGCGCGGGGCCGCGTCGCCTGCGGCTGGTCCCTCGACGGCGACCGGATCACCGTCACCGCGGTCGTCCCGCCCGGGGCGCCCGCCGTCCTCGAAGTGCCCACCACCGACCCGGGGAGCATCCGGATCGCCGACCGGGACGGGGTGCTGGACCAGTCCGGCACCGCGCTCCGGCTGACCTCCGGCCACCACGTCGTCACCGCGACCTTCTCGAAGGAGCTGCCATGAAGATCCGCCACGTCCTGCTGGCCGTGACGACCGGCGCCGCGCTGGTCGCCTGCAGCGGGGGCACGAACGCCACCGCCGGCGGCGACGACAAGACCCTCTCGCTCGCCTCGGTCGACCAGGGGTCGATCGAGGACGTCGTCAAGGCCTTCGAAGCCGCCAACCCGGGCGTGAAGGTGAACTTCACGACCAGCGGCGCCGACCAGTTCCAGCAGCAGATCCGCACCCAGCTGGCGTCCGGCACGGCACCCGACGTCATGTCGGTGTGGCCGGGCAACGGCAACCCCGGCACCGTCACCGTCCTGGCCAAGGGCGGCTACCTGAAGGACCTGTCGGACCAGCCGTGGGTCGCGAAGTTCCCGAAGGTCGTCAGCGACGTCGCCCAGTACGACGGCAAGACGTACAACGCGATCTACGGGATCAACGGCATCGGCGCGGTGTACAACCAGGAAGCACTCGCCAAGGCGGGTCTCACCGCGCCGTCGACGTGGACCGAGCTGCTCGCCTTCTGCCGCGCGGGCAAGGAGAAGGGCACGCCCGCGTTCGCGCTGGGTATCCAGGACAACTGGGTCACGCAGGTCGCGCTGTACCCGCTGGCCGCCACCCTCGTCTACGGCCCGGACCGCGACTTCGAGAAGAAGATGGCGGCCGGGCAGACGTCCTTCGCGAGTTCGCCGTGGGCGGCCGCGTTCGCCAAGTACGGCGAGATGGAGCAGGCGGGCTGCTTCCAGGACAACCCGCTCGGCACCAGCTACGAGGCCAGCCAGAAGCTGGCCGCGACGGGCAAGACGCTCGGCATCATCCAAGGCAACTGGGTGATTTCGCTGCTGAAGAAGCAGAATCCGAGCGGCACCTTCACCCTCAAGCCGGTACCGGCGACCGACGACCCGGCGCAGACCATCGTCCCCGCGGCGGCCGGCGCGGGTTACGGCGTCAACGCGAAGGCGAAGAATCCCGAGCTGGCGATGAAGTTCATCAGCTTCGCGATGTCCCCGCAGGGCATGAACCTGTTCGCGGAGAAGCAAGGCGGTCTGCCGGCGCTTTCGGACACGGGCTACAAGCTCGACCCGGCGCTGACCGAGCTGTCGACGTACATCACCCAGAACAAGACGGTGCCGTTCATGGACCAGCTGTGGCCCAACCCGAAGGTGCAGCAGACGATGCTCACCGGCATCCAGGAGGTGTTCAGCAAACAGTCCACCCCGGACAAGGTCCTGGCCGCGATGGACACCGACTACAAGTCCGGCGCCTGACTCCGCTCGGCTACCGGTGGGAAACAACCTCACCGGCGGTCCGGACGTCCACTGGTCATGATCACGACGAAGCCGCACGCACCGTCCCGGGTCGCCGCCCTGCTCGCGGTGGCCGCAACCGCGCTGGTCGTCGGGGCCGTTCCGGCGAGCGCGGCCGACGACCGGGTGGTGACCCGGGTGAGCGCGGGGGACCGGGCCGCCGCGCTGGCCCACTGGACGCCGGAACGGATGCGGCAGTGGGTCGGCGACGACTCCCTGCCCCCGGCCGAGAAGATCGGCCGGGAATGGGAAGGGTCGATACCGGCCGGCGTCGGGCGGCTGTTCTTCACCGCCGAACCCGGCGTCGACGAGTCCTGCACGGCGACGGTGGTTCCCAGCTCCAGCAGGGACGTCGCGCTCACCGCCGGGCACTGCGTCAACGGCGGCCTGGACCGGTTCGACAACCCGATCAAGATCGTCAACGTCGTGTTCGTCCCGGGCTACGACCACGGGAAGGCGCCGCACGGGGTGTTCCCGGTCCGCGCCTTCGCCTGGTCGCGCACCTATTCCGGCCCCATGAGCGGGACGGATGACGACGCGGTGATCGCCCTGGACCCGGTCGAGGGCCACCACGTCGCCGACGTCGCGGGCACCCAGGACGTCTCGTTGGAGCGGCCACTGTCCCCTGTGGACACCACCATGCTCGGCTACCCGGTCTCCCGGGCGGCGGGCGGCGAGGCGCTGTTCTCCTGCGCCCGGCCCGCCACCCTCGAGGTCAACTCGGTCACCACGACCTGGAACACGGACTGCGACCTCGCCGGCGGCTCCAGCGGCGGCCCGTGGCTGCGCGATTTCGACCCCGCCACCGGCCGGGGGACGATCTTCAGCGTCACGAGCCGCGGAACGATGACCGAGGACGGCGTGACCACCGACCTCAGCGGCGCCGCGCTCACCGACCCGGTGCGGGCGCTTTACGAGCGAGCGGGGGAACTCTGAGCAGCTCGGCCGGGGGCGGGCCGGGGTGCACGATCCCGAGGTGCCGGGTCGCTCGGGTCATGGCGACGTACAGGTCGTTGTGGCCGAGCGGCGCCGCGAGGATCGCGGCCGGGTCGACGATGAGGACCGAGTCGAACTCCAGACCCTTCGCCTGATCAGGGGTGAGGACCACGACCCGGCCGGTCAGGTCCGGGTGGGCGGTAGGGGAGAGCGCCTCGGTCAAGTCTCCCGGGGTGATGATCGCGAGCCGGCCGGTGGTGTGCGCCGCCGCGAGCTCGGTGACCACGCCGGGCAGGTCCGCTCGCGTGGTGGCGAGGCGCCACGGCGTTTCGCCGGTCGAGCGGACCGAGCGGGGTGGCGTCGTGCCGGGGTGGTGGGCCGCGACCAGGTCGGTGGTGGCGGCCATGATCTCGGCGGGCGTGCGGTAGTTGACGCTGAGCCGGACGAGGTGCCGGCGGTCTCGCACGTGCGGCCGCAGCACGTCGTCCCACGAGGACGCGCCGGCCGGGTTCCCGGTCTGCGCGAGGTCCCCGACGACGGTCATCGACCGGGTGGGGCACCGGCGCATCAGCATCCGCCAGTCTATTTCGGACAGTTCCTGGGCCTCGTCGACGACCACGTGCCCGAACACGGCGGTGCCCTGGCCGAGCAGGGCGGCGGCTTCGTCGAGCAACGGGACGTCCGCGGCGCTCCAGCCGCCGGGCCGCTCGCCGAGGACGTCCGCCACCACCTGCTCCGGGGTCAGCGGCGGCCACAGCGCGTCGAGGGTGGCCTGGACGTCCGGGTCGGCGAGCAGCGATCGCCGCAGCCCGGCGCGGGAGGTCTCGTCCAGCACGGTTCGCGGCCCGTCGCCGTCGCCGAGCACGACACCCGCGGCGGCCAGCGCGCGCAGGTCGGCCTCGCCGAGCCGGCCGTCCGGGCTGCCGCCGTCGATCGCCTCGCCGGTGTCGGTGAGCACGACCGCCTCCAGGTCCTCGATCAGGCGCCCAGCGAGCGCGTCCACGACCTGCCGCTGGAAGACGAGCCTGGCCTGGTTGTGCGGGAGGCGGCTCCGCCGGGCCTCGGCCGCGGCGCGGTCGCACATCCCCGCGTCGAGCCGGAGCGTCTGCTGCTCGAACTCGAGGTCGACGGGGTCGTCCGGGATCCGGACCCGGGACCGCACCGCGTCCGCCAGCCGGCCGGCCATGACCGCCCGGCCCTTGTCCGCCGCGATCCCGGGCGGGTCGACCCGGCTGACCTCGGTGCCCGGCCGGAGATCGGCGAGGGTGGCCGTGACGACACTGTTTTCACCGAGACCGGGGAGCACCTGGCCGATGTAGTCGAGGAAGACCTGGCTGGGGCCCACGACGAGGACACCCCGGGTGCGCAGGTGCGGGCGGGTGTAGAGCAGGTAGGCGACCCGGTGCAGGGCGACGGCGGTCTTGCCCGTGCCGGGACCGCCCTCCACCACCAGCACGCCGCCGGTCTCGTGCCGGATGATCCGGTCCTGTTCGGCGCGCAGGGTGGTGACGATGTCGTGCATCCGCCCGGTGCGCTCCGCGGTCACCGCCGCCAGCAGCGCCGCGTCCCCGACCAGAGCGCCGTCGCCGACGTCGTCGGCCAGCAGTTCGTCGTCCAGCGCGACGACCGTGCGGCCTCGCGTGGTGATGCGCCGCCGTCGCAGCACGCCGTGGGGAGCGGCCGCCGTCGCGGTGTAGAACGCCCGCGCCGCCGGGACGCGCCAGTCCAGCAGCAACGGCTCTCCGTCGTCCTCGCGGAACAGGCCGAGCCTGCCGACGTAGACGCGCCGGCCGTCCTCCAGGTCCAGCCGGCCGAAGCACAACCCCGGCTCCACCGAGTCCAGCCGGGCCACCTCCGCCTGCCAGACGGCCTCCGCCTCCGGATCCGCGTCGGCCCCCCGAGCCGCTGATCGCGCGGCCTCCTCGCGCAGAGCGTCCACGCGGGCGTAGAGGACCGCCACGTAGTCGCGTTCGATTTCGAGCTCGTTGTCTTCGCCGGGCACAGCCGGTCTCCCCAAGGTCGGCGATCAGTGCCGTCGAGGGTGCCCGGCGAAACCGGGAAAGAACAGTCTTGTTCTTTCCCGGTCCCCGGACGCGCGATACCTGGTGTCGCGCGTGGCAAGTTCGTTGACGTTCGGGCCGCTGGAGCCAGGGCGCTCGCCGAGCCCGAGCCCCGGCCAGGCTCGGTTGCCCGGACCAAAGGTCTTGAATGAGTCATTCAGGACCTCCGAAGACCTGAATGAGTCATTCAAGACGTTCGCACTCGCCGCCGCGCTGTCAACGAAGCCCGGACGCGCGATACCTAGGAGGTCGTCAGGTCCTCGGGCGGGACCCACAGCGGCGCGGCGTCCGCGCGCTCGGGGTGGAGCCAGCCGCGCCGCTCGGCGGTCTCCCGGGCGATCCGCAGGTAGGTCCGGACGGTTTCCGGTTGCTCGCCCTCCCGCCAGGCCAGCGACCACGGGTAGACCGGTTGCAGCTCCCGGGGCCGGTGGACCGGGATGCCGCGGTCGGCGTAGCGGCGGGCGTAGCTGTCGAACTCGAGCAGGTACGCGCTGTCTCGCGCACGGCTGACGATGGCGTGGCAGTTGTCGAACGTGCCGGGGTTGCCCAGCCAGCGCAGGCCGACGCCGGTGTGCTGTTCCCACGAGCTCAGGTAGCGGCCGTGCACGTTGTACAACGCCGTGCCGGGGGCGTCCGCGAAGACCTCGAGGGGCCGCTCGTGCACCGACGCGGCCGGCCGGCTCGGGTCGCCGGGCCTGCCGACCAGCCAGAAGGGCTCGAGCCGGAGCAGAGCGTGCTGCCACCCGGCCGGGTACTCGGCCTTGAGGCCAGTGGTGACGCGGATGATCGCGACGTCGAGGTGGTCCTCGAGCAGCGCGGTGAGTTGGCGGGAGCTGTCCATCTGGCTCTGGACGAGCCGGACGCCGGGGTGGGCGGCGAGGAACGCGTCGGCGACGACCCGGCTGGTGTCCAGTTCGAAGATGTGGGCGATCCGCAGGTGGTCCGGTGCGGGTTCGCGCAGCATCTGGTCGGCGGTGGCCAGCAGCTGGCGGGCGAGGTTGAGGAACCGCTCGCCGCGCGGGGTCAGCGCGACGTGACGGCTGTCGCGCACCAGCAGGGGCGCGCCGACGTCGGCTTCGAGCTTGCGGATCTGCTTGGACAGCGTCGGCTGGCTGATGAAGAGCTTCGTGGCGGCCCGGCCGAAGTGCAGTTCGTCGGCGACGGTGACGAAGTACCGCACCAGCCTGAGGTCGAGGTCCATGCGGGCCTTCCGGCGTGAAGGGACAGGGCAGTGCGGCAACGATGCCACCACGGCTATCGATGCATACGCAACAAGTCTTGGACGCCGGTGCCGCTGTTCGTGTTGGCTCCGGGAAAGCCCGCACCCCCTGGAGGATCCGATGACCGACCCGGGCACCCCTGTCGTGTTCATCCACGGCCTGTGGCTGCACGCCACCTCGTGGAACCCCTGGATCGACCACTTCCGGGCGGCCGGGTACGCGCCGATCGCCCCGGGCTGGCCGCACGAGCCCGAAACCGTCGAACTGGCGCGTGAAAATCCCGACGCCGTCGCGGACACCTCGATCGACGACGCCACGGGCCACTTCGCCTCGATCATCGAGGGCCTCGAGCGGCCGCCGGTGATCATCGGCCACTCCTTCGGCGGCCTGATCACCGAGAAGCTGCTGGGCCAGGGCATCGGCCTGGCCGGCGTCGCCATCGACCCCGCGCAGATCAAGGGCGTCCTGCCCCTGCCGCTGGCGCAGCTGCGCGCCGGTCTGCCGGCGCTGGGCAACCCCGCCAACCTGCACCGGGCCGTTTCGCTGACCGAGAAGGAGTTCCGGTTCGGCTTCGGCAACACGCTGACCGACGAGGAGTCGGCGGAGCTGTACGGGCGCTGGACGATCCCGTCGCCGGCCCGGCCGCTGTTCCAGGCCGCGGCCGCCAACTTCGTGATGCACTCGCAGGCCAAGGTCGACACCGACCGCGCGGACCGCGGCCCGCTCCTGCTGATCTCCGGCACCGCGGACCACACCGTCCCGGACGTGGTCACCCGCTCGACGCTCAAGCAGTACCGGGATTCCGCCGCCGTCACCGAGCTGAAGCAGTTCGAGGGCCGGGGTCACTCGCTCACCGTGGACAGCGGCTGGCGCGAGGTCGCCGACGCCGTGCTCGGCTGGCTGCGCGAGCAGGGGCTCTGAGCACGTGGATCTCGGTCTGGACGGCACGGTCGCCGTCGTCACCGGGGCCAGCCGCGGGATCGGGCTGGCCGTCACCCGAACCCTCGTCGCCGAAGGGGTCCACGTCGTCGCCGGCGCCCGCGATCCCGGGCCCGAACTGGACCTCCTCGTCCGGGCCGGGAAGGTGCACACCCTGGCCGTGGACCTGGGCACCGCCGACGGGCCGGGCCGGCTCGCCGAGTTGGCGCTGGCCGAGCTCGGGCGGATCGACGTCCTGGTCAACAACGTCGGTGCCGTCACGCCGAGGCCGAACGGCTTCCTGCTGGTCACCGACGAGGAGTGGACCCGATCGCTGACCTTGAACCTCGTCAGCGCCGTCCGGGCCACGCGCGCCGTGCTGCCGGCGATGGTCACCGCCGGCCGCGGCAGCGTCGTCACGATCGCCTCGATCAACGCGAGCCTGCCCGACCCCGGCGTCATCGACTACAGCGCGGCGAAAGCCGGTCTGGTCAACTTCACGAAGTCGGTGTCGAAGGAGTTCGGCCCGCACGGCATCCGCGCCAACGCGATCAACCCGGGCCCGGTCGCGACGCGGTTGTGGCTCGGCAGCGGCGGCGTCGCCGAGACCATCGCGGCCACCACCGGCGCGAATCCCGAGTCCGTCGCGGAAGAAGCCGCCGCCCACGCGGTCACCGGACGCTTCACCCAGCCCGCCGAGGTCGCGAACCTCGCGGCCTTCCTGGCCAGCGACCGGGTGGCCGGCAACATCACCGGCGCCACCTTCGCCATCGACGGCGGCTATTCCACCGAAACGCACTGAGGGCGGAGCCGTGCGACCCTGACGGCATGACCGATCGGGCCGGACCGCGGCGGGAGCTGGAGCGGACCCGCGACGGCGGCGGCCCGGGCGCGGACGAGGCCCGCGTCGCGCTGGCCGCGGAGTCTGCCGCGGAAGGGCTGCGGGCGGCCATCCTCGCCTTGGCCACCGCACGCGGCGTGGACAGCAGCACCTGCCCGTCGGACGCGGCGCGGGCGGTGGCCGCCGACTGGCGCCCGTTGCTGCCGCGGGCCCGGGAGCTGGCCCGGCAGCTCGCCCGCGCCGGCCGGGTGGAGCTCACCCAGCGCGGCCGGCCGCTCGACCCGGACGGCGAGTGGCGGGGACCGATCAGGATCCGCCTGCCTCGTGCGGATGGCTGAGGCGCCCGACGACCGTCAGGCGCCTCAGCGAGACCGCTAGCGGCCGGAGAAGTTCACGTCGCTGCAGAAGTAGTACGACTGGTCGAGGTGGCTCGCCTGCCAGATCGTGTAGACGACGTGGCGTCCGGTGCGGGCGCCCGCGTCGACGGCGATCTGGTACTGGCCGGCGGGTGCGATGCGGCCGGACTGGGCGACCTGTTCGAGCGCGCCCCAGGTCAGCGGCTGCGTGGCGGGGTCGAAGCCCTGCCGGGTGATGTACACCCGCAGGTAGTCCGCGCCGTGGTGGGCCTGGTCGGTGATGGTGAGCGTGAACCGGTTGTCCTTGTTCGCCATCTGCCAGGCGCCGACCGTGTCCAGCGCGTTGTAGCGGGGGCTCTGCGTGCGGCCCCCGCTGCACAGCGTTCCGTCGGGGATCGCCGCCTGGTGGTTGCCCGCGACGCCTTCGCGGTAGAGCCCGTTCCAGTTCCACATCGCGTTCGGGTCGGCTTGCCAGGCCTGCCAGCACATCGGGTCCCGCGTCGCCATGGCCGGGTTCTGGAAGTCGCTGCCCCAGCGGTTCCAGCAGCCGTAGTTGCGTGACGGCGGGTCGGTGGCGGAACCGTGCGCCTCGGCGACACCGGTGAGCGCACCGCCCAGCAGCACGGCCGTCACGACCGTCACCGCGAGGGAGAGCAAGGTCTTGCGGGGGCGAATCCGTCGGGGAACCACTCTGTCCTCCTTGATCGGGGGGATGGAGCCGAGCTTGGGAGCGCTCCCAATCGCGCGCCGACCATAGCCCCGATGTGCGCCGGTGGCCAGAAACAAACCGCCGGGACGCCGATGTGGGGTCGGATTTCCGGAGCGGAGCGGTGCTGAACGGCTCCTGAACAGCCGACCGGCCCGGGGCGGCACCCCCTGATCGGCCCCGCGCCGGGGAACGCACCGTGAGCGCGTGGCCGTGGCGGCTGCTCCGCCCGGGCGGATCCGGGAAATCGCCGCGCGCGGGGCCTGTCTTGACCTCAGGACGGCGGCCTGGCTACCGTCGCGACTGCCGGAGCGTTCCGGTGAGCCGGCCGGAAGAACGGAAACCCCGTCATGACAGCGATCCACCACGTGGCGGTCGTCGTCGACGACCTCGAGAAGTCCATCGGCTTCTACACCGGCGCACTGGGTTTCCGGCTCTCCGCCGAGCGTCCCGTCACCCTCGGGCCCGGTGCCTGGCTCGACGTCGGAGACCAGCAGCTGCACCTGATCGCCGGTTCGCCGGGACCCGCGCGGGGACAACACTTCGCCGTCCTCGTCGACGATCTCGACGCGGAGGTCCGGCGGCTGCGTGCCGAAGGGTTCGACGTCAGCGACCCCGTCCCCGTCGGTGCCGCGCGCCAGTCCTTCCTCGCCGACCCCTCGGGGAACGCCATCGAGCTTCACGAGAAGTAGGTGGACGCCGCTGTCCGCGGCGGCGAAAGAGTCCGAAAGGACTCAGGCCCTTCAGATCAGCGTCATCGACAGCTCCGAGTTCCCGGGAACCGCGCGCGGGTTCCAGCCGACCTCTCCTAGAGCGGCGGCCCGCCGCGGACGGGAAGGGAGCTCGATGTCGATCGACCAGAGCGACGAGCGCACGGCCGAGCCGATGGCGGCGCGGCCGCGGCTCACCTGGGCGGCGATCCGGCCGCTGGTGCTGCGCCTGCACTTCTACGCCGGGGTGTTCATCGGCCCGTTCCTGCTGGTCGCCGCGGTGACCGGGCTGGCCTACACCTGGACGCCGCAGCTGGAGCAGTCCGTCTACGACCACGAGCTACACGTCCCGGCGGCGCCCGGCGTCGTCCCGCTGGAGCAGCAGACCGCCGTCGCCCGGGCGGCCGTGCCCGACGGGACCGTGACCGGCATCCGGCCCGGTGCCACGTCCACCGATTCGACGCAAGTGATCCTCGACCGGCCGGGGCTCGAGCCGAGCTACCACTGGACGGTCTTCGTCGACCCGCACACCGGGGACGTCCGCGGGCAGCTGGAGACCTACGGTTCCGGGCAGGCGATGCCGGTGCGCGGCTGGGTCGACACCCTGCACCGCAGCCTGCACCTGGGCGACTTCGGCCGGTGGTACAGCGAACTCGCGGCCAGCTGGCTCTGGGTCGTCGTGCTGGCCGGGCTCGCGCTGTGGATCGGCGGCCGGAAACGGAAGTCGCGCAGTAACCGGGGACGGCTCCTGTCGTGGCACCGCACGACCGGCCTGGTGATCGCGGCCGGCCTGTTGTTCCTGTCGGCCACCGGGCTGACGTGGTCCGAGCACGCGGGCGCGAGCATCAGCGAGCTGCGCTCCCGGCTGGACTGGACGACGCCGTCGGTGTCGACCGCGCTTCCGGCCGCCGCGCCCGAAGCCCGCGACGTCGGCGTGGACGCGGTGCGCGCGGCGACTTCGCGGGCCGGGCTCACGGACCCGGTGGAGATCCGCCCGCCGTCCGCGCCGGGCAAAGCCTATGTCGTGCAACAAGTCGGCCGGGACTGGCCGACGAAGGCGGACTCGATGGCCGTCGACCCGGCGACCGGGCGGATCACGGACACGCTGCCCTTCGCGGACTACTCACTGGCGGCGAAGCTGGCGCGGTGGGGGATCGACGCGCACATGGGCCTGCTCTTCGGCGTCGCCAACCAGATCCTGCTCACGGCGCTGGCGCTCGGGCTGATCGCGGTGATCGCCTGGGGCTACCGGATGTGGTGGCTGCGCCGCCCGACCCGCGGCGAAGCGCGCGTCGGACGGCCACCCACGCGCGGGACCTGGCGGCGGATCCCGGGCCGCGTGCTCGCTCCCGTGCTCGTGGTGACCGCGGTGGTGGGCTACTACCTGCCGGTGTTCGGCTTGTCCTTGCTGGGTTTCCTCGTCGTGGACCTGATCGCCGGGGCCCGCCGTCAGGAGGTGGCGTCGTGATCGAAGCGACGGGGTTGAAGTGGATCCTGACGATCGTGTTCGCGGGGACCGGGTTCTTCTGCGTCTACCGGTGCCTCCGGCAGGGACCGGTGACGAGCCGGTTCGGCGACGTGCTGCACGCGGCGATGTGCGCGGGCATGGTCGCGATGGTGTGGCCGGCCACGATGAGCTTCGCCCGGCTGCCGCAGCTGGCGCTGTTCGGCTTCGCCGCGGCGTGGTTCGTCGTCGCCACCGCCCGGGGCGCCGCGCACGGCGGCCGGTGGCACCCCGGTTACCACGCGGTGATGATGGCCGCGATGGCGTGGATGGTGTTCGCCATGCCGCGCGCGATGGTGGGCAGCGGCGCGGCGACGACCATGGACATGCCGGGGATGGAGGGCATGGCGATGGCCCTGCCGTCGGCCGGGGGCGGGGTGCCGGCCGACGTCGTGGTCGTCGCGCTGGTGCTCGCGAGCGTGTTCTGCCTGGCCGGTCTGGCGTTCCTCGCCCGGGCGATCGACGGCGTCCGCGTCGCCCTGCCGCCGGTCCGGACGGCGGGCTGGGGCGCCGACGCCCTGATGGGCCTCGGCACGACGGTGATGCTGCTCGCGATGGTGTGAGCCCAGCCGGTCTTGAATGAGTCATTCAGGTCTTCGGAGGTCCTGAATGACTCATTCAAGACGTTTGACCGCACCGGGCACTGCCGGAAGTCGGGATTCGCCGGGTGTTCCGCCGAAAGGCGGCCGGCCGTCAAGCCGCGCGATGCCGGCTGGCCGGCCTGCGCGGGAACCGGCTGCGCACCGGCGCGAGCGGCGCGGGCGCATCGTGCTCCGGAAGCCGCACCTCGTCGTCCGTCCCGAGCGCGTCGGCGTTCAACGGCGCGGGCGCGGGCCGGCGCCGCTGCTCGCGGTGGACCACGAACATCAGCACCAGCCCCACGACCAGCAGGCTGTGCGTCAGCAGGCGCCCGGCGCCGACCTGGCCGTCGGACACGTCGACCGCCGACGCCACCCCCAGCACCAGCGCGAAGCCGGCCACCAGCGGCAGCTGCGCCCCGGCGGTCCGGGGCCGCAACGCCGCCCACAGCAGCCCGATGCCCAGCGCGAGGTTCCACGCCGCACTCTCGTTGCTCAGGTGGATCGCGCCGGCGTGCGCGGCGTGCGCGTCTCCCGGCACCAGGAATTCGGCGAACCCGAGCCCGGACTGGACGAGGCCGACGAGCCCCAGCGCGACCCGCGCCGCCCACTTCTCCCGGGACGGCAGTGGCGCCCGCTCGAGGATCGCGGCCGTGAGGTCGGGCACCGCGGGTGCCTGGCGCAGCATCGAGCGCCGCAGCCGCTGGGCCTGGTCCTGCCAGGCCTGGCACGCGCCGCAGCCCCGCAGGTGGCGTTCCACTTCGGCTTCGGGCAACGGGCCGGTCTCGCCGTCCATCGCGGCCGAAAGCGATTCCCGGAAAAGTGCGCAGTCCACGAGTAGATAGTCGCTCATGTGCCCGGCCCGGTTCCAGCGGATCAGACGACGGCGCTGCGCCGGGGCGGCGCGTCGGCCATCGCGGCGAGGAGGTCGTCGCGCGCCCGGGCGACGCGCGACCGGATCGTGCCGACCGGGCACCCGCACACCTCGGCGGCGTCCGCGTACGACAGCCCGAGGGCCTGGGTCAGCACGAACGCGTCCCGGCGCTCCGGATCCAGCGCGCCGACCAGCTGGTCCAGGACCACCTGCTCCTCCAGCAGCGACCGTGTCGACGGCTCGTCGCGCTCGGAAAGGGTCTGCCAGTCGGCCGCGGACACCGAGCGGGGGCGGCAGCGGGCGGCGCGGATCTGGTCGGCGACCGCGCGCCGGGCGATCGAGAGCAGCCACGTGCGGGCCGACGAGTCGCCCTTGAAGCGGCTCAACGAGCCCAGCGCTCGCAGATAGGTCTCCTGGACGAGGTCGTCCGCGGTCTGCACGTCGCCGAGGCTCGCCACGAAGCGCCAGACGTGCGGCTGCGTGGCGCGCACGAAGTGTTCCAGCGCGACCTGGTCGCCGCGGCCGGCGAGCCGGGCCCAGCGCGTGATCTCGTCGTCGTCCACACGAAAGGGGCTCACACCCGCTGATACGGCCGCGGGACCGGAACGGTTGAAGATGATCTTGCCCGAAATTCGCGGGAACCATCCGGGCCCGCCCGCCGACCTTGTTACGGCAAGGCCACTGCCCGATCTCGGGAAGGCCACGGCCGGAAGGCGGCACGATGACTCAGAGTACGTACGCGGTGACGGGGATGACCTGCGGGCACTGCGCGGCTTCGGTCGGCGACACCAGTGAATCGGCCCTGGTCCTCGAGCACGTCGAGAGCGCCGTCCGGGTCGCGGGCTACCAGCTCGTCCGATGACCAGCGGGTACCTGCGCGACCCGGTCACCGCGCCCATCGCCGCGCCGCGGCCCGCGCGCGACGTGGAGCTGGTGGTCGGCGGCATGACGTGCGGCTCGTGCGCCGCGCGGATCGAACGCAAGCTCAACCGCGTCGACGGCGTCCGCGCGACCGTCAACTACGCCACCGAAAAGGCCCTCGTCTCGGTTCCGGCGTCGCTCACCGTCGAGGACATCGTCCGGACGATCGAAGCCGCCGGCTACACCGCCCAGCCACCCGCACCGCCCGAGCCGGCGCCGGTCGCGGAGGCCGACCCGCTGCGGCGGCGCCTGCTCGTGTCCGCCATCCTCGCGGTGCCGGTCATCGTGCTCGCGATGGTGCCGGTGCTGCAGTTCCCGGCCTGGCAATGGGTGTCGCTGGTGCTTGCCACGCCGGTCGTGGCCTGGGGCGCGTGGCCGCTGCACCGGGCGGCGTGGGCGAACCTGAAGCACCGGACGGCCACGATGGACACCCTCGTCTCGATCGGGGTCGCCGCGGCCTACCTCTGGTCGCTGTACGCGCTGCTGTTCGGCGGCGCGGGCGAAATCGGGATGCGGCACGAATTCGACTTCACCCTCGCCGCCGACCACGACGTCGACGGGATCTACTTCGAGGTCGCCACCGGCGTCACGCTGTTCATCCTGGCCGGCCGGTTCTTCGAAGCCCGGTCACGGCGTCGCGCCGGAGCCGCCTTGCGGGCGCTGCTCGACCTCGGCGCGAAGTCCGTCTCCGTGCTGCGCGACGGCCGTGAAGAGCGGATCCCGATCGACGAGTTGCGCGTCGGCGACCGGTTCGTGGTGCGCCCCGGCGAGAAGATCGCCACCGACGGCGTGATCGAAGACGGCACGTCGGCCGTCGACCTGAGCCTGGTCACCGGGGAAGCGGTGCCGGTCGAAGTCGCGGCCGGCGCCGAGGTCGTCGGCGCGACGGTGAACATGAGCGGACGGCTGGTCGTGCGCGCCACCCGCGTCGGCGGCGACACCCGGCTGGCGCGGATCGCCGCCATGGTGGAGCGGGCCCAGAGCGGCAAGGCGGACGTGCAGCGGCTCGCCGACCGCGTCTCGGCGGTGTTCGTGCCGGTGGTGATGGCGCTTTCGCTGGCCACGCTGGTGTTCTGGCTCGTCTCCGGTGCGGAGACCGCGGCCGCGTTCACCGCCGCCGTCGCCGTGCTGATCATCGCGTGCCCGTGTGCCCTGGGGCTCGCGACGCCCACGGCGCTGCTCGTGGGCACCGGCCGCGGCGCCCAGCTCGGCGTGCTGGTGAAGGGCCCGGAAATGCTCGAGTCGACGCGGCGGGTCGACACGGTCGTGCTCGACAAGACCGGCACGGTGACCACGGGCAAGATGAGCCTGGCCGCCGTCCGGACCGACGACGGCACGCCGCGCGACCTCGCGCTCCAGCTGGCCGGAGCGCTGGAAAACGCTTCCGAGCACCCGATCGCGGTCGCGGTCACCGCCGCGGCGATCAAGCGGTTCGGCTGGGTGGGCCAGGTGCGGGAGTTCCGCACGGTGGCCGGGTTCGGTGTGCTCGGCCGGGTCGAGGGGCATCGGGTCGTCATCGGCCGTCCGGAGTTGTTGCGGCGGTTGAACGTCCGGCTGCCGCAGTCGTTGCTGCGCGCGAAGGAGCGGGCCGAGCAGGAGGGGAACACTGCGGTGATCCTCGCCTGGGACGGGCTGGCGCACGCGGTGCTGGTGGTGGCGGACAGCGTCAAGCCGACGTCGGCGCCCGCGGTGTTCCAGCTGCGCCGGCTCGGCCTGAACCCGGTGCTGCTGACCGGTGACAACGACACGGTCGCCCGCGCGATCGGCCGCGAAGCCGGGATCACCGACGTGATCGCCGGGGTGTCCCCGGAGCAGAAGGTCGAAGTGATCCGGGGGATGCAGGCCGAGGGCCGGGTGGTCGCGATGATCGGCGACGGCGTGAACGACGCGGCGGCGCTGGCGACGGCGGATCTCGGGCTGGCGATCGGCACGGGCACGGACGCGGCCATCGAGGCGAGCGACCTCACCCTGGTCCGCGGCGACCTCCTGGCGGCGGTGGACGCGATCTGCCTGAGCCGCCGCACCCTGGCGACGATCAAGGCGAACCTGTTCTGGGCGCTGGCGTACAACGTGGCGGCGTTGCCCCTGGCCGCCGCGGGCTTGCTGAACCCGATGATCGCGGGCGCGGCGATGGCGCTGTCGAGCTGTCTCGTGGTGTCGAACAGCCTGCGCCTGACGCGGTTCCGCGGCAGCGCGGCCGGTCGGCAGGAGGCGCCACCGGCCTGACCTGGTTTACCTCGGAGGGAATTGTTTCCGTGACCCGGCTGGGCCAAGCTTCCGTCATGACCGGCCATCCGACGCACACCGCGCCCGCCGAGGCGAAGACACCGCCCGCCTGCTTCGTGCCCGGCGCCGCGTGGACGGCGGGCCGGACCGGTGCCTGACGTCGGACCGCTGCTGAAGCACTGGCGCACCGCCCGGCGGCTGAGCCAGCTGGCGCTGGCCGCCGAGGCGGCCGTCTCCCTGCGGCACCTGAGCTTCCTCGAGACCGGACGCGCGAAGCCCAGCCGAGCGATGGTGCTGAAGCTCGCCGGCGTGCTCGACGTGCCCTTGCGGGACCGCAACACCCTGTTGCTCAGCGCCGGCTTCTCGCCCGAGTACGCGGAGTCCGACTTGGACGGTCCGGCCCTGGCGGCGGTGCGTGACGCGCTCGACGCCATCCTCGGGCAGCAGGAACCGTACCCGGCGCTGGTGATGGACCGGAGCTGGGACATCCGGCACACCAACGGCGCCGCGCGCCGGTTCTTCGCGTTCCTCCACAGTGGACGCACCGAGGAACCACCCGGACCGCCGAACGTGCTCCGCCGGATGTTCCACCCGGACGGCGTGCGGCCGCACGTGACGAACTGGCCGGAGGTCGCCGAGGCCCTCGCCGGGCGCGTGCGCCGGGAAGCGCTCGGCGGCGTGACCGACGAATGCGCCCAGCGGATCCTGGACGAGGTGCTGCACTACCCCGGGGTGCCGGCGAGCCTGCGGACCCTCGACGCGACCGGCCCGCTGCTGCCGATCGTCCCGATCCGCTACGCCCGCGACGGCCTGCGGTTCGACTTCTTCTCGACGGTGACGACCTTGGGCACACCCCAGGACGTGACGCTGCAGGAACTGCGCATCGAGTGCTTCCACCCGATGAACGACGAAACCCGGGAGAATGTCCGGAGTCGCGTGAGTGTGGGGACCGCCCACGACGACCGTCCCTGAGTCAGATCCCCCAGGGGCAGCCGGCGGCCGCGCGTTCCAGCTCGGTGACGCCGGCTTCCCGGCGTTCGCGCACGAGTTCGCCCGCGATCGAATACCGGGGCGCCGCCGCTTCCGCGCGGGCCGCGTGCTCGACGATGGCGTCGACCAGGGAGCTGACCATGGACAGGCGCGGGTGCCGCTCGTGGATCCGCTCGTGCCGGTCGGCGACGACGTGGGCGTTGCGGCCGAAGTCGATGCCCACCCCTTCGCGGGTCAGGTAGGCCAGCAGGCCGCGGCGTTCGGCGATGCCCGGCGACGTGTGCAGCGCGATCGCCTCCCAGACCCGGTCGACGTCGGACGCGGCGACGCCGTGGCTCGTCAGGAGTTCGGCGGCGAGCTCGGCGCCCTCGACCTCGAAGCGCGCCCGGTGCGGTGCCAGCGTGCTCACGCCGAGCCAGGGTCGGAATCGGTAGCCCGGACCAAAGGTCTTGAATGAGTCATTCAGGACCTCCGAAGACCTGAATGACTCATTCAAGACGTTCGCACTTGCCGCCGCGCTGTCAACGAACCTCGGACGCCCGACGCTAGGAACCGGCGACCGCGAGCGACAGTGGCACGCGGGCCGCTCATCGCTTGGATCGTGCCATGAAGCGGCGCAGCGTCACCGTGCTGGCCCTCCCGGGCGTGCTCGCCCTGGACGTCGGGATCCCGGTGCAGGTCTTCGGCTCGGACCCGCACTACGAGCTGACGGTGTGCGCCGGCCGGGGCCCGGTGCCGGTGGCGGGCGGCGGCCTGACGATCACCGCGGACGCCGGGCTCGAGGCCCTGGACGGTGCCGGCACCGTGATCGTCCCGGGCTACGCAGACATCGACGCGCCGCCGCCCGCCGAGGTGGTGGCGGCGTTGCGGGCCGCGCACGCCGGGGGCGCGCGGATCGTCTCGATCTGCACGGGCGCGTTCGCGCTCGCCGCCGTCGGCCTGCTCGACGGGCGGCCCGCGACCACGCACTGGCAGCGCACCGCCGACCTGCGCGCCCGCTATCCGCGCGTACGGGTGCTGCCCAACCGGCTCTACGTCGACGACGGCGACATCCTGACCTCGGCCGGCGTGACCGCCGGACTCGACCTGTGCCTGCACCTGATCCGCGGCGACGAAGGAGCCGCGGCGGCCAATTCCCGGGCGCGGGACCTCGTCGCCCCGCCACGGCGCGCCGGCGGCCAGGCGCAGTACATCGAGCGGCTTCGCCCGGCAGCGACGGGCGACGAGCTCGGCCCGCTGCGCGAGTGGATGCTCGGCGACCTCACGCGGCAGGTCGACGTCGACACGCTCGCCGCGCGCGTCCACCTGTCGCGCCGCACGTTCCTGCGGCGGTTCCGGGAGGAGACCGGAACGTCCCCGATGGCCTGGCTGACCAGTGCGCGCCTGGACCGGGCCCGCGAGCTGCCGGAGGCCACCGACGTCCCGGTGGAACACCTCGGCCGGCACACGGGACTGGGCAGCACCGCGACCGTGCGGGCGGCGTTCCACCGGCACCTCGGCACGTCACCCCGGGACTACCGGGCGCTGTTCCGCCACCGGAGCGAACCCGGACCCGGTGAGGCGGCCGGCGCTGAGCGCCATCCCCTCCGGGCTCGTACCATCGACAGTGGACTGATCCGGACGATGAGGACGGGTGCAGCCGGAGGAGGGGCCTTGGCAGAGGAGGGAGTCCGCGTCGTGCCCGCGACAGTGGACCGGTATGCGGTGCTGCGGGTGTCGGGCAGCCTGGACGCCGTCGGCGCCGCAGAGGCCGTCCCGGCGTTGTACGACGCTCTCGCCGCGGACGGCGCGGCGACGGCCGTGGTCGACCTGCGCGAGGTGGATGTGCTGTCCGCCCAAGGGGCTCGCGCCTTGGCGCGGTTCGTGGCCGAGGGCGGTGACCGCGTCCGGGTGGTCGTCCCGGCCGCCGGTGCGGTGGCGCGGGCTTGGGACATCGCGACCACCCACGCGTCGACCCCGCGGTTCTCCGATCTGGAAGCGGCACTGGGGCCGGGCGCCGCGGCGAGCATGCCGGAGGCGGACGAGGAGTGGGTGGCCCAGTTCGAGTCGCTGACCCGCACGTTGCTCGGCGACGCCACGGTCGCGGACGCGCTGCGGCACCTCGTCGAGGCCGCGGGCCGGGTCGTCGCGGGGGCCGATCTGGTCAGCATCACGCTGCTCGCGCCGGACGGGGTCTTCTTCACCCCGGCCGGCACCGGGCCGGTGGCCGCCGTGCTCGACCAGGTGCAGTACCGCAGTGGCCAGGGCCCGTGCGTGTCGGCCGCGGTCCCGGAGGGCCCGGGCTTCGTCTTCAGCGACGACCTGCGCGTCGAAGCGCGCTGGCCGTCCTTCGCGGCCGCGGCGGCGAGCCACGGGTACCGCGCGATCGTTTCGACCACGCTGCACGGTGGGGACGGTGCGGCCGCGGTGTCCGGTGCGCTGAACCTCTATTCGCGGCAACCCCGCGGTCTGACCGCCGCCGATCGGCACGCGGCGTTGCTCCTCGCCACGCACGCCTCGCTCGCCCTGGCCCATGCGCAGACGGCGGAGCTGGCCGAGCTCGAGCGCGTGCAGCTGCGCCGGGCGGTGAGCTCGCGCGACGTGATCGGGCAGGCGAAGGGCATCCTGATGAGCCGCCAGGGCATCACGGCGGACGAGGCGTTCGCGCTGCTGCGCCGGACGTCCCAGGATCTCAACGTGAAGCTGGTCGACCTGGCCACGAAACTCGCCACCCGCCACACCGATCTGGAGCCGCCCCGCTGACCGCGTGTCAGCCCGATTCGGCGGGCGACGTCCACGGCGTCAGCGACCGCAGCCAGTCGGCGCCGATGGCGAGGGTCGCCCAGACGACCTTGCCGTCGTACAGGTCGGGGGCGCTGCCCCAGGTCTGGGCCAGGTCGGCCACGAGGTGCAGGCCGAAGCCGCTCGGCTCCCCGGAGGGCTGGTGGCGCAGGACGGCCGGGCGCGGGTCGCCGTCGCGGACGGCGACGGTGAGCAGGCCGCAGCGCAGCTCCAGCCGCAGCTCGAACGGCGTGGCCCCGGCGTGGAAGATCGCGTTCTCGGCGAGCTCGGTGGCCACGTGGCACGCGTTGTCCGATTCCGCCGCGATTCCCCAGTTCTGGCAGGTGTCGTCGACGAACGCGCGTACCGCGGCCGAGCTCGCGCCGACCGGGGCGAACTCGGCGCGGACGATCCGCCGTCCGGGGTGCTGGACGGGGACGGCCGCGATGGCGTCGTCGACGGTGCGGTACACAGGCACGAACCGGCGCAGCGCGGAGCCGGCGAGGCGTTCGTAGCGGTCGGGGTCCGGCACCGCCAGGATGATGGGCACGCCCGGCCATTCGGTGACCCGGTTCCTGGCGGCGAGGAACACCGTGAGCGCGGATTCGGACGTGACCGCCAAGTCGGCGATGTCCGTGACCACGGCGCGAGGACCGTCGAGGGCGAGCTTGACCAGCCGGTCACGCAGCTCGGTGTAGGTCAGGGCGTCGAGGACGCCGGCCGGGCGGGCGATCAGGCAGTCCGCTCGCGCCTCGTGGGGCACGTCGATCTGGCTGCTCCGTGACATACCGTCTTTACCTCGGGATAGCCGATGGGTATCCGAAGTGCCTACCCCTCCGGTGGCTCGATAAACGGTGGGCCGCGATCGGGAGCCGTCAGGCCCGCATCAGGATGAAGTCGCCGTGGCCGCCGTAGCCGAGGACGTCTTCGGCGTACTGGGTGCCGTCGAAGGTGGGGAGCCACCACCGGCCGCCGATCCGCACCAGCATCGGGTGCGGGATGTTGGTGCCGTACGGCGCGTTCAGCGTGCCCAGCTTGCGCAGCCGCAGGTCGTAGACCGGGTACTCGCGGGCGTCGCCGTCGCTGGCGAACAGGTACCAGCGGCCGCCCACCCGTTGCAGGATGGTGCCTTCGGTCTGGCTGACCGACAGGTCCGCGCCCAGCAGCGCGAGGCCGTGGTCGTAGTCGGCGCCGCGGGGAGCGGCCGCCAGCGCGGGGTGGAACACGAACGCGGGTTGCTGGGCCGGGCTCTCCACGAACGCGATGTGCCAGCGGCCGTCGATCTTCGTCAGCGCCGGGTCCCACGAACTCACGGTCGTGGGCAGCGGAAGCTGCTCGGTGGGCAGGACGTGCACGCCCGAGAGCACGTCGGCGCGGGTGGTGGTGTGGCGCACGTGGACGCCGGTGAAGGCGAAGTCGCCCCAGGAGCTCATGAGCAGGATGAAGCGGTCGTGCTCGTCGTCGCGGACGATCTGGCCGGCGTGGTCGCCGAGCACGACGCCGTCGCGGGCGAAGAACAGCGTCGCCACCTGCTCCAGCTTCGTCGGGTCGGCGAGGTCCAGCGTCCACACCGCCCAGTGCGCCTGCTGGAAGAAGCCGAGCCCGGCGTTGGTCATGGTCAGGTAGAGCTTGCCGTGGCGGATGTACGGCCGGCCGTCGGCGTACTGCACGACGTGGGGGTCGCGGACGCCGGCCTGACCGTAGTACCCGGCCCGGACCCGGCCGAGCCGAGCCGGGCCGCGGCTGCCGTAGGCGTAGCCGAGCTTGCCCAGCACCGCGGGGTCGCGGAGGTCGATCCGGGCGCGGACCTGGTCGCGCTCGGTCAGCAGCGGCCGCCAGCCCGTCCCGGTGTCGGCCAGCACCGTGACCGCGTTCTCGTTGACCACCACGGCGAACCCGAACGTCGCGGGGAGGGCCGCCGGGGCGGTCTTGACGACGGTGGTGCCGCTCGGCGTGGTGATCTCGATGCCCGCTTGCTTCGCGACGGCGTCGTAGGTGCCGAGGACTGAAGTCGTGTCGCCGGCCAGCCCCGCGAAGACGGAAGCGGTTTCGCCGGACACTTCGACGGTGACCGTCCCGTAGGGCGCCTTCGGCCGTACGCCGGTCTTGACGAGCGTGCCGGGCCGGGCCCGGGTGTCGACCTGGACGAACTTCGGCGCGATCAGGTCGAACGGCCGGAACTGTTCCGCCACGCTGAACTTCAGGTCCAGCGGGCTTGTGCCGGACGCTTCGGCGGTGCCGCCGAACAAGCTCGCCGTCACGCCGGTCACCCCCAGCGCGGTGAGGGTGCGCAGCACGTCACGTCGATCGAAGTCGGTCACCGGTGACCTCCGGGGTGGGGAACGGCACGGCAGCCGACCCAGTTTGCAACGTGGCACACCCGGTGGCAAGAGCCGGCGGCACCCTCAGCCGGCGTTCCAGACGGCTTCCGCGCGGTGCACGAAGTCGGCGCGGCTGCCCGCGACGATCGCGCCGACCCGGGTGCGGTAGCAGTCCAGCACCGCCTCGAAGCCGGTGGCGTGCAGGAAGTCGCGCACGACGGGACGTTCGCCGGTCACCACCCGCAGGCGGTCGGCACCGGTGCTGTCGTGGGTGGCACGCACCTGCCGGACTCCGGCGACGGAGAGGAACGTCAGCTCGGACAGGTCCAGGACCAGCACCTCCGGCCGGGGTTCGCCGGCCAGGACCTGCGCGGTCGCCTGCGCGAGCTTGGGGGTCGTGCCCGCGTCGAGCTCGCCGGAGAGGGCGAGGACGACGACACCGGGTTCACCGCGCGTCCGGATCACCCGGAGGCGTTCGGGCTGGAAGGGATCGGCCACGGCCACCACGCTCCGCTCAGCGCTTCCCAGGCTCCGGCGCGGAGCCGTTCCGAAGTCGGCTACCCCGCAGCGCGGGCCGTCAACCCTCCGGACCCGACGGTCTCGCGGCGGAAGGCGCACCGAATGGCCCGCGGGGTTGACGCGGGCGGCACCCGGCCTGCTTCACTGGCGGAGTCGGGCCCGCTCCGCCGTGCGCCGCGCGACAGCCCGGCCCGCGATCTAGGGAGGACGTCGTGTCCTCGAAGAGCCCGTGGCAGGCGGCGGCGAAGATCCTCGTCGTCGGACGGGACGTCGTGCGCCCGGGCCTGCTGGTCGTCAGCGCGGCCGGGGAGATCGACGCCCTCTCCGTCCGGCTGCTTCAGCACGCGACCGAGCAGGACCTGGCCCCGGTCACGGTGGTGGACCTGTCCCGGGTGACCTTCCTCGCCGCGGCCGGCCTGCGGGCGCTGGCCCAGGCGGCGCAGCGCGCCCACGCCGGGCAGCGGCGGCTGTGCCTCGTCACCCCGCCTCACCCGGTGTCGGTCGTGCTGCTGACGTTCTGGAACGACGATCGCGTGGTCCTGTACCCCACGCTGGCCGAAGCGCTGCGGGCGAACCCGGGCTGAAAGCGGGGACCCGGCGGTATCGGCGCCGACGGGTGCCGGAGCACACTGTCCCCATGACGTCCCCGGGTACGGGCGAACGACTCGTGTACACGCTGGGGCGGGACCCGCTCCCGCCGCTCAGCGCGCTCCGGTGGTGGACCGCGCGGGCGCTGCCGCGGCTCGACGCCGATCACCTCTGGGCGGTGCAGCTGGTGGTCACCGAGCTGGCCACGAACGCCTACGAACATGGCGCCGGCCCGGTGACGATCGCCGCGTCCGCCACGTTCCTGCCGTGCTCGGCCCTGCTGGAGGTCCACGACGAGGGCGAAGCCGTTCCGGTGATCGGGTCCCCGGGCCCGGCCGTCGCCCGGGGGCGGGGACTCGTGCTGGTCGGCGACCTCGCCCGCGACTGGGGTGTGCGGCCCGCGGAACCCGGGAAGACGGTGTGGGCGCGCATCGACTGCGGCACCGGGACGCTCGCCGCCTGCGCGGTGCGCGACGAGCCGATCATGATGGACCCGGAGCCGTGCTGAACCGGCTCAGCCCGGGTCGGCGGCGTGCCGTTCGCTGGTGAGGACGGCCCAGACGACTTTGCCGCCGGACCACCGTGAGCTGCAGCCCCACGCTTGCGCCGAGCGCGCCACGATGTGCAGGCCCAGCCCGGCGGCGCCCGCTCGCGGCCGGGGGAACAACACGGCCGGGTGGGGGTCGTCGTCGAGCACGGCGATGGTCAGCCGCCCGCGCCTCAGGTCCAGCCGCAGGGTGGCCGTGGAGGTGGTGTGCTGGGCCGCGTTGGCCGCGAGCTCGCCGGCGACGAGGATGCCGTCGTAGACGAACTGCGGGACTTCCCACTGCGCACAGGCTTCGCGCACGGCGGCCCGCGCCACCGCGGACGCTTCGAGGCCGCGGGGGAGGATCAGTTCGGTCTGCTGCCGCGACGGTTTGCACAATGTGCGTTCGGCACTGCCGACGTCCTCGCCGATCGCGACCTGGCGGTGGATCCCCTGCTCCCGCAGCGCCCGGGTCCGGCTCGCGGCGCCGGCCAGCGCGAACGGGATCCCCGGCCAGGTTCCGAGCCGCCGGGCGACCAGCCCGAACACCCCGACCGGCGCGACCGCGTCGAGGTCGAGGCCGTCGATGCCGGCGATCACGGCTTCCGGTTCGTCCGCCGCGACCTCCAGGAGGCCGTCGCGCAGACGCCGGTAGCTGCCCAGGTGCAGCCCGCCGGTCACGGTGACCAGCGTGTAGAGCGGCTGTGACGCCACGTCGAGGTCGAGCGTGCCCAGCATCGTCTCTCCTCAGGCGAGCAGCAGTGCCGTTCCGGCCCTGTCCACGCTAGGACCACGGCGCCGAATCCGGTAGGTCGCTCACTCCGAAAATCGAACGCCACACAGTTGCGTCGCACAAACGTCGCCGAGAGCGGAGCAGCTCCGACGCCGGTCAGGACGATTGCGGTACGCAAGTCAGCGTGGGTTTGCCGATCAAGGCGCCGGGTATCCGGAAACGTAATCGAGTCCCAGGAGGTCTTCGCGGTGGCGCAGCGTGACGGAATCAGCGAACCGTGGGGGACCAGGACGCCCTACGGGCCGGGAGACCCGTGGCCGGCTCGCGTGGACACCCGGCTCGCCGAGGGGCTGAGCCCCGGCGACGTCGACCGCTGGGTCCGCAGCGCCGCCGTGCTGCACTCCAACGGCGACGGGCTGGACATCGCGGTCTCCGGCGGCCGGATCGCCGGCGTCCGCGGCCGCGCCGACGACCGCGTCAACCGCGGGCGCCTCGACCCGAAGGACCTCTTCGCCTGGCAGGCCAACTCCGCGCCGGACCGGCTGACCACGCCGCTGGTGCGCAAGCACGGTGAACTCACCGAAGCGAGCTGGGACGAGGCGATGGACCTGATCGTCCGGCACAGCAAGGACCTGCTCGACGAGCGGGGACCCGGCGCGCTCGGTTTCTACACCAGCGGCCAGCTGTTCGCCGAGGAGTACTACACCATCGCCGCGATCGCCCGCGGCGGACTCGGCACGAACCACCTCGACGGCAACACCCGGCTCTGCACGGCGACCGCGGCCGCCGCCCTCAAGGAGTCCTTCGGCTGCGACGGCCAGCCGGCGTCCTACACCGACGTCGACCACGCCGACGTCATCGCGCTCTTCGGGCACAACGCGGCCGAAACGCAGGCTGTGCTGTGGTCGCGGATGCTCGACCGGCTCGCCGGGCCGAACCCGCCGGCGCTGCTGTGCGTCGACCCGCGCGAGACCCCGGTCGCCCGCGCGGCGACGCTGCACCTCGCGCCGCTGCCGGGGACCAACGTCGCGCTGATGAACGGGCTCCTGCACGAGATCGTCGAGCAGGGGTGGGTCGACCGCGAGTACGTCGAGCGCTGCACGGTCGGCTACGACGACCTCGCGGCGACGGTCGCGGACTACCCGCCCGAGCGCGTCGCGGAGATCTGCGGTCTCGACGCCGGCGAGATCCGGGAAGCCGCCCGGCTGCTCGGCACGGCCTCCCGGCTGTTGTGCACGGTCCTGCAGGGCTTCTACCAGTCGAACCAGGCGTCCGCGGCCGCCGTGCAGGTCAACAACCTCGTGCTGCTGCGCGGCATGCTGGGCAAGCCGGGCGCCGGCGTGCTGCAGATGAACGGCCAGCCCACCGCGGAGAACACCCGCGAGTGCGGTGCCGACGGCGACCTGACCGGCTTCCGGAACTGGGCCAACGACTCGCACGTCGCGGAGCTGGCTTCGCTGTGGAACGTCGACGTCGGCAAGATCCCGCACTACGGGCCGCCGACGCACCTGATGCAGATGCTGCGCTACGCCGAAACCGGCACCCTGCGGTTCCTCTGGGTGTCGGCCACCAACCCGGCCGTCTCGCTGCCCGAGCTGTCCCGGATCCGGTCCATTTTGGACTCTTCGCGGCTGTTCCTGGTGGTGCAGGACGCCTTCCGCACGGAGACCGCGGAGTTCGCCGACGTGGTGCTGCCCGCGGCGCTCTGGGGCGAGAAGACCGGCACGTTCACCAACGCCGACCGCACGGTGCACCTGTCGGAGAAGGCGGTCGAGCCACCCGGGCAGGCGCGTCCCGACCTCGACATCTTCCTGGACTACGCGCGGCGGATGGACTTCCGGGGCAACGACGGTGAACCGTTCCCGCAGTGGCACGACGCCGAAACCGCCTTCGACGCCTGGAAACGCGCGTCGGCCGGGCGGCCGTGCGACTACAGCGGCCTGAGTTACGCCAAGCTGCGGGAGGTCAGCGGCGTCCAGTGGCCGTGCACGGCCGACCGTCCGGACGGGACCGAACGGCTCTACACCGACGGGAAGTTCTTCGCCCGACCCGATTACTGCGAAAGTTACGGCCGCGACCTGGTCACCGGGGCGCCGTTCGAACCGGACGAGTACCGGGCGATGAACCCGGACGGCAAGGCCATGCTCAAGGCCGCCGGTTACGTCGCGCCGCACGAAACGCCGGACGGGGACCACCCGTTCTTCCTGATCAATGGCCGGACCCTCTACCACTTCCACACCCGCACGAAGACCGGCCGGACCCCGGAGCTGCAGGCGGCGGCGCCGGAGGTGTGGCTGCAGGTGTCCGAACGGGACGCGGCCGCCGCCGGGCTCGCCGAGGGCGACCTCGCGGAGGTCTCGACGCCGCGCGGTGCGGTGCGGGCGCGCGTCCGGCTCGGCGGCATCCGCGACGGCGTGCTGTTCCTGCCGTTCCACTACGGCTACTGGGACGTCGGCCACCCGGCCGGCAAGGACGGCGACCGCGCGGCCAACGAGCTGACCTTCACCGACTGGGACCCGGTCTCCAAGCAGCCGCTCTTCAAGACGGCCGCGGCGGCGTTGCGCAAGATCGGTCCGGTCGCCCCGCCGGCCGGGGAGCCGGTGCCCGCGATGGTCGACGAGGAGGTCGTCCGATGAAGCTCGACCTAGTCCTGCGTGAGCTGCATCGCGCGGAGAAAGCGCTGGCCCGGGACCTGCTGAAGACGTCCGACCGCCACCACGCGGAGCACGAGGTCCACCACCTCGCCCGCGACCTGTCGGAGTGGTCGGCGGGGCACGTCCGCGAGATCGCCCGCGCCGGGCGGGCCCACGGCCTGGACCTCGACGAGGACGTTCCAGGGCCGGGCCCCCTGGCACCGCTGCGGACGGCGCTGTCCGAGCTGGGCGCCCGCCGCCCGGAGCCGGGTGTCGTCCTGCTGGCGGACCTGCGCCGCCTGCACCGCCGGGCGGCCGGCGTGTCGCTCGACTGGGAGCTGCTCGCCCAGGGTGCGCAGGCCGCGAAGGACTCCGGGTTGCTGGAGCTGGCCGGCCGTTGTCATCCGCGGACCCTGCGTCAGCTGAAGTGGACCAACGCCATGCTGAAGGTGCTCTCGCCGCAGATCCTGACCAGCTAGCGTCCGCGTTCGTTGACACGCGGCGCGAGTGCAAACGTCTTGAATGAGTCATTCAGGACCTCCGAAGACCTGAATGACTCATTCAAGACGTTTGGTCCGGGCTACCGAGTCGCCCGATTCGGACGACATGACCGGGCAGTCGGTGATGATCGACGGCGGGATCCAGTTCGCCTGACCGGGACTTCGAGGGCCCGCCACCGGACGAGCCGGTGGCGGGCGGCGGGTCAGCTGTCTTCGGCCTGCGCGCTGATGGTGGTGAAGGTGCTGAGCGTGCCGAGGCCGTCTTTCCGGGCGTGGCGGCCGGCGAGAGCTTCGGCGCGGGCGGTGGCCGGAGGCGCGACGCGGCCGAGCACCGGCGGGCCGATCGGGTCGTCCGGAAGCACGTGCTGATCCATGGGATTCCTCTCCGGAGGGCGGTGCGGACGTCACCCTCACGCCCCAGCCCCCGGATCGGTTGAGCTCAGCGGGTGTTCCGGTCCCAGATCACCACCGGCGGCGCGTCCGGGTAGTCGGCGTCGTGGGCGTAGACCTTGCCGACCTTCGGGTTGTGCCGCAGGATCGGGAACTCGTCCATGTCGAAGACGTTGTTGGGCCGGCGTGAGCCCAGCTCGTCGCCCTGGTTCGCCCAGCCGCTCGACTTGCCCGGCGTATTCGGCAGGGCGATGTGCACATCACCCTCCGCGTTGTGCGCCAGTGCCTTCGACGCGTCCTTCCAGACCTTCTCGCCATTCGGGTGGTTGTCGGAGAACTTGGGCATCTCGACGTCGTTGTCCTTCAGGAGGCCTTCGAGCGTGTTGCCGCCGTTCTTCTTCGCCATGTCGATGGCCGGGTTCTCGATCGAGCCGTGGTACTTCGTCTCCGTCGTGTACTTGCCGGTGGCGGGGTCCTCGAAGGGGTTGTCCGCCGGCGAGCCGTCCGCCTTCTTGCCGTACACCGGCGTGTTCGAGAACTCCGAGTCCTTGATGTGGCCGCCCGACCAGAACCACGACTTGTCCTTGCCCGGCGCCATCATCTCGTCCCACTTCTTCGAGAACTTGGCGTACTGCTCGTCGGTCATGTTGTGCGGCCGGATCTTGCCGTCCGGGTCGCGGAACTCGCCCAGGCCGTCCGGCTTCTTGGCCCCCGGCGGCAGCTTCGCCGCGTCGCCGCCGCCCGCCGGGTTGTCCGGGGCCTTCGACCCGCCCGTCTTGCCGCACGGGCTGCCGACCAGCCCGAGCGGGTCGCTCTGCAGGTGCGGCTGCGCCACGTAGCCCACCGGGTCGGGCGCCGCGGCCAGGCCGAGCGGGTCCTGGCTCAGGTACCGCCCCGTCCGCGGGTCGTAGTAGCGGTAGACGTTGTAGTGCAACCCGGTCTCGGCGTCGCGGTACTGACCCGGGAAGGCCAGCGGCATCGGCGCGGTGCCCGTCGTCGACGGCAGCAGCTCACCCCAGAAGCTCGTGCGCGCCTGCCAGTCGAGGGTGCCGCCCGCGCCGACGAGCTCGGTCGGCGTGCCGGCGGGCGACGTGACCACCGTGTGGAACCGCACCTCGGAGCCTCGCTGCTCGACCTGGACCACCGGCCTGCCGTCGTCGGGATGACGCTCCCAGGTCAACACCCGCGAGTGCCCGTCGTCGGTCAGCTCGATCTCTTCGACGAGCTCGGCGCCGCTCCAGACGAACCACGTCTCGGCCGTCTGCCGCGGTGCGCCGTCGTCGCCGAGCACCCAGCGCCGCTTGGCGAACCGCCGCCCGAGCGGGTCGTAGAGGTAGGTCCAGAAGGAGTCGTCCGGAGCGATGACGGTGATCAGCCGGTCCAGCTCGTCCCAGACGAAGCGCCATTCCTCGCGCCCCCGCACGCGGCCGGTCACCCGGCCCTGCGGGTCGTGGGCGTACTGCGTCCCGGCCGCTTCCAGGAGCGTGTTGCCGCGGTACGCGCGCGGTCCGGCCGACGACGGCGTGACGGCCGAAGTGAGCGCGCCGGCCGCGTCGTAGGCGAAGCGTTCGACGCCTTCGGGTGCGTGCACCTCCGTGACCCGGCCGGCCTGGTCGAACCCGAACCGGACCGGCAGCGCGTCGTCGATCGCGACGAGCCGGCCGTCCGGCGAATACGTGTGCGTGCGCCGGCCCAGGCCGGTGATCTCCTGGTCCGTGAGCCGGTCTTCGGCGTCGAAAGCCTGGCGCAGGACCTCCGCGCCGTCGACCGTCCGGCGGATCTCGCGGCCGGCTTCGTCGTACTCGAACGCGATTTCGTGGCCGGCGACGCGAAGCGACGTCGCGAGATCGCCGTCGTAACGCCATTCACTGTCCACACCGGACACCGTGGTGCGGTGGACACCCGCGGCGTCGTAGGTCCAGCGCAGGCCGACTCCGTTCAGGGTTTCTTCGCGCACACGCCCGCGCTCGTCGCGCACGACCTGCAGGACCGAGTCGGCGTTGACGGCGTACTCGAGCTGCCCCAGCGCGTCGTAGGCGTACCCGGTCACGCCGGTGGCCGTGCGGCGTTCGACGACGTTGCCGAGCGGGTCGTACTGGTACTCGGTGACTTCGCCGAGGCCGTTGGTCATCCGGCGCAGCTGGCCGGCCTCGTCGTAGGCGTAGGTCAGCCGTCGCCCGTCGAAGTCGGTCTCCTCGATCAGCCGCCCGGCGGGATCGTAGGTGTAGTGCCACGTCAGGCCGCGCGGGTTGGTCACGGCGACGAGGCGCAGCTCGGCGTCGTAGCGGTAGGCCGTGCGCGCGCCGGTGGCGTCGAACTCCTCGGTCGGCAAGCCGAACGGGCCGTACGTGCGCCGGGTCGTCCGCCCGGCGGCGTCCCGGTGCTCGACGACGCGGCCTTCGCCGTCGTGGCGCCAGCTCTCCCGCTCACCCCGCGGGCCGATCCGCCAGGAGCGCTGTCCTTCGGCCGTCCAGCCCAGCCGGGCCGCGCCGCCGGACGCGGTGTGCACCAGCCGGGGCCGGCCGAACGGGTCGCGGTCGCCCGGCCGCGCCGCCGCGGTGATCACCGGTTCGTCGCCGAAGGAGTCCGTCCGGCCGTCGACGCGCAACCGGGTGGAGACCCCCGGGAGGGCGGCGTAGGGATCGGTCGCCGGCGCGACGGTCCGCGCGTCTCCCGCCCGCAGTTCCACCTCTCCGCTCGCGGTCGGTGCCAGCCGCACGACGGAACCGTCCGGCCGGGTCACCGTCGCCAGTGCGCCGTTTTCGTAGCCGTAGAAAGTGATTCGGCCCAGTTCGTCCGACTGCGACAGCAGGTCGTCGTAGCGGGTCCACGAGTACCGGCGGGTGTGCCCGAGCGGGTCGGTCCGCTCGACGAGCTGGCCGGCCTCGTTCATCCGGTAAGTCCAGGTGTGGCCCAGCGCGTCGGTGTGCCGGGTGGTCCGGGCCTCGGTGTCGTAGGCGAACGTGCCGTTGAGGTAGCGCTCGGCACCGACGCTGCGGACGCAGCGGCCCTCGGCGTCGTAGACGTAGCGGTACCAGGTGCCGGCGCGGTCCTGCCAGCCGACGATCCGGTCGTCGACGTCGTAGTCGAGGTTCACCGGGCGCCCGGTGAAGCCGGCGATCTGGGTCAGCTGGCCGAGCCGGTTGTAGCCGTACCGGACGACCGGCGCGCCGCCCGGCACGCCGAGCGCGGCGATCCGGCCCGAACCTGATCCGACACCGCCGGCTTCGACGCTGATCTCGGTGCCGTCGTCGCGGCGCAGCAGCCGCGGGGCGCCGCTCCCGTCGAGTTCGATCGTGGTGCGGGAGCCGCCCTGCTCGATCAGCGTCAGCGGCAGCACCCGGCCGCGCCCGTCCGCGAAGACCAGGTCGCGGGGGCCAGCGGACAGCCGGTAGCCACCGGTGGTCCGGCGCAGCGGGTGCCGCGGCCCTTCGATCGGCAGCACGGCCCGGTCGTCGGCCGGCAGCGGGTAGACGAGGATCATGCCGTCCTCGGCGAAGAACCGGACGCGGTCGCGGCCGACCTCCAGCCGCTGGTCCAAAGTGGACGCCCACGAGCGGCCGAACCACCGGCCCCCGCGGTAGGACGACAAGTGCGTGCGGGACAGCACCAGGTCGCCCGCGTCGCCCGGCAGGGTCAGGTCGACCTGGGTCAGCACGACTTCGCCGGTGGCGACGTCCACGGGGTCGGAGACGCAGACCTTCTTGTCGTCCGGCACCGCGCGGTCACGCGGACTGTCGGCCTGGGGGTCGCCTTTCGGCTTGCCTCCGCCGTCGGGGCCGCCCTTCGGGGTGCCGCCGGGCGGGTCGGCCTTCGGCGGGGCGTCGGCCGGTGGGTCGCTCTTCGGCGGCGGATCGGTCTTGGGCGGCGGGTCGGATTTCGGTGGCGGGTCGCCCTTCGCGCCCGACGTGGTGGTGCTGTCGTCGCCCTTCGGGGGCGGGTCGGTCTTGGGCGGCGGCGCGTCGGCGCCGCCCTTGCCGTTCGGCCCGTCGAGGCCCTTGGGGTTGCCCTTGATGTCGGCGTGCTTCGGCGGCGGCGCGGCCTTGCCCGGTTTGATGTTCTTCAACGCCTTCGCCGCGTCACCGAACAGATCACCGGCCCGCTTGAGCAGCGGCATCAGCGCTTGCAGCGCTTTGACGAGGCGTTTGGTGAGGCCGGCGATCTTCGACGCGGTCTTCGCGACGGCGGTGATCACCTGCGGGACGACCCAGGTCATCCCGATCCCGAGAGTGAACACGACCTGCAGCGCCCAGCTGATCAGGTGCCCGATCAGCTCGGCGATGATGTCCCGCACCAGCGCCCGCACCGCGGCGACGACCTCACCGGCGGTCTTGACTCCGCTGGACGCGCCTTCGCAGCCCTTCTGCGCGGTTTCCAGCAGGGTGACGGTGTCCTGCGCGCGCTGCCGGTAGGTGTCGGCGGCGGTGCCGGTCCACGACGAGATGTCCGTCTTGACCATGCCGGTCAGGTCCTGGCCGACGCTGCCCAGCTCGGTGGCGACGTTCTTCCAGGTTTCGGCTTGGGCGGCGATCTCGTCGGCGTTGCCGGTGAGGCCGTTGAGGGCTTCCTTCAACGGTCCGACGTGCTCGATCAGCCACCCGACCCCGGCAGCGAGGATCGCCCCGAACGGGTCCATCGCCATCGAGAGGGCGTCCAGGGCAGTGCCGACGGCGCCCATCGCGACGGATGCCCAGTCGCCGCTCTCGATCGCGGACTTCAGATCGGCCGCGGACTCCAGCAGCGAGATGCCCGAGTACGCCTTGGTGGAGTCCTTGGTCTCCGCGACCAGCGGGTTGCCCACTTCGCGACCTTCCTGACGTCCCGGCAAACTCTTATCAAACTTTCAAGCAAGCCTGGCCGAAAAGTAGCAGTGAAGGGTTGCGCGAAGAGTCGGCTGCCCGAAAATCCGGCGTTTCCTGTGCCGAGGGGGCAACTCAGCCTTGGGCGGGGTGGGCGTCGTGGAAGAAGCCGCCGGTGGGGCCGTCGGCGGGCAGGGTCGCAGCCCAGGCGGCGGCGGGTGCGGTTTCGGCGAGGGAGACGTTGTCGGTGGAGGTCCCCGCATGGGGCGGCTGTCGTGGAAGTAGCCGCCGGTGGATCTGTCGCCGGGCAGGGTCGCGGCGCAGCTGGCGCCGGTTGCGGTTTCGGCGGCGGGGCTACCTCACCGCACGGGGTGGCCGTCGAGGAAGAAGCCGCCGGTGGGGCCGTCGGCGGGTAGGGTCGCGGCCCACACGACGCCGAGTGCGGCCTCCGCGGGCGAACGATCGTCGGCGTCATCCCCGCGCTCCGGGTGGGTGGCGACCGAACCCGGATCCACCGCATTGACCAGGATGCCCGTGTCGCGAAGCTCGGCGGCCAGCGATGCCGTCAGCGCGTTGAGGGCGTACTTGGCCAGTGAATAGCCGGGCGACCGGACACTCTGCGCCAAGCCGCTGATCTGAGCGACGGCCGCGCTGGAGACGTTGACGATCCGGCCGGCCGGGGCGGCTCGCAGCAGCGGCAGGCACGCCTGGACCAGGGCCCAGGCGCCGAGGACGTCGACCGCGTAGGCGGTGCGGGCCTCGGCCAGGTCCACGTCGAGCACGGACGTCGTGGTGAAGTCGGGCATGGCGGCGGCGTTGTTGACCAGCGCGTCGAGCCGGCCGGTGGTCGATCGGACGTACTCGGCGCAGGCCGCGGCGTCCGCCGGGTCCGTGACGTCGAGCCGCACCGCGTCGGCGGAGAGTCCTTCGGCGACGAGCTTCTCGGCCAGCGCACGCGTCCGGTCGAGGTCCCGGCCGGCGAGAACCGCGTGGTAGCCGCGGGTGGCCAGCTCACGGGCGACGGCAAACCCGAGTCCTTGCGGACGGCTCGCGCCGGTGACGAGGACGACCTGAGTTTCGTTAATGGCTCATACTGTAGGGACTCCCTACAATTGTGCCAACCCGCTTTTTCCGCCTAGGATCGCCGGATGACCGATCGCCGCCCCCGAGCGCTGCTGCGCTGGCCCACGTACGTGATGGGGAACCTGCACCGCAGCGGCGTCGCGCGGATCGACCAGGCGCTGGCCGGGACCGGGGTGGCCCTGCGCGACTACTACGTCCTCGTCTGCGTCGGCGAGTTCGGCCCGCTGGCCCAGCAGCGCGTCGCCGACCGGCTCGGCCTGGACCGCAGCGACCTGGTGAAGGTGCTCGACCGTCTCGAGGCCGCGGGCCTGGTGCTCCGGGAACGCGACACCGAGGACCGGCGCCGGCACGTCCTCACCCTCACCGAGGCCGGCCGGGCGGCGGTCGCGAAGGTCGAGGAGGTGTCGGCCGCGGTCACCGGCGAACTGCTCTCCGAGCTGAGCCTCGATGAACAGGAAACCCTGCACCGGTTGCTGCTCAAGGCTTTCGGAGAGCCGCCCGCCTGACGCGCCCGCTCAGCCGTTCTTGATCTTGTTGCGGCGCGCCTCGGCGGCGTCGCGACGCTCCTCGAAGCGGGCGGCCTGGGCGTCGAGGGTCTTGAGGAACGTCGCCAGCTCGTCCCGGGCGGCTTCGCCCTCCGGGCCGAGGTTGGTCAGGTCGAACACCTTCCAGTAGCGCAGCAGCGGCAGGACGACGTCGTCGTGGTGGATGCGCAGGTCGTAGATGCCCGCCTTGGCGATCAGCGCCGCCTTGCGGGCGAAGCTCGGGATGACCGCGCCCGGCATCGCGAACGACACGACCTCGTCGGTGATCGCGCGCATCATGGCGTCGGGCGAGATCTCCAGGGAGGCCTTGACCAGGTTGCGGTAGAAGACCATGTGGAGGTTCTCGTCCGTGGACACGCGGGCCAGTAGCCGCTCGGCCAGCGGGTCTTGGGTGTAGCGGCCGGTGTTGCGGTGCGAGATCCGGGTGGCCAGCTCCTGGAACGAGACGTACGCGCAGACGTGCAGCAGCGGCTTGTCGCCGGTCTCGTAGCCGGCCTGCATCGTCTCCATCCGCATGCGCTCCAGCTCGACCGGGTCGACGGCGCGCGTGACCAGCAGGTAGTCGCGGATGCAGATGCCGTGGCGACCCTCCTCGGCCGTCCAGCGGTGGACCCAGGTGCCCCACGCGCCGTCGCGGCCGAACGCGCGCTCGATCTCGCGGTGGTAGCTGGGCAGGTTGTCCTCGGTGAGGAGGTTGACCTCCAGGGCCGTCCGCGCGATCGGGCTGACCCGGGACTGCTCGGGGTTCCACGCCTCGCCGCCGAGCTCGGCGAAGTCACGACCCTGGCTCCACGGGACGTACTCGTGCGGCATCCACTCCTGGGCGGCGGAGAGGTGCCGGTTCAGGTTCTCTTCGACCGTCCCCTCCAGCTCGTACAACAGGCGCGTGCTTTCGGGAACCGGCATGGGGACGTCCTTCCGTACCTACGCGACCGTAACTTACGGTGCCGTAGGTAAGGGTAAACGGACGAGAGCCCCCAGAGGTTCCCTCGGTGGTGCCGGTCACGCTCGGCGCGAGTGGTCGTGAGTGAGAAACAGTGTTCTAACCCTGTTTCTCACTCACGACCAGCCGCGGCAGACCGTCAGGTGCGCAGGAGGGTGGTCAGCTCCGTGAGGTCGCCCAGCTCGGCCAGGCCGTAGGTCAGCTCCGTGATCCGCGCGCTGACCTCGTCCGGGAGGACCCGGGCCGCGTTCAGGCGGAACTTCGTCGCCAGCTCGTCCGCCGACAGCGGATTGCCCGGCCCACCCCGGTTGACGTCGACACGTTCCTCCAGCTGACGGCCGTCCGTCAGCCGCACCCGCAGGACCGCCGGGAACTGGTGGGGGAAGATCTCGTCGCACCGGGCGTCCGGGACGCAGTGCACCTTCGCCGCCAGTGCCAGGCGGGCCGGGTCCGCCGCCGCCGAGTCGGTGAAGTCGTCGTGGAAGACGCCGAGGCCGCCGCCGCCCAGCAGCCCGGCCGCCACCGTGTACGGGCCCGAGAACGCCGCGTGATAGCCCGACTTCGGGTGGGTCTTGTCCTCGCGCGGCTCGGCGATCGTGCGCAGCACCGCCGTCGGCGCACCCAGTTCGATCTCCGCGATCTCCGCCGGGTCGATACCCCGGGAACGCAGCCGCCGGGCCGCGTCGATGCCCGCGTGGGTGAAGTGATTGCAGGGATACGGCTTGAAGAAGATCCCCGGCAGCTCCCAGCGCTCGCCGAGGCCGTCGACGATCGCGTCGACATCGGACTGGTCACCGCAGAATGCCTGCAGCAGCCCGAACCGGCCCTCCAGCACCGTCGGCGGGCCGGTGATGCCGTGCCGCGCCATGCCGGCCGCCGTCACCGCCGCGTGGGCCGCCCAGCCGCAGTGGATGCGCTTCACCGTGCCGCCGGTGCGGTTGGCTTCCAGGAGTCCCGAGCCCATGCTGGCCGCGATCCCGATCGCGTCGGCGATGCCTTCGGAGTCCACATCGGACAGCATCGCCGCGGCCGCCGCGGCGCCGAGTGCGCCGCAGATCGCTGTGGCGTGCAGGCCGCGTTCGAAGAACACCGAGTTGCCGAGTTCCTCGTCGTAGCCGGCCATCCCGAGCCGCACGGTGATCTCGACGCCGACGCCGATCGCGTCGAGCAGCTGGGCCCCGGTCGCCCCGCGGGACTCCGCGACAGCGAGCGCGGCCGGCACCACGGACGCCGACGGGTGCAGCACCGACGGCAGGTGCGTGTCGTCGAAGTCGAGCGAGTGCGCGAGGGTGCCGTTGAGCAGGGCCGCGCTCGGCTCGGGCAGGCGGTCGCCGGTGCCGATCGCCGTCGCCCGGCCCGTGCCGCCCCACTCCTGGACCAGCGCGCCGACGGCCGCGGCGGGACGCTCCGAGGTGGCTGCGAGGCTGTTGCCGAGGACGTCGAGGACGCGCCGGGCGGCATCGTCCCGCAGCTCCGGCGGCAGTCCCTTCGCCCGCACCGACGTCGCGAATGCGGCCAGCTGCTGGACGATCGTCGCGCTCATGCGCTCACCGCCGCGAGGGGACGCACGGGGGAGCCGGTGCCGCCGACGATCCGCAGGGGTGCCAGCACGAACGCGAACTCGTGCACGCCCTCGGCGGCCACGGCTTCCAAGTTCAGGTGCTCCATGATGAAGATGCCCGACTCGACCAGCAGGATCCGGTGCACCGGCAGCACGGCGTGCCCGGCGCCGGCGGGGATCTGCTCGTAGGCCGTGGTGTCCGCACCGGTCGCGACGACACGACGCGCCGCCAGCCACTCCGCCGCCGACGTGGTCGCGCCGGGGACGCCGGTCGCCTTGCCCATGTACGTCGTCGCGTCGTCGAAGTTCCGCGCCCAGCCGGTGCGGATCAGCGCGACGTCGCCGGCGCCGGGTTCGGTGCCGGCCAGCTTCGCGGCCGCGTCCAGGTCGTCGGCCGTGACGCCGTAGCCCGGCTCCAGCGTCGGGACGTCGTGCACCGCGGCGACGTCGAGCAACACCGCGCGCCGCAGCAGACCGGGGAGGTTCTCCGCGCCGTGCGTGCGGAACACTCCGCCCTGCTGGGACTCGGCGGCGTCGACGTCGCCGTGCAGCTTGCCGTCGTGGCTGACGTGCGAGAGCGCGTCGATGTGGGTGCCGACGTGCCCGCCGGTCACGATGATCTCGTTGGCGGCCGAGCCGCCGTCCGGGCGGCGCATGTCGCCGTGGCGGCGGATCAGGGCCATCCGGAACCCGGGGTGGTTCGGCGAGCAGGGCATGCCGGTGAAGAACGGCTGCCCGAGCTCGATCAGCCGGACCCCGCCGGCGATCGCCGACAGCAGCGGATCCTGGGGACGTGTCATGAGTGCTGGCCTTCCTTTTCTGCCGGCGACGCGAGCGCGAGCACCCAGCGGGCGCGCGCCACGATCGCGGCGTCGACGAACTGTCCGTGGTGGTCGATCCAGGCCGCCGACCCGGTCGTCTCCAGGTGGTCGAGCAGGTCGCTTGCCCAGGCGGTCTCGACGGGGTCTGGGGCGCATACCTCGTGCACCACGGGGACCTGGGCGGGGTGGATCACCGACCGGCCGAAGAACCCGGCCGCCCGCCCGGCTTCGGTGCTCGTGCGCAGGCCGTCGAGGTCGCGCACGGCGGTCCAGACGCTCTGCACCGGGCTCGGCAGCCCGGCCGCCCGCGCCGCGACGACGACCCGCGAGCGTGGCCAGGTCAGCGCGTCCCCGCCGGCGACGCGCAGGTCCGCGGCGAGGTCGGCTTCACCGAGGGAGATCCCGGCGACGAGCGGGTGCGCGGTGGCGATCGCGAGGGCGTTTTCCACGCCCAGTGCCGATTCCAGCACCGGGTACACCGGCACGCCGAGCGCGTCGGCGACCCGGCGCAGCTCACCTGGGTCCTCGCACTTGGGTACCCGGACACCGGCCGGGGCGCGCGAAGCCAGCGCTTTGATGTCGGCTTCACCGGCCGGAGTGCCGGGGGCGTTGATCCGGACAAAAGCCGTTGCGCCGTCATCGAAGGCGGCGAGCGCGTTCCGCCGTGCTTCGTCCTTCGCCGCCGCGGCGACGGCGTCCTCGAGGTCGATGATCACGGCATCCGCTTCGCCGTCGAGAGCCTTCTTGATCCGGTCCGGGCGGTCGGCCGGCACGTAGAGCCAGCTGCGCGAGACCTCACTCACTTGATCACGCCTTTTTCGCGCAGGGCAGCCAGTTCCGGCTCGTCGAGGCCGAGGCCGCCGAGGACTTCGGCGGTGTGCGCGCCGAGCGGCGCCCCGGCCGAAGTGATCTGCCCGGGTGTCTCCGAGAGCCGGAACAGCACGTTCTGCATCTTCACCGGCCCCAGTTCGTCGTCGTCGACGGTCGTGATGCTGCCGAGCGCCGCGAACTGCGGGTCGGTCATGACGTCGGCGGCGGTGTAGATCGGCGCGACGGCGGCCTGGGCCTCCTCGAACGCCTTCACGACGTCGTCGCGGTCGCGGTCGGCGATCCACGAGCCGACGGCGTCGTCGAGCAGGTCGGCGTGCTGCGCGCGTTCGGCGCCGCTCGCGAACCACGGTTCGTCGATCAGCTCTGGGCGCCCGACCAGCCGCATCACGCGCTCGGCGATGGACTGCGCGCTGGTGGAGATGGCTACCCAGCTGCCGTCGCGGGTGCGGTAGGTGTTGCGCGGGGCGTTGTTCGTGGAGCGGTTACCGGTGCGCGGCTGCAGCGTGCCGAGCTGGTCGTAGGCGATGATCTGCGGCCCGAGCAGCGTGAGGATCGGCTCGATGATGGCCAGGTCGACGACCTGCCCGCGGCCGGTCTGTTCCCGGGCCCGCAGTGCGGTCATCACGGCGTACGCGGTGGTCAGCGCGGCGATCCCGTCGGCGAGGCCGAACGGCGGCAGGGTCGGCGGGCCGTCCGGTTCGCCGGTGATCGCGGCGAACCCGCTCATCGCCTCGGCGAGCGTGCCGAAGCCGGGCCGCTTGGCGTACGGGCCGATCTGGCCGAACCCGGTCACGCGCGTGAGCACGAGACCCGGGTTGATCTTGCTCAGCTCGTCGTAGCCGAGGCCCCAGCGTTCGAGGGTGCCGGGGCGGAAGTTCTCGACGACGACGTCGGCGTCGGCCACCAGCTGCTTGAAGATCTCCTGGCCCTCGGGGGAGCCGAGGTAGAGGGTGATCGCCTTCTTGCCGCGGCCGAGCATCTTCCACCAGAGGCCGACGCCGTCGCGCTGCGCGCCGTGGCTGCGGACGGGGTCGCCCTTCGGGTGCTCGATCTTGATCACCTCGGCGCCGTAGTCGCCCAGCAGCGTCGCGGCCAACGGGCCGGCGAACAGGGTGGCGGTGTCGAGCACCCGGATCCCGGACAAAGCGCCCGTCATGGTGCTTACCTGCCTTTCTCGTCCGGCGGCTCGGGCCTGAGCACCGTTTCGCCGAGGGGAACGCTTGCGAACGTCTTGTTTCGTAGTGACGCCTCTCCGTGTTTCCCAAGTTCGCACTGATCGCACGTGTCCGTCAAGTTATGCGCAGATGTTGACCTGAAGTCGGGCCGGGTGTCACGATGACCGGCAACAAACCTGGCGTTTCGCTAAGCGGAACGACAGCCCTTCCAGTGGGAAGAGGTGACATGTCCGCACGAAAACTCGTCGCGGGACTCGGGGCGCTGGCCCTGCTCGCGACCGGGTGCGGGGGATCGGCCCCGATGGGGGCCGGGGGCGCCGCCGCCGGGCGGGACGAGGGCCCGGTCAAGATCGGGGCGCTGCACCCGGTCAGCGGGTCGAACGCGGTCGACGGCCTGCAGATGCGCCGCGGCGCCCAGCTGGCGGTCGACGCGATCAACGCGGCCGGCGGCATCAAGTCGCTCGGCGGCCGCAAGGTCGAGCTGGTCACCGGGGACACGCAGGGCAAGGCCGACATCGGCCAGAGCGAGGCCCAGCGGCTGATCTCGGCCGGCGCTGTCAGCCTGGTCGGCACCTACCAGAGCGCGGTGAGCACCAACGTCGCCGTCGTGGCCGAACGCAACCGGGTCCCGTTCGTGATGGACGTGACCGCCTCGGATGCGATCTTCTCCCACGGCTACAAGTACTCCTTCCGCGTGCAGCCCGGCAGCAAGGCGATCGCGACGGCCGCCGCCCAGTACCTCAAGGCGGTGTCCGAGCAGGCGGGCAAACCCGTCCGCAAGGTGGCGTTCCTGCACGAGCAGAGCGACTTCGGCAGCGGCGCGGCCGACGCCTTCACCGCGGCGGCCAAGCAGCTCGGCATCGGGGTCGGCCCGAACATCAGCTACGACGCCACCACCGTCAGCGACCTCACCGCGCAGGTCACGCAGGTCAAGGCGTCGGGCGCGGACGTGCTGGCGGTCGCCGGCTACTACCGCGACAGCCTCCTGGCGGCCAAGGCGATCGCCTCGGTCAAGCCGGACCTCAGTGCGGTCTGGGGTGTCTCGAACGGCGCGTACGACCAGCCGAAGTTCGTCACCGACGCCGCCGCGCTCGGCAACCTCTACTTCAGCACCAACTACCACTACGACGCGACCAACCCCGAGACCGTCGCGCTGCGCGAGAAGTACCAGCAGAAGTACGGCGACCCGATGCGCACCGGCGCGGTCCTGTCCTACGACGCGGTCCAGGTGATCGCCCACAGCGTCGAGCAGGCCGCGAGCACCGACCCGGAGAAGGTGCGCGACGCGATCGCCGGCGCGCAGGTGTCCCCGTTGACCGTGGGCCGCGGGCAGATCCAGTTCGCCCCCAATGGCGACAACCGCAACGCCTTCCCGGTGCTGATGCAGGTCCGGGACGGGCGGGTCCAGCAGGTGTATCCCCCCGAAAAAGCCGAATCCCGGCCCGACTACAGGGTGGCGTGGCGACCATGACCGAACTCGACACCGGGGCGCCCGTCGTCCCCGAAACCGCACCACCCGACCGGAAAACCCGAGCGGACAAGGGTTTCCTCGGCCGCGCCGGCATCGTGGCCGCCGTCCTCGTCGTCGCGATCGTGCTCGCGCTCGTGCAGTCCGGCAGCGGCCTGGTGGTCTGGCAGTCGGTGGTCACCGGCATCCTGACCGGCGGGCTCTACGGCCTCATCGCGATGGGCCTGACGCTGATCTTCGGCGTGCTCGACATCGTCAACTTCGCCCACGGCGCGTTCCTCGCGGTGGCGATGTTCATTTCCTTCGGCATGGTGCAGGCCACGGGACTCCATCCGTATCTGACGCTCGTCGTCGCGGTCCCCGTGCTGTTCCTCCTCGGCGCGGCCGTGCACCGCGGGCTCCTGTCGGGAGCGGGCGGGCGGTCGCTCGAGAACCAGTTGCTGATCACGCTCGGCCTGTCGCTGCTGCTGGAGAACGGGCTGCTGATGTTCTTCGGCGCCGAGCCCAAGACGATCGCGCTGCCCGGCGACTTCCAGTTCCCGCTGCTGGGTGCGGTCGTCGCGGGTTCGCGGCTGTACGCGTTCCTCGGCGCGATCGTGCTCGGCGGGCTGCTGTACTGGCTGCTGCGGCGCACGCGGCTGGGCACGGCGATCCGCGCGGTCGCCGCGAACGCGCCGGGCGCGTCGCTGGTCGGCATCAACGTCCGCCGGATGCACACGCTGACCTTCGCGATCGGCACGGCGTGCGCCGGTGCCGCGGCGGTGCTCGCCGGCCCGCTCGTGACCGTGACCCCGACGCTGGGGGAGCAGTTCAACATCACGGCGTTCGTGGTCGTGGTGCTCGGCGGGATGGGCAACGTCGTCGGCGCGCTCGTCGGCGGCCTGCTGATCGGGCTGGTCGAGCAGCTCACGACCATCTACCTGGGCGGCCAGAGTTCGCTGCTCGGTGTCTTCGTGGTGTTCGTGCTGGTGCTGTTTCTGCGCCCGCAGGGCCTGTTCGGGAGGCGCGCATGAGCATCACGATCGAGGCGCCCGCCGGATCCTCGGAAGCCGTCAAGGCGCCGCCGCTGCGGCCGCAGAACAAGCAACTCGCGATCCTCGCCGTCCTCGTGCTGGTCGCGATCCCGCTGCCGCTGATCCTGCCCGCCGCCCAGGGCGCGGTCGCCGTCCGGATCCTGATCTTCCTGCTGATGGCCGTCGGCTGGAACATCATGAGCGGCTTCGGCGGGATGTTCAGCTTCGGCCACGCCGCCTACTTCGGCCTCGGCGCGTACACCAGCGCGTACCTGCTGGTGAAGCACAACGTGTCGCCGTGGATCGGGATGCTGGCCGGGATGGCGGTGGCCGCCGCGGTCGCCGTGGTCATCGGCTACTTCTCCTTCCGCTACAAGCTCCAGGGCGCCTACTTCGCGCTGGCGACGTTCGCGTTCGCGGAGATGCTGCGGCTGATCGTCACGAGCAGCGCCTTCGCCAACAAGTCCGTGGGCTACAGCGTGCCGCTGATCCAGGACTCGTCGCTGTGGCTGATCCAGTTCCCGGCGGACTCGCCCGCGTACTTCTGGGTGGCGCTCGTGCTGGCCGGGGCGGCGGTCGCGATCAGCATCGTCTTCCTGCACTCCCGCGCCGGCCGGTACGTCACCGCGATCCGCGACGACGAGCTGGCGGCCGCGTCACTCGGCGCGCCGGTGCTGCGGCACAAGCTGATGACGGTGGCGCTGTCTGCCGCGATCACCGCCGTGGCGGGCGCGTTCTACACGCAGTACTACCTGTTCGTGAACCCCGATCTCGGGTTCGGCTCGGCCATCTCGATCCAGGCGATCGTGCCCGTCGTGATCGGCGGCATCGGCACGGTGTGGGGCCCGGTGGTCGGCGCGATCATCATCGGCTCGCTCACCGACGTCACGGCGACCCTGCTGCGCACCCCACCGGAGTTCCTGGGCTTCCTGCAGGGCCGCAGCGGCTTGGACGTCGTGTTGTACGCGGTGCTGGTCATCCTCATCGTGCGGCTGTTGCCCAAGGGGATCGTCGGAACTCTCGCGGCGAGGTGGCGTCGATGAGCATCGTCGAGGTGAGCGGCGTCGGCAAGGCGTTCCGCGGCGTGCACGCACTGTCCGATGTGGACCTGTCGGTCGCGGAGGGGGAGATCCTCGGCGTCATCGGGCCCAACGGCGCGGGCAAGACCACCCTGTTCAACGTCATCTCCGGCGCGCTGTCCCCGGACACCGGCCGGGTGCGCCTGGCGGGCGACGACGTCACCGGCCGCGCGCCCGACCGGATCGCGCGGGCCGGGATGGTCCGCACGTTCCAGCTGATGCGGCCGTTCGCGAGCATGACGGTCGCGCAGAACGTCAGCCTCGCCGCGCAGCACCACCGGTTGAGCGCGAAAGCCCTGCGGGAGCACGCACTCGACGTCGTCGAGCGCGTCGGGCTCGGGCCGTGGGCGCACCGCAACGCCACCGACCTGCCGACCGCCGGCCTCAAGCGCCTGGAACTGGCCCGGGCGCTGGCGACCCGGCCGAAGGTGCTGCTGCTCGACGAGGTGCTGGCTGGGCTGGTCCCGGCGGAGCGTGAACCGGTGCTTGACCTGCTCGCCACGCTGCGCGAGCAGGAGGGCGTCACGCTGGTGTTCATCGAGCACATCATGGCCGCGGTGATGCGGCTGGCCGACCGCGTGCTCGTGCTCGACCAGGGGCGGGTGCTGGCCGTCGGCTCACCCGAAGCGGTCACCAGCGATCCCCGGGTCATCGACGCCTACCTCGGTGAGGAGCCGACCCATGCTGACGCTTGAGAAGGTGTGCGCCGGGTACGGGCGGATGCGGATCCTGCACGACGTCGACCTGCGCCTCGACGCCGGGGAGATCGTCGCGCTGGTCGGCGCGAACGGCGCCGGCAAGACCACGACGTTGCGCAGCATCTGCGGGCAGCTCAAGCCGTCGTCGGGGCGCGTCACGCTCGACGGCGCGCCGACCGCGGGCCGCCGGCCGGACCAGCTCGTGCGCGACGGCCTGGTGCACGTGCCCGAGGACCGGGCGCTGTTCGGCACGCTCACCGTCGAGGAGAACCTGCGGATGGGCGCGTGGACCCGCACGTCCGCGCAGGCCGCTTCGTCGCTGGCCGAGGTCTACGAGCTGTTCCCGGTGCTCGCCGAGCGCCGGACGCAGCTCGCCCAGACGTTCAGCGGCGGCCAGCAGCAGATGCTCGCGATCGGCCGGGCGCTGATGGCCGGGCCGCGGCTGCTGATGCTCGACGAGCCGTCGACCGGGCTTTCCCCGAAACTGACCTGGACGGTGCTGGAAGCGGTCCAGCGCATCCGGGACAACGGGGTCGCGGTACTGCTGGTCGAGCAGAACGCGAAGCAGGCGCTGGCCATCGCCGACCGGGCGTACGTGCTGGAAAGCGGCTCGACCGTCCTGCAGGGCACCGGTGCCGAGCTGGCCGGCGATCAGCGCGTCAGGAAGGCGTACCTGGGACTGTGAAACGCGAACAAGCGGCTTCGGCTACCGCATCGCTGGGAGCCTGGGTGTCCGAACTGGACGTCTCGGGTGTCCCGGCGGCGGTGCTGGACCGGCTGTCCCTCGTCCTGCTCGACGTCGTCGGCGTCACCGCATTGGGTGCTTCGCTCCCGGAGCAGCGTTCTTTGGTCGACGCCTGGCGCGCACCCGCGGGCCCGGCGCCGCTGATCGGCGGCGGGCGGCTGGTGACGACCGACGCGGCGGCCTGGCTCAACGGGGTGGCTTTGGTGTCGCTGGAGCTGGACGAAGGCCATAAATACGCCAAGGGCCACCCGGCCGCCCACGGGTTCCCCGCGGTGCTCGCGCTGGCGGCCGAACTGGACAGCACCGGCGCGGACACGGCGGCGGCGCTGCTGGCCGCCTACGAGGTCGCCGCGCGGTTCGGCCGCGCGACCACCCTGCGCGCGGGCGCGCACCCGCACGGCAGCTGGGGCGTCCCGGGCGCGGCGGCGGGCTGCGCGCGGCTGCTCGGTCTCCCGCCCGGCGCGGTGGCAGCCGCCATCGACACCGCGGCCGGGCTGGGCATCGCCGGGCACTTCGACTCGGCGACCCAGGGCAACCCGGTGCGCAACGCCTGGCTGGGCGCCTCGGCGACGTCCGGGCTCGCCGCCGCCCGGATGGCGGCGGCCGGGATGGCCCGCACGACCGGCACGGCCGCGCTTTCGCTCGGCACTCTCCTCGGTTCGTTGGACCCGGGGGAGCTGACCGCGGAGCTGGGCACCCGGTGGGACATCACCCGCGGCTACTTCAAGCGGCACGCGTCGTGCTCCTTCACCCACCCGGCCGCGGACGCCGTGCTCGACCTGCGCTCGCGGCCGGGGTTCCGGGCCGACTGCATCACGCGCATCCTGGTGGAGAGCCACGTCCTCGGCGCCGGACTGTCCGATGTGGACTGGTCCAACCGGCTCTCGGCGATGTTCTCGACGCCGTTCGTGGTGGCGACCGCCGCGCTGACCGGCGAGGTCGGGCCGGAGAGCCCGCTCTGCGACGCGGATGTGCGGGCGCTGGCGAGCCGGGTGCGGGTCGTCGAGGCCGCCGACCTGACCGCGCGTCTGCCGGACGAGCGGGCCGCCCGCGTCACCGTCGCGTTCGACGATGGCACGTCGCTGACCTCCGAAGTGCCCAACCCGGTCGGCGACGCCGACCACCACCCGCTGACCGAGTCCGACCTGGCCGGCCTGCTCGGGAAGTGGCTGCCCGCGCAGGTTGTGGACCGCGCCGCCGCGCTGGGCCACGACCTGCCCGGCCTGCCCCGCGTCGGCGCGGCGCTGCGCGAGCTGGCCGGAACCGAAGAGAAGGAGCCGAACTGATGCGTGCCCTCGCGGTGACGCCCATCCACCTGCCGCCCGAGGAGATCCGGCGGCGGCAGGAACGCTACGACCGGCTCGCGCCGCCGGGCCTGGAGATCGAGCTGCGGGACGTCGGCCCGGCGGCCCCGAAAACCTTGGACACCGACGAGTCCATGCGGGTTTCGGAGCGCGAGGTCGCCGCCGTGCTCGCGGCCGCCGGCGACGGCTGGGACCTGGCCTTCCCGGACTGCGTGCTGGACCCGGCCGTCCCGGACGCCGTCGCGGAACCGTCGTTGCCCGTGCACGGCCTGCTCAAGCTGTCGGCGACCCACCTCGCCGCGAAGGGCGTCCGGTTCGGCGCGGTCGTCCGCAACGAGGCCATCGCCGAGGAGTTCGCGAAGCGCATCGCCGCGTATCGGCTGACCGAGTACTTCGTCGGTGTCCGCGTGCTGGACCTGCCGTTCTCCGCGATCGCCGAGACCGAGACGTGGAACGCGGCGCTCGGCACGGCCGTCCGCGAACTCGCCGCGTCAGGCGCGACGGCGGTGATCAACGGCTGCTCGGCCGTCGACGTCGAACCCGCCGACCTGCCCGCACGCATCGTCGACCCGACGGAGCTGGCGATGCGGCTGCTGGCTGTGGAGGAGCGGTGACCGACGGACCCGACCTCGTCGTCGCCGGCGCGGGTGGCGGGCTCGCCGGCGCGTTGCGGGCGGCCGAGCTGGGACTGAACGTGCTGGTCGTCGAGGCGAGCGAGCACTTCCGGCGGGGCAACAACACCTCGATGTCCACGGCGATGTTCCCCGGCGCCGGCTCCCGCTGGCAGGCCGAGGAAGGCGTCGACGACTCGCCCGAGAGGTTCGTCGCCGACATCATGGCCAAGACGCACGGGCAGGCCGACCCGCGGCTGGCCCGCACCCTGGCCGAGGTGAGCGCGCCGCTGGTCGAGTGGCTCGCGGACTCCGCCGGGCTGCCCTTGTCTTTGGTGACCGACTTCAACTACCCCGGCCACGCCGTGCCCCGGTGCCACACGATCCCGGGCCGGCACGGCTCCGGCGTCATCGACCACCTGGCCCGGCGCGTGACCGAGCACGAGAACATCGAGCTGCTCGCGCCGGCGCGGCTGGCCGACGTCCTGTCCGATGTGGACGGTGTCCGCGCCGTCGTGGTCCGGTACCCCGACGGCACCGAGGAGGAGATCCCGACCCGTGCGGTCCTGCTGGCCACCAACGGCTTCGGCGCCGACGCCGACTTGGTCGCCAAGCACCTGCCGGAGATTTCAGGATCGCTGTACCAGGGGAGTGACCAGTCGCTCGGCGACGCGGTGCGCATCGGCGAGAAGCTCGGCGCCGCGACCGGGTTCCTCGACGCGTACCAGGGCCACGGCGCGGTTTCCGCGGCTGCCGGGACGCTCGTCGGCTGGGCGACGATCATCCACGGCGCGATCCTCGTCGACCTCGAGGGCCGCCGCTTCGGCAACGAGACGCGCGGCTACTCGGAGTACGCCGCCGAGCTGGCGGCGCGGCCCGGCTCGACCGGCTGGATCGTGCTCGACGAGACGATCTTCGAGCAGTGCCAGCCGTTCCAGGACTTCCGGGACGTCGTTTCCGCGGGCGCGCTGGTCTGGGCAGACGACGCTCTCGGGCTCGCGGAGGCGACCGGCCTACCCCCGGAGGCCCTCCGAACGGAACTCGCCACGGCGGCCGCGATCGCGCGCGGCGAGCGTGAAGACGAGCACGGCCGCACCCACTGGGAGCGTCCGCTTTCGGGCCGTCTCGCCGCGGTGCGCGTAGTGCCCGCGCTGTTCCACACCCAGGGCGGCCTGCTGGTCGACGAGCACGCCGCCGTCGTCGACACCGACGACCGCCCCATCCCCGGGCTCTACGCCGCGGGTGGCGCCGCGGCGAGCATCTCCGGCCACGGCGCCGCCGGCTACCTGCCCGGCAACGGACTTCTGCCCGCCTTCGGGCTGGCCTACCTGGCCGCCGGCGACGTCGCCCGGCGCCGAACCCCTTACACCGCAAGCTGAGGAGAAGCATGGCAACGACGGAACTGCTCGTGAAGAACGTTCGGGTCGTCCGGCCCGACGACGCCGACGGATCCGAGCCCGAACTGCTGGACATCGCCGTCAACGACGGCACCATCACGCGCGTGGCGCCGAACCTGCCGACGGACGACGTCGCGCAGGTCGTCGACGGCCGCGGGTTGCTGGCGTTCCCCGGCGTGGTCGACGCGCACCAGCACTGGGGCATCTACAACGAGCTGGCCACCGACACCCGCACCGAAAGCCGCGCGAGCGCGCAAGGCGGCGTCACGACGTCGCTGACCTACATGCGCACCGGCCAGTACTACCTCAACAAGGGCGGCAGCTACCGCGACTTCTTCCCGGAAGTGCTCAGCGCGTCCGAGGGCAACGCCTACGTCGACTACGCCTTCCACCTCGCGCCGATGAGCTCGGAGCACATCTCCGAGATCCCTTACCTGGTCGAGGAATTCGGCGTCACGTCGTTCAAGATCTTCATGTTCTACGGCAGCCACGGCCTGCACGGGCGCTCGACCAGCCAGAGCGACTTCCTGATGATCCCGCCGGACGAGCGCTACGACATCGCGCACTTCGAGTTCGTCATGCGCGGGGTCCAGCAGGCACGCGAGATCCTGACCGAGTACGCGCCGCACCTGTCGCTCTCGCTGCACTGCGAGACCGCGGAGATCATGACCGCGTACACGAAGCTCGTCGAGCAGGACGGCTCGCTGTCGGGCCTGCGGGCTTACAGCGCGTCGCGGCCGCCGCACTCCGAAGGGCTCGCCGTCACCATCGCGTCCTACCTGGCGCACGAGACCGGGCTGCCCAACATCAACCTGCTGCACCTGTCGTCGGAGAAGGCGCTGTCGGCCGCGCTGACCATGGGGAAGGCGTTCCCGCACATCGACTTCCGGCGCGAGGTGACGATCGGGCACCTGCTGGCCGACGTCGACACCGCGTCGGGCATCGGCGGCAAGGTCAACCCGCCGCTGCGCGAGCGCGACGACGTCGAAGCGCTGTGGCGGCACGTGCTCGCCGGCGACGTCGACTGGGTGGTCAGTGACCACGCGTGCTGCCGCGACGAGCTGAAGTTCGGTGCGGACCGCGACGACGTCTTCCTGGCCAAGTCCGGTTTCGGCGGTGCCGAGTACCTGCTGCCCGGTTTGGTCGGTGAGGGTACGAAGCGCGGCCTGTCGTTGCAGCGGATCGCGCAGCTGACGTCGCGGAACCCGGCACGCCGCTACGGCCTGCTGAAGAAGGGCACGATCGCCGAGGGCTTCGACGCGGACTTCGCGCTGGTCGACCCGGACGTCCGGTGGACCGTGCGCGCGGCGGAGTCGGAGTCGACGCAGGAGTACACGCCGTTCGAGGGCTTCGACATGACGGCGAAGGTGACCGACACGTTCGTGCGCGGCCACCACGTGTTCGCCGACGGCAAGATCGCCGGCGACCCGGTGGGCCGGTACCTCAAGCGCGGCCGGTGAAAGGCGGTCGTGAGTGAGAAACAGTGTTAGAACCCTGTTTCTCACTCACGACCCCTACCGGTTTCCGGGCTCCTGCAGCCAGGCCCAGCTCTGCCGGATCTCGGCCGCGGCCTCACGCACGAGGTTGCGGTAGCGGGCCACGGCCTCGGGCGTGAAGCGGTACTGCGGACCGCAGATGCTGACCGAACCGTGCACCTCGCCGTCGGGTCCGAACAGGGGAGCGGCGACCGACCCCGCACCGGGCTGCCGTTCGCCGAGCGAGACCGCAACACCGTCGCGGGCCACCTCGGCGAGGGCGTCGCGCAGCTGCTCGGGCGTGGTGATCGTGTGCTCGGTCAAAGCAGGGAGTTCCCGGTGCAGCAACGCTTCCCGGCGGTCCTCGGGCAGGGACGCGAGGATCACCTTGCCCGAGGAACCGGCGTGCAGCGGGAACCGCCGGCCGAGCTCCACGGTCATCTTGATCTCGCGCGGGCTCTCGAACTGGTCGAGGTACACGCGCTCGTCGCCGACCAGCCCGGAAAGCGTGGTCGTTTCCCCGGTTTCCTCCCGCAGCCGCCGCAGGACGGGGGTGGCCGCGACGCGGGCGTCGAACCGGCGCAGGGCGCTCGCCCCGAGCGCGACGGCCGCGGGGCCGAGCCGGTAGCCGGCGACACCGGGATCGGTGGCCAGCATCTCGCGCGAGACGAGCGACTGCAGGATCCGGTAGACGACCGCCTTCGACAGGTCGAGCTCCCGGCTGATCGAGCTGACGCCCAGGTACCGGGGGCCACCGGTGAAGAGCAGCAGCACGTCGGCCACCCGGGCGGCGGCCTCGGTGCCGGCGTTGTCCGACGGGACGGCGGGCTTGCGCCCGGCGGTACTGTTGACGGCCAAGCTCGTGGTCCTCGGTTCGTTTCGCTGACAGGAACGGTTCGGCTCGAACTGTAGCACTTTGGCGCGCCATATCGGGTGAACCGTTCCGGCCAGCGATACGTTGTTACGAGACCGCGGTCCCTTCCAGCTCGACCAGCTGGCCGGGGATCGCCAGCCGGGTCACCCCGAGCATCGTGGTCGCCGGGGCCACCCCGGCGGCGCCCAGCCGCGCCGCCAGTACGCCGTAGTGCGGGAAGAGCCCGTCGACGTCGGTGGTGTAGACGGTGAGCCGGACGAGGTTCGCCAGCGACATGCCGGCTTCGCCGAGCACGGCCTCCAGGTTGTCGAGACTCAGTGCCAGCTGCGCGGCCACGTCCCCGTCGTGCTCGGGCTCGCCGTCGGCGTTCATCGCGGTCTGCCCGGAGCAGTACAGGGTCCGGGTGCACCCGGAGACGAGCTCTCCCTGGTTGAACCCCATCTCCGCCGACCACGTCGTCGGGTTGACCGCCGTTCGTTCCACTGCCACATCAGCTCCATCCGGTTCGAGGTACGCCCGAGCTTTCCCGTCAATCACGACATCTTCTGTCGGGTATTCGTTAGGGTCTTCGCATGCGCGCCGACCGGCTGGTCTCGCTGGTCCTGCTGCTGCGTCAGCGCGGCCGGCTGACCGCGGACGCGCTGGCCCGCGAGCTGGAGGTGTCCACCCGGACCGTCCTGCGCGACATCGAGGCGCTGTCGGCGGCCGGCGTCCCCGTCTACGCCGAACGCGGCCGGCACGGCGGGTTCGCGCTGCTGCCCGGTTTCCGGACCGAGCTCACCGGGCTGAACCACGACGAAGCCCTGGCGTTGCTGGCCACCGGACCCGGCCTCGGCCTCGGCCCGGCGCTCGCTTCGGCCCGGCGCAAGGTGGTCGACGCGCTGCCCGAAAGCCACCGGGCCGCGGCGAGCGACGCGGCCCGCCGGTTCCTCGTCGAGCCGCCGACCGACCTGCTTTCCCGCCGTCCGGTGCGCGAGGAGGTGCCCGGCCCGGTGATGAGCGAGATCCGGCGCGCGGTGCTGGCCGGGCGCAAGCTACGCCTCCACTACGCGGCGACGGATCAGGAGCCGCGCTGGCGCACGGTGGACCCGATCGGCCTGGTCACGGTCCGCGACCGGACTTACCTGCTGGCCACGAGATCCGGCGCGGACCGCACTTACCGGCTGTCGCGGGTGCTGGCCGCCGAGGAGCGGCCCGAACCGGCCGAGCGGCCGGACCGGGTCGACCTGGACCGCGTCTGGCGGGAACGCTGCGCACAGTTCCTTTCCGGCGGGCACATCGCCGTCCGGATCCGGGTGAATCCGAAGCGGCGAGAGGAAGTGCTGAGCACGGCCGTGGCGGTCCGCGCGGCAGAACCCGATGCCGACGGTTGGCTGCGGTTGGAGGCGACGTATCAGGACGCGTGGCACGCCGAGTGGGCGCTGTGGCAGCTCGGCGCGGACGCGGAAGCCTTGGCGCCCCAGTCGTTGCGCACTGCCCTGCGCGACCGGGCGGCCGCGATCGCCGCCCGGTACGGGAACTAGCCGCTCAGCTCGACGGCGCGGCGCAGGTCGCGTGCGTAGGCCCCGGGCTGTTCCCACGCGGCGAAGTGGCCGCCGGCCGGGTGTTCCACGTATTCGACGACGTTCAGGAACGCTTCGGCGTAGCTTCGCGGCTCCGGCTTGATGTCGTCCGGGAAGATCGACAGCACGGTCGGCGTCTCGATCCGGCGGGGGAGCGTGACCGGTTCGGTGTAGGTGGCGAACGAGGTGCCGATCGTGCCGGTGGCCCAGTAGGCGGTGACCCAGGTCAGTAGCTCGTCCGGGGTGAAGGCCGATTCGCCGGACCAGGACTCGAGTTTCTCGACGATCCACGCCGCCAGTCCGGGGGGTGAGTCGCCGAGGGCGACGGCGAGGGTGTTCGGCCGCGTGGACTGCTCGGCGATGTAGCCGCCCTCGGTCCGGAACCACTGCGCTGCCCGGGCGAGGTAGGCGACCGCGTCGGGCGCGAGCGTCGCCGGGTCCGCCGTGAGCGCACGCTGTGGGGCGACGTTCGTGAGATGCAGGGCTGTCACCCGGTCCGGGTAGGTGCCCGCGAGGACTTCCGCGACGGTGCCGCCGACGTCGCCGCCCGACACCGTGTACCGCGGGTAGCCGAGTTCGGCGAGCGCGTCGGCGACGATTTCGGCGATCCGGCCGGCCGACGTGCCGGGTGTGGTGAGCGGGGCCGCGAACGGGAAGCCCGGCAGCGCGGGGACCACCACGTGCACGTCCGCGAGCAGCGGCAGGACGCGTTCGAACCGCAGCACCGAGTCCGGCCAGCCGTGCAGCAGCACGACGACCGGGGCGCCGGGATCCGCGGACCGCTGGTGAATGACCCGCAAGCCACGCACCGTGACCCAGGGGAGCGCGCGGATGCGGCGCTCGTGCACGTCCCAGTCGTAGCCGCCGGCCCAATGCGCGAGCAGCTCGTCGAGCCGGGTGGCGGTGATGCCGCGCGTCCCGTCGGCGCTCCAGGGGATCGTGACCCGCCGGGTCCGCCGGAGTCGTTCCCGCAGTTCGTCCATCATGTGTACGACGATACACATGATGTGTATGCTCGTACACATGACTTCGCGCGACGCGGCGGCCACCCGGCAGCGGATCCTCGACCAGGCGCGACGCCAGTTCGCCCGGCACGGCTACACCGCGATCACGGTCAAGGGCGTGGCCGACGCGGCCGGCGTGTCACCCAACCTCATCACGCGCTACTTCGGCGGCAAGGAAGGCCTTTTCCTGGCCGCGACCCAGGTGGAGATCCCGGTCGAGGACTCCTTCGGCGGCGACCGTTCCGAGCTGGGCGCACGGCTCGCGGCGAGCATCGTCCGGCGCTGGTCCGGCGAGCCGGGGGAGGATCCGCTGCTGGTGCTGCAACGCGCGTCGGGCGAACGCCCGGAGGCGGCGGAGGCGCTGGCCGGCTTCCTGGACACGAACTCGCTGGAACCGTTGCACCGGTATCTACGCGACAGCGGCCTCGATGACGCGGACGCCCGCGGCCGGGCCGCCGCGATCGACGCGTTCGTACTCGGTGTCTCGACCCGCCGCCGCGTGCTGCGTTCCGAACTCGGCGACCCCGGTGCGCTCGAAGTGTGGCTGGCCGCGGTGATTCAGCGTCTCGCCGACGGGTGAGACTCAGACCGATCGGCGGAATCCCCGGGTCATGAGAGCGGCGAACCGCCGGTGTCCCGCGGGGATGCCGGTGCCGGCCATGAGCACGACCTGCAGGTCGGCCAAGCTCACCTCGGGGCGCAGGTGGCCGCTCTCCTGGGCGCGGCGGATCAGCCGGGCCGCGGAGGTCAGCGACGTCGTGCGCATCGCGGCGAGGTCCACCGCGCGCGGGAAGGTGGCCTTGAAGGCCGTGGTGAAGCCGTGGTCGCGGGCCTGCAGTTCGCAGAGCTTCCGGACCGTGACGCGGAAGCCGCGCCACGGATCGGGGTCGGCGAGCCCTTCGTCCACAGTGGACTGCCAGGCCAGTGCCTGCTCGGTGAACGCCGCCGCGGCGAGCGTTTCCTTGGTGGGGAAGTGGCGGTAGACGGTCGCGGGCCCCACCTCGGCGCGCCGGGCGATCTCCCGGACCGGTACCGCCAGGCCCTCGGTGACGAACACCGCGCGCGCCGCTTCGAGGACGCGGTCGCGAGGCAAACGAGCGGTCACGACTCTCACTTTAGCCAGGCGGCCGGAAGCCTCCGTTACGGTCCGCTGATGACTTCGAACGGGGACCCTGCGTCCGGTGTCGGCGCGACCGCGACCATGGCGGCGATGGCCCGCGCCATCGCGACGCGGACGGATTCGCTCATCGACGACCCGTTCGCCGAGCCGCTCGTCAGGGCGGTCGGCATCGACCTGCTCACCCGCCTGGCGACCGGTGAGCTGCCGCCCGGCGACCTGGTCGACCAGGTCGCGATCGACGGCGCCAAGGTGCGCACCCGGTTCTACGACGAGTTCTTCCTCGACGCGGCGAACGCGGGCATCGCGCAGGTCGTGATCCTGGCTTCGGGGCTGGATTCGCGGGCGTACCGGTTGCCCTGGCCGGCCGGGACCGTGGTGTACGAGCTCGACCAGCCGCGGGTCGTCGAGTTCAAGACCCGCGTACTGGCCGAGCTGGGCGCCGAGCCCACGGCCGACCGGCGGGTGGTCGCGGTCGATCTGCGCGACGACTGGCAGGCCGCATTGCGCGCCGCCGGGTTCGACCCGGCCCGCCCGAGCGCGTGGAGCGCCGAAGGCCTGCTCGGCTACCTGCCGCCCGAGGCGCAGGATCGCCTGCTCGACACGGTGACCGAGCTCAGCGCGCCGGGGAGCCGGGTGGCCACCGAAAGCCGGCCGAACCCGCGACCGGGCGCCGAGGAGAAGACGAAGCAACGCCTCGACGGCATCTCCGAACTCTGGCGCGAGCACGGTTTCGACACCGACATGACGCGGCTGCGGTACTTCGGCGAGCGCAACGAAGCGGGTCCCTACCTGACCGCCCGAGGCTGGACGCTGACCGCGATCAGCACGCGGGACCTGCTTGCCACCCACGACCTTCCGCCCTTGGCGGACGACGACTTGCGCATGGGCGAACTGCGTTACGTCAGCGGGACCCTGGCCGAGACCGACGGCTCACACCGAGACATCGGCGGAACGGCGGACGTGGCGGGGTGAGAGCCAAGCCGCGCGATCGGCGGTCACGACGCCGAAGGCGACCACGCACCACAGCGTGCCGGTGAGCCATCCGAGCCGATCGGCGTCGGCGCCGGTGAAGCCGAGCGCGGCAGCACCGATCGCGCCCTGCGACACGTGGAAGACGACGGCCATCAGGGCGCTCCCGCCGGTGCGGTTGACCAGCCACACGTAGACCAGGGTGATCGCGAAGGTCACGGGGAGACCGAACGGCGCGAGCATGCCCGAGGTGACCAGCGGCAGGTGCCACAGCGCCACCAGCGCACCGAGAATGACGCCGGCGCGCAGCGGGGACTGCTTCTCCTGTAGGCGCGGCAGGGCGTAGGCACGCCAGCCGGGCTCCTCGCCGATCGGCCCGTCCAGCGGGTTGACGAACCGCACCGCCGCGAACAGCCCGACGTCGGCCCAGGCGACGGCGCCGAAGTCGGGCGCGGGAGCGTCCCAGATCGTCACGTTCGCCGCCACCGCGACGGCCAGCACGGCGAGCGGCAGCGCGACGGCCACGGCCCACCACGTCCAGCCGACGCGCCAGTGGGTCAGCCGCGCGAACAGGTCGCGGTAGCCGGCCCGGCCGTCGGTGACGGCGATGACGACGAGCGCCGCGAGCACGGGCCCGCAGGCGAAGAAGGGCGTCGGCGCGATGCCGGCGGCGTAGAACGGCCACGCCCACCAGGACAGGGTGAACGCGAGACCGAAGAACGCGGTGAGGCGGTGGCGACGGGTCCACGCGGTGATCGCTGACATCGGGTCCTCCTGGATGGCTGGGGGTTCCGGTCCACGGTGCGCCCGGGGCGGGCGCGCCGGTAGCGGGGCGGCTCCGTGCACCGACGAGGGTTTTCCCCGTGGCCGCCAGGGTTTTCCCGCTGCCGGGAAAGCGGGTGCCGCCGCCACAGTGGCTTCTCGACCGAACGCCACGAGGAGGAGCTCCATGATCGAAACGTGCGGACTCACCAAGCGCTACGGCCCGACGCTCGCCGTCGACGACCTGTCCTTCACCATCGAGCCCGGCCGCGTCACCGGCTTCCTCGGCCCGAACGGCGCCGGCAAGTCGACGACGATGCGCATGATCCTCGGCCTGGACCGGCCCACGTCGGGCCACGCCCTGATCGGCGGCAGACCCTACGAAGACCTGCGGCACCCGCTGCGGGAGGTCGGTGCCCTGCTCGACGCGAAATGGGTGCACCCCAACAGATCCGCTCGCGCCCACCTGCGGTGGATGGCCGTGTCGAACCGGCTCCCGGCCGGCCGGGTGGACGAGGTGCTCGACCAGGTCGGGCTCACCGCGGTCGCCGACCGCCGCGCCGGCACCTTCTCGCTGGGCATGTCCCAGCGGCTCGGCATCGCCGGCGCGCTGCTGGGCGACCCGGGGGTCCTGCTGTTCGACGAGCCGGTGAACGGGCTGGACCCGGAAGGCATCGTGTGGATCCGCGAGTTCATGCGGGACCTCGCCGCCGAAGGGCGCAGTGTGCTGGTGTCCAGCCACCTGCTCCCGGAAATGGCCCTTACCGCCACCGACCTGGTCGTCATCGGGCGGGGCCGGCTGATCGCCGAAAGCTCGACCGCCGAGTTCGTCGAGGGCGCCGTCACCTCCACCGTGCGGGTGCGCAGCCCGCAGCTGCTGGAACTGGCGGAAGTCTTGATGCGCCACGGGGTCGACGTGCAGGCCTCCCCGGACGACGACCAGTCGCTGATCATCTCCGGCACCGACATCACCCGCGTCGGCGAGCTGGCCGCGGCTGCCGGGCTGGTGCTGCACGAGCTGGCCCTGTGCCGCGGCTCGCTCGAAGAGGCGTTCATGCACCTCACGGGGCACGACGTCGAGTACAGCGCGGGCGAACCCGCCCGCCGCCGGACCAACTCCGCGGCGCTCGCCGCGGCGGGAAGGTGAGCGACATGTCCCTCATCGCAGCCGAACGGATCAAGCTGACCTCCACCCGGTCGCCGTGGTGGTGCGCCGCGGTCGGGGTGGCGGCCACGATCGGCGTGGGCTCGATTTCCATGGCGGGCAGCCAGGACACCGGGTTCACGGGTGTCCCGTCGACCCAGCTCGGGTACGGCCTGGGGCTGGCAGTCGTCATGGTGATGGCGACGCTCGCGGTGACCACGGAGTACTCCGTCGGCATGATCAGGACGACGTTCCTGGCCTCGCCCGATCGCGGGGCGGTGCTGCTGGCGAAGACGCTGGTCGTCGCGCTCGGCGCGGGTCTGGTCGGCCTGCTCGCCGCGTTCGGCAGCTGGGCGCTGGGCCTGGTCCTGATGCCGGGCCGCGACCTCGCGCTGCACGGGGTGACCGAATGGCGTCAGGTCGCCGGAGTCGGCCTGGTCTACCTGGTGGCCGCCGTGTTCGCCGTCGCGGTCGGGATCCTGGTCCGGCACACCGCGGGCGCGGTGGCGCTGGTGCTGACCTGGGCGATGATGGTCGAGTCGCTGCTCGCGCTGATCCCCGGCTTCGAGTCCGCGGCCCGCTGGCTGCCGTTCCAGGCGGCCAAGCAGTTCCTGCTCGGCGGCCGGCCCGCGGACGGCGCGCCGCTGACCGACCAGCCGTGGGCCGCGATGGGCTACTTCGCGCTCGTCTGCGGCGGCCTGCTGGCGATCGCGATCGCGGTGGCCAAGCGCCGGGACGCCTGACGCCGAGCCGTGAATGGCACATCGAGGGACTTGAAGTCCCTCGATGTGCCACTCACGGCTCAGCCGCGCAGGTAGGTCAGCACCGCGAGGACCCGCCGGTTGTCGTCGGCGCCCTGGTGCAGCCCCAGCTTGGTGAACACCGACCGCACGTAGGCCTCGACGGTCTTCGGGCTCAGGTAGAGCCGCTGGCCGATGGCCTGGTTGGAGCGTCCCTCGGCCATCACCTCCAGCACGTCCCGCTCCCGCTCGGTCAGGTCGTCGAGCGGGCTGCGGGTGCGCTGGCGCCGGACGAGCTGCGCGACGACGGCGGGGTCGATCACCAGTCCACCGGCCGCGACCCGGCGGAGGGCGTCGGTCAGCTCGTCGAGATCGGCGACGCGTTCCTTCAGCAGGTACCCGGCACCCTGCGCGCCGGATTCGATCAGCTGCAGCGCGTAGTGCGGTTCGACGTGGGCCGACAGCACCAGCACCCCGACCGCCGGGTACCGCTCGCGCAGGTTCTCGGCCGCGTCCAGGCCCTCGGTGGTGTGGGTCGGCGGCATCCGGATGTCGACGACGACGGCGTCCGGCGGGTCGTGCCGCACCCGCTGCAGCAACGACACGGCGTCGCCGACCTGCGCCACGACGTCGAACCCGGCTTCGGTGAGCACACGCGCCACGCCTTCGCGGAAGAGGACGGCGTCGTCGGCGATCATCACCCGCATGGCACGTCGGCTCTCACGCGAGTGCCGGCGCCCGGCTCGCTTTCCACGCGCAGCCGGCCCCCGTGGGCGGCCACGCGGTCGGCCAGCGCGCTCAGCCCCGGGCCGTCCGGGTCGGCGCCGCCGGCACCGTCGTCACCGACTTCGACGCTCACGTGACCTCCTTCTGCGCGGACCACGACCTCGGCCCGGGTCGCCGACGCATGCGCGGCCACGTTCTGAACCGCCTCGAACACCACGAAGTAGCAGGTCCGTTCCACCGTCGCGGGAAGCCGCCCGTCCGGCACGGCCGAGACCACGGTGGGGACCGGGCACCGGTCGGTGAGCGAGGCGAGCGCCGGTCCCAGACCGGCTTCGGTCAGCAGCACCGGGTAGATGTCCCGAGCCAGTTCCCGCAACTCTGCCATAGCCAAGGCCAGTTCCTGCCTCGCTTCGGCGACGAGCCCGGCCGCGTCACCGGTGAGCGTCCGGCCGGCCAGGCCGAGGACCAGCACGGCGGAGGCGAGGCGTTGCTGGGCGCCGTCGTGCAGCCGCCGTTCGAGCCGGCGCCGGAATTCGTCGGCGGCGTCGACGATCCGCGCGCTCTCCGGCTCACGCATCGTCACGCCCCGGGGTCAGGAGCCGCCGGACGGCGTCGCCGCTCAACGCGGACTTGGCGACGAACCCGACCGCGCCGCTGGCGTCGACGAGCGACCCGTAGTCGGCTCGGGAGCGGCTGGACACCAGGACCACGGCGGGTGGCTCGTCCTGCGCGTCCAGCACCGCGGCGACGGCGAAGCCGTCCATGTCGGGCAGTCCGACGTCCAGCAGGACGACGTCGGGACGCAGCCGCGGCACGGCCGCGATCGCCGCCGCGCCGTCGGCGGCTTCGCCGACCACCACCAGCCCGTCGGCCACCAGGACACGGTGGGCGAACGAGCGGAACGCGGCGTGGTCGTCCACGATGAGCACCCGGGGGACCATCCCGCCATGGTCGCAGCGCGGCCGTCCCGGCGGCTACCGGGACAACCCTGTGCCGTGGCGTCGGTTCAGCGGTACCGGCGGGGCCGGTCGTGTATTACCTTGCGGCTGCCAGGGGGACCGGTCGATCCCAGCGGGACAGGTCATGGCTTCGGAAACGGCGCAGCCCCACGGCGTCCACCGGTTCGCCCGAACCGGGCACGGGCCCGGCTTCTGGATCCTGCTCTGGGCCGGGGCCCTCGCGGCCGAGTTCGGCGCGCTGGTCCCGGTGCTGTTCCCGAACGACGCGCCGGCCGAGGCGATCGACGTCGCGTTCCGGCTCATCGGCGGCTCGTTCGCCGCCTGCGGGCTGATCGCCTGGCGCCGCCGGCCCGACAACCACAGCGGGCTGTTGATGACCGTCACCGGCTTCGCCTTCTTCGTCAGTCCTTTGCTGAGCCAGGTGGCCTGGCCGCCCGCGCAGGTCGTCGCCCTGTGGCTGCCGGACCTGTGGGTGCTGCCGTTCGTCCTGCTGGTGCTGACCTTCCTCACCGGCGGCCGGGTGCGCACGACGGCCGACCGGGTGCTGGCCGGTGCGGTCCTGCTGGAGCTGGCCGTCCTGGCCCCGCTGTACCTGCTGTTCGCCGGGGTGCCGGGCAACCCGGTCGCGTTCTGGCCGCACGAGCGGATCGCGGAGATCGTCGACGTCGCCCAGCGCGGCACCCTGCTGGCCGCCGTGGCCGGCACCGCCGCGGTCGTGGCGATGCGCTGGCGCTCGGCGTCGAAGCCCGGCCGGCGCGCGCTGGTACCGGCCGTCGCCGGTGCCGCCTGCCTGGTGCTGTTCGGGTGGCTGCTCGCGGCGCAGTTCCTGACGGGGGAGAAGTCGATGCTGCTCCTCTGGATCGGGGTGTGCTCGCTGCTCACCGTGCCGATCGCGTTCCTGGTGGGGCTGCTGCGATCCCGGCTGGCCAGGGGCGGGCTGGCCGACCTGTTCCGCGGGCTGCGCACAGTGGGGCCCGACGACCTGCGCGGCGCGCTGGCCAAGGCGCTCGGCGACCCGGACCTCGAGGTCGGCTACGCCACGACGTCGGACACCGGGAGCTACACCGACCTCGACGGCCGCCCGGTGCCCCTGCCCGGCGCGGGCGCGGGCCGATCGGTGTCCGTCGTCGAGCGGGACGGCCGGCGCGTGGCCGTCCTCGTCTACGACCGGTCGCTCGACGACGACCCCGAGCTGGTCGACGCGGTCACCGCCGCGGCGACGATCGCGTTGGAGAACCAGCACCTGCACACCGAAGCGCGGCGGCGCCTGGCCGAGGTCGAGCACTCCCGCGAACGCATCATCGCCGCCGGGGACGCCGAACGCCGGCGCATCGAACGCAACCTGCACGACGGCGCCCAGCAGGGCCTGGTCACCCTCGCGATGCAGCTTTCCCTGATCCAGCGCCAGATCCGCAGCGACCCCGCGGACGCCGAGCAGCTCGTCACCTCGGCGAGCGACCAGCTGGCCCAGTCACTGGCCGAGCTGCGCGAGCTCGCCCGCGGCATCCACCCGGCCGCGCTCGACCAAGGCTTGGACGTCGCCCTCGAGGCGCTCGCCACCCGCTCGGCGGTGCCCACGACGGTGGCGTGCGAGCCCGGTCCGCGGCTGCCCCAGCCGATCGAGTTCGCCGCGTACTTCGTCGCGTCCGAGGCGCTGGCCAACGCCGCCAAGCACGCGCGGGCCGGTGTGGTGACCGTCCGGCTCCGGCGGGCCGGACCCAAGGCGGTCATCGAGATCGCCGACGACGGCGTCGGCGGGGTGGACCCCGCCGCGGGCTCCGGGCTGCGCGGCCTGACCGACCGCGTCGAGGCGCTCCGCGGGCAGCTGACCGTGGTGAGCCCGGCCGGCGGCGGAACCGTCGTCCGGGCGGAGTTGCCGGTGCGGACGGCGGAAACCACGTCCCGGGACCAGGGTTAACCCTCCCCACCGGCCGGGCGGACCCGGTGCCCGGCCGGGAGCGTCCGGCGGACGCTGGGGTCCCCAGCGACCACCAGGAGACGCGATGAGCAGCTCGCTCACCACCACCGAGCCCGCGACGGCCCCGCCTTCGCGCGTCCACGCACTGGTCACGGTGCTGTGCCGGCGGCTGCCGTTCACCACCGGCGTGCTGCTCGCGATCGTCGTCACCGGGGTCGCGACCGGCGCGCTCTGGGACGCCGCGAGCGCGCAGGCGTGGTTCGACGGCGCCGGATACGGCCTGCCCGCGCTGGCCGGCGCACAGTGGTGGACGCCGGTCACCGGCTCGTTCCTCGCCCTCACACCGATCTTCTACCTGCCCGTGCTGGTCTCGTTCGCCGTGTTCGCCGGCAGCGCGGAATGGCGGCTCGGCACCGGGCGGACCGCGGTGATCTGCGCGCTCGGCCAGCTGGCCGGAGTGCTCGGCGCCGCGCTGACGCTGCTGGTCTTCCGCGACACCGGGTGGACGTGGGCGCACGAGCTCGCCACCCACCTCGACGCGGGGATCTCCGCGGGCGCGCTCGCGTGCGCGGCGGCGGTGTCGGCGACCGTGCGCTCGCCGTGGCGGCTGCGGCTGCGCGCCGGACTGTGGGTCTACGTCGGCGTGTCGTTCCTGTTCCTCGGCGGGCTCGCCGACCTCGAGCACCTGTGGGCCGTCGCGATCGCGCTGCCCCTGAGCCACCGCCTGGCCGGCGGCCACCGCGTCGGCCCGGCGGGCCGGGTGCACGCCGGGCGCCGAGAATGGCGCCTGTTCGCCGCCACCGGCCTCGCGCTGATCGCCGTCGCCGAACTGGTGCTCTGGCTGTTCCCGGCGGACAGCCCGCTGGGCACCACCGGCGGCGCCGACACCGGCTGGGGCCTCGCGCTCACCATCGCCGTCGTCGCGTTGCTGGCGAACGGACTGCGCGGCGGACGGCGCCTGGCGTGGTGGTGCGCGACCACGCTCGCCGCGATCAACGTGCTCATCGGGGTGGTCGCCGCCGTCGGGTTCGCCTTCGGCCAGGACTCCTCGGCGGAGAAGGCCCTCGCCGTGACCGGCGCCGTGCTGTGGGCGGCCGAGCTGGCGCTGCTGCTCCTGACCCGCTGGGCGTTCCGGGCACCGTCGCGACGCCGGTCGGCCGCGGGGATCGGCGGTGCCGACGCGCCCGGCGTCCGGGAACTGCTCGGCCGGCACGGCGGCGGCACGCTGTCCTGGATGGCCACCTGGCCCGACAACGCGCACTTCCGCACCCCGGACGGGCAGGCCGTCCTCGCCTACCGGCGGCACGCCGGGGTGGCCATCGGCCTCGGCGACCCGATCGGGCGGACCGAGCTCGTGGGTGACGCGGTGCGCGCGTTCGCCGCGGCCTGTGAGCACGCCGGCGTCGTGCCGTGCCTGTTCTCCGTGACGAAGCCGGTCGCCGACGCCGCCGCGGGGCTGGGCTGGAGCCACGTGCAGATCGCCGAGGACACCCTGGTCGACCTGGACGGGCTCGAGCTGCGGGGCAAGAAGTGGCAGAACGTGCGCTCGGCGCTCAACCGCGCCGCGAAGGAAGGTGTCGCGTACCGCCACGTCGTGCTGGCCGACGAGCCGTGGGGCGTCCGCAGCCAGGTCCGCGCCATCTGCGAAGAATGGGTCGGCGACAAGGGAATGCCGGAGATGGGGTTCACGCTCGGCGGCATGGAGGAGGCGCTGGATCCGGCGACCCGGGTCGGCCTGGCCGTCGACGCGGACGGCAGCGTGCACGGCGTCACGTCGTGGCTGCCGGTGCACGGGCCGGACGGCGAGGTCCACGGCTGGACCCTCGACCTCATGCGCCGCCGCGGCGACGGTTTCCGGCCCGCCGTCGAGTTCCTGATCGGATCCGCCATCCTGGCGTTCCAGGCGGAGGGGATGCGGTTCGTGTCGCTGTCGGGCGCACCGCTGGCCCGGTCCGCGGCGAACACCGAGCCGGTCGCGGTCGAGCGGCTGCTGGACGTGCTGAGCCGCGAGCTGGAACCGGTGTACGGCTTCCGTTCGCTGCACGCGTTCAAGCTGAAGTTCAGTCCGCGCTTCGAGCCGATGTACCTGGCCTACCGCGACGAAGGCGACCTGCCGCGGATCGGCATGGCGCTCACGCGCGCGTACCTGCCGGAGGCGAACCTGCGCACCCTGGCCGGACTGGCCACCGCTCACGCGGACTAGCGCGGTCGGCCGGGCTCCGGCGTCTTGAACGACTCATTCAGGGCTTGGGAGGTCCTGAATGAGTCATTCAAGACCTGGGGCGAGGCGCTTCGGCCCGCGAAGTCACTCCGGCGACGACCGCGTCCGGGGTGCTCCGTTCGGTGCCGGGAGGTGGTGCCGGAGCTGCGTCAACGCCTGTTTGGCGGCGAGGGTGAACAGCCCCATGGTGATGTCCGGCTGGCCGAACACGACGAGGAGGAGCGACCCTTCGACGGGGAAGACGCAGACGTAGCCGGAGCTGCCTTCGAACATCGCACTGCGCGACTCGCCGATCCGGGCCTGGGCGGTGAACTGCGCGGCGAGGCCGATGGCCGCCGCCGACATGGCGGCGACGCTGTCGGCCTCGACGGCCTTGGTGTCGTCGGCCAGGACCAGACCGTCGTGGGTGGCCACGAGCAGCCCGGCCACCTGGTCGACCTGGTCCTGGACCTTGCGCAGCGCCTCGAGCATCTCGTCGGCGTCGAGGGGCGGCCGCTGGACGGCCCGGTCCGGCGGCGGTCCGCCGGTTTCCGGCGCCGGCTTGCGCACCGGCAGCGGGGCGCGGGAGGGCTGGCTGTGGGTGTCGGCACTCGTCATACGGACAGGCTGGTCTCGATGCGCTTCAGGCTGTGCCGGGCGAGCGCGAGGTTCGCTCGTTCGCGGTCCAGGACCAGGTAGAGGAACAGGGTGGAGTTGCCTCGGGCCGACAGCGGCCGGATCAGGTGGTACTGGCGGTGGAGGGTGATGAGGATGTCCTCGATGCTGTCGTCGAGTCCGAGGGAGGACATGACGCGCAGTTTCGCCCGGACGACCTCGGTGTTGCCCGCCGCCGCGATATCCAGATCGAGCCACTCGCCGCCGCCCAGGGAACCGAGGGACATCCCGCTGTCGTAGTCGACGAGTGTCGCGCCGACGGCGCCGGGAATGCTCATCGCTTCTTTCAACGCAAGGTCGATCGTCATGAAAAGCCGTCCTCCAGTGGGGTGATCACGTGCTATGTCCACAATCGACCGGTCGGGGACTCTCGTTCGTCCATCCGGCGGTCGATTGTGCAGGCATGTGACGTTAAGTGTCGGCGGCAGTTTCAAGTACGGCCGTTCGGAGCAACTTTCATTTCAGCTCGTGACTTGTTCGCAGGTACATAATCTGTTTCGGGATTCATTTTCCGCTATTCGCGCTCACTTGAGCGCCGAATCCGGATCTGCAAATTGCAGTCGGCAAATGGCACTCGCCGGTTCCTCGTCCAGGGCGGACTTCCAGGTCTCGACCTCCGCTCGGGTCGAGCAGTTGGAGGGTTTTCGGCGTTGCGCGTGCCGGTCGACGAAGCGGTGGGAACGCTTCGTCGTGGCTCACTTGACCACGCTGGTGGTCACGGACGGCGGTAGATCGTGATGGAGTGCCCGACCTCGTCGATCGGCTCGCTCCCGGAGATCAGCGCCGCCAGGCGGCCGTCCGCCTTGGCGATGGCGGAATCCGACACGGCGAGCAGCCCGTGCACCTCGTCCGGCGGCACGGCGAGCGGGTCGGCGGCGTCGATGCCGTACGCGGACGGCACGCCGCTTCCCTTGTACACCAGCCAGACCCGCTCGCCCGGCAGGCGGCCCGCCAGCCGGCCCAGGTCCTGGCCCCAGTCGACGTTCGAGTCGTGCAGGCGGAGGTGGGTCTGCGCCGGGCCGCCGAACGCCTCGTTCGAATACGGCAGGTAGTAGGGGAACGTCCGCAGTGAACTCACCGCGGCGAAGACGACGAGGACCGCCACCGAGACGTACGCCCACCGCCGCCGGAGGGCGACGACGCCCGCCGCCGCGATCGCCAGGAACATCGGTACGAAGATCGCGTACCGGACGCCGAGGTCGCGGGTGCTGGCCATGGCCGCGGCCAGCAGCACGGTCGCGGGGACGAGGACGTACGGCGCCGCCGGGCGCAGCTGGGGGACCGCCACCAGCACGACCGCGCCCGCCGACCCGAGGGCCAGCGCGCCCAGGGGCAGCTTCACCAGCAGCGCGGCCGGCAGGTAGTACCACAGCGAACCGGCGTGGTAGCGGCCGAGCAGGAAGGTGCTCCACGTCCGGTCTTCCAAGCCGAACTGGACGCGCATCCCGTCGAGGTACGGCCGGGGCAGCGGCAGCCGGTCGGCGAGCGCGCGCAGGCCGTGGACGGCCGGCAGGTCCGGCGGGGTCGCCCAGTGCAGCCGCGGATCGACGACGAGGTAGGCGGCCCACACCACGGCGATCGCGATCAGGGCCACGGCGAGCGCCGCCGCCACGCCGAGCCCGAGCAGCCAGATCGTCCTTTGTGGACCAGTGTCACGGCGGGCGTGCCACCAGGACAGTACGACCAGGAACAGCACCACCGGAATCGCGGCCAGCGCACTCATCTTCGTGGCCACGGCCGCACCGAGAGCGAGCCCGGCGAGGGGAAGGTACAGAACAGGGCGGCGCCGGGCCCGCCACAGCAGCCAGGCCGACGTCAGCAGGAACCCGGCCACCGGCACGTCGAGGGTGGCCAGCGACCCGTGCGCGATGAGGTCGGGCGAGAACGCGTACAGGGCCAGGGCGGTCACGCCGCCGGCCGGGCCGGTCAGGTCGCGGGCGAACGCGAAGACGACCAGTCCGAAGAGGAGCGTCAGCACGATCACCGGCAGCCGGGCCAGCAACAACAGCCGTCCCGGGTCGTTGCCCGACTCGTAGAGCACGTGCCGGCCGAGCTGCGTCTGGTCGCCGGTGAACGCGGGATCGAAGCGGGGGCCGGCGAACGCGAGCCCGGTCGCGATGATCAACTTGCCCAGCGGAGGGTGCTCCGGGTTGTACCGCAGGCTGTGCTGCTCGAGGTAGACCACCGCCGTGCCCACGTAGACCGGCTCGTCGATGGTCGGGGTCTGCTCGACGGCAGTCGTGATCATCGCGATCGCCATCTCCGCGAGCAGGGCGACCACGACGAGCGCGAGCCACCACCGCCGAGGCCGTTCGCCTGGCACCTCTTCCGGGATCGCCTCGTCCGCGCCCGGCTCCCGGCTCGTCAGAAGGGACATCCCGCGGTCCTTTCGCCGGGTCACTCCAGGGACGCGTGGCCTGCCTGGTGGTTCCGCAGGAGGGGCAGGAAGAGCTCGTCGACGATCACCCGGATGCGGGCCGGCTTCGGGGGCACGAGTTCCATGAGCAGGTCGTGGCGCACCAGGTCGAACGGCAGGTCGAGCACCGCGGCGGGAACGCGGTCCAGGTCGATCTCGCCGCGCTGGTGGGCGCGCCGGTAGAGGGTCCGGCCGTGGGGGAGCGCCTGGTCGCCCATGACCTTGGCGCGGACCTGGGCGGGCGTCAGGCCGGTGCCGGCCAGCAGCCCCGAGAAAGCGGTCGCCGCCGCGATGGCGAAGAAGGTGGCGCGGGTTTCGCCCACGGCCGTCAGCTGGGCGAGCAGGTCGCCGCGCAGGGTGCCGGTGTCGGGGACCGCCACCGGGTGGGCGCTCCGGTAGTGCTCGATCGCGGCCAGCACGAGCTCGTCCTTGTTGGCCCAGCGGCGGTAGAGCACGGCCTCGCTGGTGCGGGCGCGCCCGGCGATCGACTCCATCGTCAGGCGGCCGTACCCGGCCTCGACCAGCTCGTCCCAGCCGGCGGCGAGCAGCTCGGCCTCCAGCTGCTTGCCGTGCCGGCGACGGCGGACGGGTCCGGCTGCCTCGGCGGTCACCCGCGTCACGATAGAAAGGGTTTCCTTTCTCGGCAAGGGCGCCTACGCTCGTTAGAAAGTGATTCCTTTCTTGGGGGGATTGAGATGACCACCGTGCTGATCGCCGGCGCCGGCCCGACCGGCCTCACGCTGGCCTGTGAGCTGGCGCGCGCCGGCGTCCCGTTCCGCCTGGTCGAGGCCGCTCCCGGCCCGCGGCCCGGCTCGCGCGGCAAGGGCGTCCAGCCGCGGACACTCGAGGTGTTCGACGATCTCGGCGTCGTCGAGCGCGTGCTGGCCCACGGCCGGATGGCGATGCCGATCCGGTCGACCGCTCCCGGCGGCGAGGTGACGCTGGGCGGCACCGAGACGCTCGGGGACCGCTCCGACATTCCCCACCCGGCGAGCCTGATCACGCCCGAATGGCGCGTCGAGGAGGCACTGCGGCTGCGGCTGGCGGAGCTCGGCGGCGCGGTCGAGTTCGGCACCGTGCTCGACGGCTTCGAGCAGTCGGCCGAGGGCGTGTCGGCCGTGCTCGTCAAGGACGGCGTGGCGGAGACGGTCACCGCGCGCCGGCTGGTGGGCTGCGACGGCGGCCACAGCACCGTCCGCAAGCAGGCCGGGATCGCGTTCGAGGGCGAGACCCGGGACGAGGTGCGGATGATCGTCGCCGACGTCGGGGTCGACGGCCTCGATCGCGGTGCATGGCACATGTGGCGGCACGAGGACGGTCTGGTCAACCTCTGCCCGCTGCCCTCGACCGGCGCCTTCCAGTTCCAGGCCAGCATCGCGCCGGGGCAGGACGCCGGGCTCGGGCTCGCGAACCTGCAGGCGATCCTCGAGCGGCGCAGCGGCCACACCGACCTCCGGCTCCACGAGCCGGAGTGGTCGTCGCTGTGGCGCGCCAACGTCCGCCTCGCCGAGCGCTACCGCGAGGGCCGCGTGTTCCTCGCCGGCGACGCGGCGCACATCCACTCGCCCGCCGGTGGCCAGGGGATGAACACCGGCATCCAGGACGCGCACAACCTCGGCTGGAAGCTCGCGGCGGTCGCGAAGGGCGCCTCGCCGGCGTTGCTCGACAGCTACGAGGCCGAGCGGCGACCCGTCGCGGCGGCCGTGCTCGCGCTTTCCGACGCTCGCCTCAAGGAGGCGGTGGAGCGCAAGGGCGTCCCGATCCGCCGGGACGCGGCCACGATGCAGCTCGGCATCGGCTATCGCGGATCCGTTCTGGCACGAGACGACCGTGACGAGACCGCGCCGCTGCGCGCCGGCGACCGCGCCCCCGACGCGACCGGCCTGACGACGGTGGACGGCGCACGCCGGCTGTTCGACCTGACGCGCGGAGGAAATTTCACTTTGCTGGACTTCGGCGGCGAGCCCGGGGCGTATCCGGCCGGGCTCAGGACGCTCCGGGTCGTCGGAAGGCCTGCGGGTCCCGGCGAGCTCACCGACTCCGAAGGTCACCTCGCCGAGGCCTACGGCGCGTCCGGCACGACTCTCGTGCTGATTCGTCCTGACGGTTTCGTCGGGTTGATCTCCGACGCCGGTGCCGTCTCGGCGGTCTCGGACTACCTCGCCGCGCTCGGTGACCCGGCTCCGAGACAACCTAAATGACCTATGCCCGATCCGGGGATTCTCACGTAGCGTGGGAATCCCTGTCGTCGACGTTTGCGAGGTCCGGATGGAAAACGCCGCAACGCCCACCGAGATGCCCGCCAGTGGCCTGCTGCTCGGCGTGGAGACGCTGACGGCCGCGGTGGACCGGGGCAAGGCCAACGGCGCGGTGGCCGACAACGACGGCAACGACTAGCCGTTGTCCCGCTCCGTGACGGAGATTCCCGGACTGGCCGGCCTCGTGGCTCCGCTCGAGGCCGGCCAGTTCTTCGAAGACGTGCTGGGGAAGGCGCCGCGGCGGTTCCCGGGGGAGAAGGGCCGGTTCGCCGACCTCCTCCCGTGGCCGGAGCTGGACCGGGTGCTGCGGCAGCACCGCCTGGAGTTCCCCCGGCTGCGCCTCGCGCTCGACGGCGAGGTCGTGCCCGCGCACACCTACACCGAGATGGTGTCGACCCGGCGCAACGGCTTCGTGCCGCGCGTCCTGTCGGCGCCCTTCGCCGAACACCTGCGTGCCGGCGCGACGCTCGTCGTCGACTCGGTCAACGAGCTGGTCGACGGGGTCGGGGAGCTGGCGAGCCGGCTCGAACACGACCTGCGCGAGCGGATCCAGGTCAACTTGTACGCGGGCTGGGGCACCACGCACGGCTTCGACGTGCACTGGGACGACCACGACGCGTTCATCATCCAGCTCTCCGGGCGCAAGCGCTGGCGCCTGCACGGCGTCACCCGCCGCTCGCCGCTGCAACGCGACGTCGAGCTGCCGGAACGCCCGGACGGGGAGCCGTACGAGGACTTCCTGCTGGAAGACGGCGATGTCCTCTACCTGCCGCGCGGGCACTGGCACGACGTGTCCGCCGTGGGCGAGGAGTCGTTGCACCTGACCATCGGGTTCACCGCCGCGACCGGCGTGGACCTGGTGGCGTGGCTGGCCGACCAGCTGCGGGCCGACGAGCTGTTCCGGGCGGACCTGCCCCGGTTCGCCGGGCCCGAGGTGCGGGCCGAGCGGGCCGAGGCGCTGCGCCGGCGGCTCGCCGAGCTGACCGCCGGGGACCTCGTCGACCGCTTCCTCGCCGACCGCGACGCCCAGGCTCCCGCGCAGACCCGCGTCGGCCTGCCGTGGGCGGCGACGGCGGAGCTGCTGCCGCCGGACGACGACTTCGAGGTCCGGCTGCTCGCCCCGCGCGCCGCGCTGGTGGACGGCGAGGGCACCGTCGCCCTGGTCGCCGCCGGCAAGCGCCTGGTCTTCGCGGCTCCCGCGCGACCGGTGCTGGCGGCGCTGCTCGGCGGCGCTCCGCAGCCGTTCAAGGTGCTGGCCGACGCCGCGCCGGGCGTGGACCGGGCCACCGTGCGGGCGCTGCTGGGCGAGCTGGTCACCCAGGGGCTCGTGGCGAGAGCGTGACGACGACCGGCCGGGGTGACGCAGCGCCGCCACCCCGGCCCGGTCGGCGACCGCTCGACGCTCGATCGAGTGCCCTGGTCGGCGATCCGGTCACATCAAGAAGATTGACGCCCGCGTCTTCGGGTACGCTTAGGCATGCCTAAGTCAGGGTTGCCGGCTGAGGCGGGAATCTGCTCTCCCGGCCGGACCGCGGTGCCCGCGTGCGCCGCGTTGACCCGCGAGCTCGGTGGCGAGCCCGCCGGGACCGCCGCGCGCATGACATCGTGGCTGCTCATCGAGCAGCCGGGCTCCTGGGCGCCGGACGCGCTCGAAGAGGTGCTGGCCGAAGCGCTGCCCCACGGGCAGCTCGAAGCAGCCCGTGACGCCGGCCTCCGGCCCCTGCTCATCCGCAAGCCCGGCCGGCACGCGCGAGTCCCGGGCGCGCCGCGCACGGTCTACGTCGCCAGCGGCCGGCCGGGGCACCGCTGGCTCGAACGGCTCGACGTCGCCGACCTCGGCGAGCTCGCCCGCATCGATCTCGAAGCCGTGGCCGCGGGGCGCCGCGGGCACGGCGAGCCGGTGTCCGGCCCGCTCTTCCTCGTCTGCACGCACGGCAGCAAGGACATGTGCTGCGCGGTCTTCGGGCGCCCGGTGGTGGCCGGGCTGGAGCAGAACCACCCCGGCCTGGTCTGGGAGGTCAGCCACGTCGGCGGCGACCGCTGGGCCGGCAACCTCCTGACGGTGCCCGACGGCTACCTCCACGGCAGCCTCGCGCCGACCGAGGCCGAGCTCGTCGCCAAGGAAGCGCTGAGCGGGAACGTCCGCCTGGAACACCTGCGCGGCCGGACCTCCGCGGAGAGCCCGTGGTCGCAGTTCGCCGAGATCGAGATCCGCGGCCGCACCGGCCTGCGCGGACTCGACGCGGTACTGGCGACCGACGAGGATCCCGGCGGTGACGTCCGGAAGGTGCTGGTGACCGCGGGGGCCCGGCGGTACGAGGTCGTCGTGCGGCGGACGCCGTCGACCGCGTCCGGGCACAGCCGCTGCTCCGCGCGAGTCGTGCTGGCCGGCTTCGAGGCGGAGTCGGTCCGCGAGGTTCGACCGCGCTGACCCGGGACCGGTCCCGGACTGCGCGCCCCATGCTCGGCGCATGCAGTCCGAGGGTGTGCCGGTCACCGCGACGCGAAGCAGGATCGGCTTCGGCGCCGCGCTGATCCGGGCGCTGCGCCTGAGCTTCCGGAAGCGGGGCCGGGCCTCACGGCCGGAGTTCTGGTACTTCTTCCTGGCCTACGTGCCGTTCGTCCTGGTCATCGGGATCATCGAAGCCGCCGTCGACGAAGAATGGGTGCGCACCATCGGCACCCTGCTCTACCTGCCGTGGGTGGTGCCGTTCGTCAGCGTCGGGGTCCGGCGCCTGCACGACACCGGGCGGTCCGGCTGGTGGTGCGTCGGCATCATCTCCTGCATCGGCTGGCTCCTGCTGCTGATGTTCTGGAGTGAGCGGGGCAAGGCGGGGGAGAACCGGTTCGGCCCACCGCCGCGGTGACGCGGGGTCAGCGGTGCCTCACGGCGTTTCGTAGACTGCCCGCGTGGGCATGGGGCGCGTCGTGGCCGGCCGCTACCGGCTGGAAGAGGAGCTCGGCCGGGGTGGCATGGGTGTCGTCTGGCGGGCGGCCGACCTCGAGCTCGGCAGGCAGGTGACGCTCAAGCGATCCTTGGGCGAGGACGCCGGGCAGATCCGGCGGGAGGCGCGGATCGGGGCAGGGCTGCTGCACTCGAACGTCGTCACGGTGTTCGACACCGTCGTCGACGGGGACGCGCAGTGGCTGGTCACGGAGTACCTCGCCGCCCGGAGCCTCGAAGAGCTCGTCGACGACGGCGGGCCGCTGCCCGAGGACCGGGTGCGGCGCATCGGCGCGCAGCTCGCCGCGGCGCTCGCGGAGATGCACGCCCGCGGCATCGTCCACCGCGACGTCAAGCCGGGCAACGTCCTGGTGACCGCGGACGACGTCGCCAAGCTGACCGACCTGGGCATCGCGCGCTGGACCGAGGTCACCCGCACCGGCGGCGCCCAGCTCACCGGCACGCTCGGGTACGTCGCGCCGGAGGTGGCCGACGGCGGTGAGGCCGGTCCCGCCTCCGACGTCTTCTCCCTGGGAGCCACCCTCTACGCCGCGGTCGAAGGCCGGTCGCCGTGGGGGTCCGGCGAAGACGGCCCGTTCGCGCAGATGCGCCGCGCCGCCGCCGGACGTCCGGCGCCGGCCGAGCGCGCGGGACCGTTCGCGCCGGTGCTCTCCGCGCTGATGGCCCGGCACCCCGCCGACCGGCCCGGCGCCGCCGAGGCGGTCACCCTGCTCACGGCGGACGCACCGGTGCCGCGGCGGCCGCGACGGCGCCTGCGCCGCCGGCTGCTCGCCGGGGCCGCGGTGGCGGTCGTGGCCGCGCTGGTGGCCGGGTTCTTCCTGACGCGGCCGCTGTCGGCGACCCCGACCCCGGCCGGGCCGAACACGCTGGGCGCCGACCCGGCCGCGACGGACCCGTGCGCGGCGATCTCGACCGACTCGCTCGTCCCGTTCGGGGAGCCGTTCGTGGACCCCGAGGTGCTGAACTTCGGCACCTGCGTGGTCACGACCACCCTCGCCGACGACACCGGCCAGGTGCAGACCGTCCTCGCGCTGACCGGCCCGCTGCGCTACCCGACCCGGCCGCCGGTGCCCGGCCGGGTGGGCGACATCGAACGTCCCGAAGCCCGCGACGGCGCCTGTCAGCGCGCCATCTCGCTGGCCGACGCCAACCGGATCGTCGTCACCTCGCACCCGGTCGACCGCGCACAGGACGCGCCGCTGTGCGCCTTCTCGGAGTCGGTGCTGTCCGGCGTGCTGGCCAAGCTCGCCAACGGACCCCTGCCCGTGCGCGAGCGGCCGTTCCCGGAGTGGTCGCTGGCCCACGTCGACGCCTGCGGCCTGCTCGATTCCGCCGTGACGTCGGGCGTGCTGGGCCAGGCCAAGCAGCCGGACCGCGAGTTCGGCGGCTGGGGCTGCACCTGGGAGCACGACCCGCGCACGATCACCGTGGAGTTCGGCCGGGAATGGCCGATCGAGGCGGACTCGGACGTGCCCGGCGACCGGATCCGCGTGGGTAACCGGAACGCCGTCGTGGCGCCGGTGCCGGGCGGGCGGCCGGAGTGCGCCGTCGAGGTCGTGCACCGCTTCTACACCCCGGTGCTGCCGGTGCTGCGCGGCACCGACCCGCACCGGGAGGAGGTCGCCGTGGTGTCGATCCAGGACGCCGGGGCGGCCGGCGGGAACGCGCTGTGCGCGACCGCGCGATCGCTGGCGGAGAACCTCGTCCGGCGGCTGCCGTGAGCCGGGGACCGGTCCCCGGCGACCTCGGCTAGAAAGAGCGGAGCCGGCACCGGCCGGGAAGGGACGGGACGGGAAAGTGGCGATGCGGGTGCTGGCCGGCGGGGCGATCCTGGTGGGCGCCGCGACCGTTCCGACGGCCGAGGGGGCCGCCGGACCGGTACCGCGAACCCGGCGGGCCGGCACGCGGCGGGTATGCGACACCCGAGGCGCCTCGGCCGACCACGAAGCGCCGAGCAGCGCCTCGGACGTCCACGCCGACTCTTCGTCCACTGTGGACGAAGGCGGCAGCCCCGGCCTCGCCCGGCCCGGCGCTGGCTTCGGCGCCGGCGAACGGAAGTAGCCGTGACCACCGGACGCCTCGACCCGCACCGCCAGCGCAGCCTGCGTCACGGCGTCGCCGGCACCGTGCCGGGCACGCTGAGCGCGCTCACCGTCACCGGGGGCGTCGCGGTGGCGCCGTCGCCGGGGAGCCGGGTGACCTTCGGGCGCAACCGGCTGGAGGTCGACGTCTGCGTCGGCGAGGAAGACGTGCGGATCAGCCGGGTCCACGGGCTGCTCGTGCGCGAGCGGGACCGCTGGTGGCTCAGCAACACCGGCCGCTCACCGATCCGGCTGTCCGACAGCGTCCTGCTGCACCGCGACAGCGAACCGCTGCCGCTGGCCGACGGCTACACCGCGCTGTTCCTGCGCGGCACGCGCGAGCACGTGCTGGAGCTGCTCGTCTCCGACGGCGAGGCCGAAGTCGCCACCCGCCGCCCGACGCACCCGACGGCGCCGCCGAAACGCTGGCGGCTCTCGCCGGAGGAACACCTCGTGCTGGCGGTGCTCGGGCAGCGCTACCTCGGCTACGACCCCCAGCCGCTGCCGCTGTCCCGGCAGCAGGCGGCCGCCGAGCTCGCCGAGCGGCGGCCGCGCGAGAACTGGACGGCCAAGCGCGTCGAACACCTCGTTTCCCGGGTCCGGCAACGGCTTTCCGGCGCCGGGGTGCACGGGCTGCGGCGCGAGGAGGTGGGGGAGCCGGTGGGGCTGACCCTGACCGTGAACCTGCTGCGGGAACTGGTGCTGTCGACGACGCTGGTGCCGATGGACCTGGAATGGCTCGAACTTCCCGACCCGCCGCCGTTCCCCGGCTGACGGCGGGCCGGTGCCACGGGTTCAGTCGCTGAAATCGCCGTTGAGCGACTGGGTCGATTCGCCGTCCCCGCTGCCGCGGCTCTGGCCCCAGGGCTGTCCGTCCACTGTGGCTGTCGCGTTCACCTCGCCGCCGGCGGACCGCATGACGATGCTGTAGACGTGTTTTCCGGTGTGGGGCGCGAAACTGTACGTGTGGCTCCAGGGCAATTTGACGTTCTTTTCTTCCGTCTTCTCGCCGTCGATGGTGGCGGTGAGCGTGGTGAGGACGGCCGTCCCGTCGATCTTGATCTGGAGTTCGTGCGGCTGGGCCGGGGGAGCGCTCGACGTCGAGGCCGGTGCCGCCGGGGCGGGCGACGGTGTGCCGCCGACGCCGGCCGAGCACCCGGCGAGCAGGACGGCGGCGGCGAGCGCGGGAAGGAGCCTCATGCTCCGACTTTACTGGGGGAGACCGGGTTCGGGTGCGTTTTCGCCGCAGTGCGACGCGCAGGAATCGGCGCCCGCGGTGGTGATGATGGCGTCCAGCCGGTCCCGGGCGCCGGCCAGTTCGCGGGCCGCTTTGTCGATCCGGTCGCGTTCGGTGACCAGGAGCTCGAGTGCTTCCGGGGTCGCCCGGCCGGCCCGGACCGACGGCATGATCGCCTGGATCGACTTGCTCGGCAGTCCCGCCGCGTAGAACTGCTGGATCAGCCAGACCACGCCCACGCCGGACTCCGGGTACGAGCGGTGCCCGCCGGTGCTGCGCTCCGGCACGAGGATCCCTTTTTCTTCGTAGTAGCGCAGGGCGCGCACGCTGACGCCGGTCTTCTCGGCGAGCTCTCCGATGCGCATGGGTCCTCCCGGCGTGATCTGTCCCACAAGACGTTGAACCTCACGTCCACGTCAGATTCTAGCCTGGGTGTCAACCGACCAGGAGGAGCTGAAGTTCGTGGAAAACCGCGCCGCACACCTGCTTTCCCGCCCGATCACCGTGGGCGGCCTGACGCTGCCCAACCGCGTCGCCATGGCCCCCATGACCCGCGGGTTCTCACCCGGCGGTGTGCCCGGGGCGGACGTCGCCGCGTACTACGCCCGGCGAGCCGCCGGCGGGACCGGGCTCGTGATCACCGAGGGCGCCTACGTCGGCCACCCGTCCGCCGGCCAGCACGACCTGGTCTCGCGCATGTACGGCGACGACGCGCTGGCCGGCTGGGCACGCGTCACGGGGGCCGTGCACGACGCCGGCGGGCGGATCTTCGCGCAGCTGCAGCACGTCGGGATGGCCCGCGCAGCCGGGGATCCGCCGCACCCGGAGGCGCCCGCGATCGGCCCGTCGGGACAGCCGCTCGAAGGCACGCGAACCGGGCACGCGATGACGCAGGCCGACATCGACGCCGTGCTCTCGGCGTTCGCCGAAGCGGCGCGCGACGCGGAACGCGCCGGGTTCGACGGCGTCGAGCTGCACGGGGCCCACGGCTACCTGATCGACCAGTTCCTGTGGTCGGGGACCAACCACCGCACCGATCGCTACGGTGGCGGCGTACGGGCGCGGGCCCGGTTCGCCGCCGAAGCCGTCGCCGCCGTCCGGGCCCGGGTGGCGCCCGGCTTCCCGGTGGTCGTGCGGGTGTCCCAGTGGAAGCAGTCCGACTACACGGCCCGGCTCGCCGACACGCCCGAAGAGTTCGGCGTCATCCTCGGGGAGCTGGTCGACGCGGGCGCGGACGCCTTCCACGCCTCCACCCGCCGCTACTGGCAGCCCGCGTTCGACGGCGCCGAGCTGAACCTCGCCGGCTGGGCCAAGAAGCTGACCGGGAAGCCGGCGATCACGGTGGGCTCGGTCGGCCTGGACACGGAGTTCACCGCGAGCCTGGCCGGGGACACCGCGGGCCGCACCGGGATCGACGGCCTTCTGGACCGCCTGGAGGCCGACGAGTTCGACGTCGTCGCCGTGGGCCGCTCGTTGCTCGCCGACCCGGACTGGACGGCGAAGATCCTCGGCGGCCGCGACGACGACGTCATCCCGTTCACGCCCGCGGCCTTGGGCGTTCTCGGCTGAGCGTCCCGATCACCGGACGGCCACAATGGACCTCATGGCAGGTTCGGAGATCACGCGGGTCGGGGTGGTGGCGCACCCGCGCAAGCCGGTGCACGAGTCGGTCGAGGTGCTCGTCTCGTACGCCTCGCGCCACGGCGTCGAGCTGGTGGCGCGGAAGGCCGACGCGGCGCAGGTCGGAGCCGGCGTGCCGGTGGTGCCCGACGCCGAGTTCGCGGCCGGGGTGGACGCGATCGTGAGCCTCGGGGGCGACGGGACGATGCTGGGCGCGATGCGGCTGGCCGTCGAGCGGCCGGTGCCGGTCCTCGGGGTGAACTACGGCAACGTCGGCTTCCTGGTCGAGATCGCGCCGGCGGAGCTGGCCGGCGCGCTCGAACGGATGCATTCCGGGGACTTCGAGATCGAGCCGCACAGCTGCGTCGCGCTGGAGGAGGGCGAGGCGGTCGCGGTCGCGTTCAACGACGTCGTCGTCGGCGGGGCCGAGCCCGGCGCGACGGTGGAGGTCGACCTGCTGGTCGACGGCGCGCAGTTCGGCTACTACCGCTGCGACGCGCTGATCCTGAGCACCCCGACCGGCTCCACCGCCTACAACTACGCCGCCGGCGGGCCGGTGATCTCCCCGGCGGCGGAGGTGCTGGCGGTGACGCCGGTCGCGTCGATGTCGGGCGTCAGCCGCTCGATCGTGTTGCCCGCCCGCGACGTCGTCGCGCCGCGGCTCGCGGCGCCGCGCCGATGGTGCGGGTCGACGGCAACGCGTGGCGGCCGCTGGATCCCGCCACCCCGCTGACGGCGACCCTGCGTCCGGACGCGGCGCAGGTCGTGCGCCTGGACCCCGGGCGGCACGCGCAGCGCAGCCGGGTCAAGCTCAGTCTCCTCGACCTGCCGCTGCGTCCCGAGCAGATGGCCGAGCTCCTGCCGACGGAGGTGCGAGAGGACTTGGCCCGCCTGCGCGAACGCCGGCAGCTGCCGGAGCACTGAACCGTCACGGGGCCGGCGTGAGCGAGTACCGCACGGTCGTCTCGCCTTCAGCGCGGCCGGGCCACGCGGCTGAGCCGGAGCTTTGGCAGGGGCGGGGGACCGCGGGGTCAGGGAGCCCAGGGTGCCGCGACGGTCCAGCTGCTGTCGGCCGTCACCGTCTGGGGCCGGTCGGAGCCCGTGCCGCCGCCCGAGGCGATGTAGACCTGCGAGTCGAAGTGCCGCAGGAACGCGCCCGGGATGTTGAGCGACTCGAACGTCACGCCCGCGCCGCTGAGGCCCGGCCGGGTGCAGAACGTCGCGTCCGCGCGCAGCAGGGCCGAGCCGTCGTCCGGTGAGTTGCGGACGCGGCCGTCCTGGTGACGCAGGTACTGCCCGGGGTAGTTCACCGACTCGAAGGAGTAGCACGAAGATTCCGCGAGCCCGCGCCGCACGGCGTACGTCGCGTCCTGCTTGAGCAACGCGCTGCTGCCGCTGTTCACCACTTCGGTGTAGGCGAGGCCGCCGGCGTGCCGCAGGTACCGGTCGGTGTAGCCCCACGTCGTCACCCGCAGCGACTGCCGCGCGTCGACGGCGAGGGGCACCGAGCTGCGCCACAACGCCGGCGCCGAGACGTCCCACGTCGCGTCGGCGGCGAAGCTCGTCGCGGTGTCCCACGGGTTCGAGCCGCCGCTTTGGGCCAGGTACACGGTTTCGTCGTAGTGCCGCAGATAGCGGCCGGGGAAGTTCAGCGACTCGAACGACGTCCCACCGGCGGCGAGGCCCGGCCGGGTGCACCAGGTGGCGTCCGCGGTGAACGTGCCGCCGGTGTCGCTGTCGATCCGGACGCGGCCGTCGGCGTGACGCAGGAACTTGCCCGGGAAGTCGACCGACTCGAACGAGAAGCAGCGCGGGTCCGCGAGCCCCGCGACGGTCCGGAACGAGGCGTCCTGCCGCGGCCCGTCGGCGCTGCCCGCGGTCAGGACGTCGGTGCGGGCGAAGGAATCCGCGTGCCGCAGGTACCGATCGGTGAACCCGGGCGTGGTCACCCGGAACGACCGGACGTGCCCGAGCGTCAGCGGCACGGCCGCGTTCAGGTTCTTCGACGCGGCGATCAGGTCGGCGTGCGCCGCGCGGACGCGGGCGGTGTCGACCTTCTGCACCCGCCGGTCGTAGGTGAGCAGGCCGTTGTACTCGCCTTCGACGTCGGTGATCTCGGTGTAGATCGACGCCGACAGGCCCTTGGCGGTCATCAGCTGTTTCGCGTCCCGGACCATGCCGGTGTAGCGGTCGTTCAGCTGCGCCGCGCTCGCCATCTGCTCGTAGGCGAAGAAGCCGCCGGTGGGGCTGTACTCGTGGCCGGGGTTGCGCAGGCCCAGACCGCCGAACTCGCCGAGCACCGACGCGCGGTTCCCGGTCGGCCGCGGTGCGTCCGGTCCGGTGTAGACGTGCCAGTCGATGAGGTCGCCGGTGCCCGGGTCACCCTTGGCGGCGCAGCAGTTGATGCCGCTGTGCGGGTTCATCAGCCGGGTCGGGTCGTAGCTCTTCAGGCTGGTCGTGACGCGCTTGGTCTCGTCGAGGTTCCACTCGCCCCAGCCCTCGTTGAAGGGCACGTAAGTCACGACGGCGGGGGAGAAGCGGTGTTCGTCGACGATCTCGCGCGCCTCGGTCTCGAACTCGGCGATCTGCGCCGGGGTCCGGTTCGAGTCCGCCGTCGGTGTCGACGGGATGTCCTGCCACACCAGCAACCCGAGCCGGTCGGCCCAGTAGTACCAGCGCGCCGGCTCGACCTTGATGTGCTTGCGGACCATGGTGAAGCCGAGCTCCTTGTGCTTCTGCAGGTCGGACGCCAGCGCCGCGTCGGTGGGCGCGGTGTACAGGCCGTCGGGCCAGAAACCCTGGTCCAGGGTGCCGATCTGGAACACGAACTCGCCGTTGAGCGTCGGCCGCAGCACGCCGTCCACGTTCTTCGTGCCGACTTCGCGCATGCCGAAGTAGCTGACGACCTGGTCGACCGTCGTCCCCGCGGCGGTGCGCAGCGACACGCGCAGGTCGTAGAGGAACGGGTCGTCGGGCGACCACCGCCGCGCGTCCGGCACCGGCACGGAGAACTCGGTGAAGCCGCCGGTCGCGCTGCCGACGACGGCGCCGCCGGTCATCGACTCGGCGAGCACGGAGTACCCGCTGACGTCACCCCGGCCGAACACCCGCACCCGCGCGGTGTTGTTCGCCAGGTTCGGGTAGATGTCGACCGAGAAGATCGAGGTCGGCGCCGTCGGCTCGAGCCAGACCGTCTGCCAGATACCGGAAGTCGGTGTGTAGAAGATGCTGGACTGGGAGTTGGCCTGCTTGCCGACGGGCTGCTTCTCGCCGCGGCCGTCGGTCGGGTCGTAGACGCGGACGACGATCTCGTCGGCGCCACCGGTGAGCCGCGCGGTGATGTCGGCTTCGAACCGGTCGTACCCGCCCTTGTGCGTGGCGACCTGGACGCCGTTGACCCACACGGTGGCTTCGTAGTCGACGGCACCGAAGTGCAGCTGCACGTTCCGGCCGGCCCAGGCCTGCGGCACCGTGAAGGTGCGGCGGTAGAACATCAGGTCGCGGTTGTCGTTGCGCATGATGCCCGACAGTGCCGACTCGACGGGGTAGGGCACGACGATGCGCTCGGGCAGCGTCTGCCCGAGCGGCGGCGCGGCGTAGCGATCGACGCTGCCACCCGCGCCGGTGGCGGGGTTGAGGAACTCCCACTCCCCGTTGAGGGACTGCCAGTCGGGCCGCGTCATCTGCGGCCGCGGATACTCGGGCAGCGGGTCGGTGGTGCTCACCTGGGAGGTCCACGGCGTGGACAGCGGCGGCGGTTTCGGGGTGCCGGCGGCGTCCGCCGTGGGCACCACGACGATCGTGCTCAAGAGCGCGAGAACCAGGACGGCGAGACGGCGCATCGGACTCCTCGGGCGGGCTCGGACTGGTGGTCACCGCCCCTCACACGCACGACGCCCGTTCGAGGTTGAGTCTCGAACGGGCATCGTGGGAGAGCAGCCTGCTGCCGTCGGGTCAGGGGACGCGGATCCGCGGCTCGGTCTGCTTCTGCACCTGCTCGAAGTCGACCTCCGGCGCCAGTTCGACGAGCGAGAGCCCCTCGGGCGTGACGTCGAGAACGCACAGGTCGGTGATGATCCGCTGGACGACGCCGCGGCCGGTGTAGGGCAGCGTGCACTCGTCGACGATCTTGGGCGAGCCGTCGCGGGCGACGTGCTCCATCAGCACGATGACCTTCTTCGCGCCGTGGACCAGGTCCATCGCGCCCCCCATGCCCTTGACCATCTTGCCGGGGATCATCCAGTTCGCGAGGTCGCCCGCCGCGGAGACCTGCATCGCGCCGAGGATCGCGGCGTCGATCTTGCCGCCGCGGATCATCCCGAAGGACAACGCCGAGTCGAAGAACGACGCGCCCTTCCGGACGGTGACGGTTTCCTTGCCCGCGTTGATGAGGTCCGGGTCGACGGCGTCCTCCTCCGGGTAGGGGCCGACGCCGAGGATGCCGTTTTCCGACTGCAGGACGAGTTCGACGTCGTCGGGGACGTAGTTCGGCACCAGCGTCGGCAGGCCGATCCCGAGGTTCACGTAGTCGCCGTCGCGCAGCTCGCCCGCGGCGCGGGCGGCCATTTCGTTGCGGTTCCAAGCCATGTCAGCCGGCCTCCGTTCCGGTGCGCACGGTGCGCTTCTCGATCGGCTTGTCCGCGGCCTGCTCCGGCGTCAGCGCCACCACGCGGTGCACGTACGCGCCCGGCAGGTGGACGTCGTTCGGGTCGAGCTCGCCCGGCTCGACCAGCTGCTCGACCTCGGCGATCGTGACGCGGCCGGACATGGCGGCCAGCGGGTTGAAGTTGCGGGCCGCGTCCTTGAAGACGAGGTTCCCGTGCCGGTCGCCTCGCCAGGCACGGACCAGCCCGAAGTCGGCGACGATCGCGCGTTCGAGGACGTACTCCTTGCCGTCGAGGCTTTGCTTCTGCTTCGGCGGGCTCGCCTTCACGACAGTGCCGGCGGCGTCGTACTTCCACGGCAGGCCACCGTCGGCGACCTGGGTACCGGCGCCGGTGGCGGTGAAGAACGCGGGGATGCCGGAGCCGCCGGCGCGCAGCCGTTCGGCGAGCGTGCCCTGCGGGGTCAGCTCGACCTCCAGCTCACCGCCGAGGTACTGGCGCGCGAACTCCTTGTTCTCCCCGACGTAGGAGGCGACGACGCGGCGCAGGCGGCCGGCGCCGAGCAGGATCCCCAGCCCCCAGCCGTCGACCCCGGCGTTGTTCGAGACCACCTCGAGGTCCCCGGTCCCCGCCTCGAACAGCGCGTGGACGAGAACGGCGGGCACGCCGCACATCCCGAAGCCGCCCACCGCGAGGGTGGCGCCGTCGGGGATGTCGGCGACGGCTTCCGCGGCCGACACGATCACCTTGTCCATGGCCGACATCAGACTGGACGGCGCTGATGTGGTCAACCAGTGAACGCGCTGGACCAGCTGATTGTTCGTCTCACGGTCGAAATGAGTGGGGTAGTGTTCACTGAGTGGACGCCCCTGGAGACCTCGTCGGCCGGACCCACCGAGCGTTGCGCGCGGTCGCGGTCCACGAGCCCGGCGGCGCGACGACGACGGCCGTGGCCCGGGAAGCTGGCCTGCCCCGGCCGACCGTGCACCGGCTGCTGACGTCGCTGCAGGGCGTCGGGCTGGTGGAGCGGGAGCCGGACACCGACCACTGGGTGCTGGGTCCGGAGCTGTACTTCCTCGGCGTGGCCGCGGCCCGGCGCTACGACGTCACGGAGGCCGCGCTGCCCGTCGTCCGGCGGCTCGCGCTCGCGACGGGGGAGAGCGCGTTCTTCTCGGCGCGGCGCGGGGAGGAGACGATCTGCCTGATCCGCGAGGACGGCGCGTTCCCGATCCGCAGCCACGTCCTGTTCGAAGGAGCGCGCTTCCCGCTGGGCGTCGTCTCGGCCGGCATGGTGGTACTGGCCCACCTGCCCGACCGGGAGGTCGACGACTACCTCGGCCGCGCGGACCTCGCCGCGACCTACGGGCCCCAGCACGACGCGGGCGAGATCCGCCGGCACATCGCGGCGACCCGCACGCACGGCTACTCGGTCAATCCGGGCCTCGTGGTGGAAGGCAGCTGGGGGTTGGCGGCGGCGGTGTTCGACCAGGCCGGCTCGCCGCGGTGGGCGCTGACGCTGACGGGGGTGGCACACCGGTTCGGCGGCGACCGGATCCCGCAGCTGGGCGCGTTGCTGCTCCGGGAGGCGCACGCGCTGTCGGAGACGTTGGCGCGCGGGCAAACGCGCCCGTAAGACTCGACCGAGCACCACGCGGGTCCGGCGCGTCGGCGAAACCAGTTTCGAAATTGACTATTTGTTAGGGTGCTCCGATGGAAGAGGAGCTGGACTTCTGGTCGTTCGTCGAGCTGGCCAACCGCCGGCTCGCGACGGAGTACGGCTTCCGCCACCAGCTGGCCACCGAGGTGCTGCTGACCCTCAACCGGGCCTCGGACCTGGTCACCTACGACTTGGAGGCCGCGGTGCACCGGCCGCGCGGCCGGTCGTGGTCGGCGTTCCGGCTGCTGTTCGTGGTCTGGCTGGCCGGGCCCCTGGAACCGAAGAGCGCCGCCCGGCTCACCGGGATGAGCCGGGCGGCGGTGTCGAACCTGATGAAGCCGCTCGTCGCGGACGGCCTGCTCGACCGCGTGCCCGACGAGCACGACGGCCGCTCGGTCCAGCTGTCGCTGACCGAGGCCGGGCGTGCGGAGATGGTCTCGGTGTTCCGCGAGCACAACGAACGCGAGTTCGGCTGGACCGAAGCCCTCACCGAGGAAGAGCAGCGGATCCTGGTGATGCTGCTGGGCAAGCTGATCACCGCCCGGGCGGGGTCCGACACCCGCAGCCGCCGCTGAAACCCGCCGCAGCCGCCCCCTTCCCGGGCCGCGGAGCGGGGGTTACTGTGAGTCGAAGATAGTAAAAGGCTGAACCAAGTCGACCGGCGAAGGAGGCGACCATGGCGTACCACCGCCTAGCGGGGACCATCGGGACGGGGCCGGTCGCGTGATCCCCGGGCTCTTCGCCGGCCTGTGCGACGACGCCGCGGTCTTCCCGCCCGGCCTGGCGCCCCTGCCGGACGCGATCGCCGCGCACGACGCGTACGAGAAAGCTTGGTACGCCGACCTCGTCGGCCCCTTGGTCCTCGCCGCCCCGGCGCTCGACGCCCTGGGCGACCTGCTCAGGCCGCGCGAGACGCCGTTGCCCGTCGCGGTGACGCTGCCCGGCGGCCCCGATCGGCTGCCCGGCGTGCTCGACGCCGTCAAGACGCTGCCGGTGGACCTGCGGGCCCTGGAGATCGCCGTCCCGGAAGGCATGGCACCGGACGAACTCCTCGACGCCGTGTCGGCCGCGAACGCACCGGTGTACGTCGAGATCCCGCGTGACGACCGCCGCCTGCCGCTCCTGCGGGCGCTCGCCGGGACGGGCCACCGCGCGAAGTTCCGCACCGGCGGCGTCCGCGCGGACCTGTACCCCGACGAGACGGAGCTGGCCACCGCGATCCGGGCCGCCGTCGACGCCGGGGTCCCGTTCAAGGCCACCGCCGGGCTGCACCACGCGCTGCGCAACACCGACCCCGAGACCGGGTTCGAGCAGCACGGCTTCCTCAACCTGCTGCTGGCGGCCGCCGACCCGGACCGCGGTGAAGCCCTGCTCGCCGAGCGCGACGGCTCGACGGTCGCCGCGCTGGTGCGAGACCTCGATCCCGGTGCCCGCGCGCGGTTCACGTCGTTCGGCACCTGCAGCATCACCGACCCCCTGACCGAGCTGGCCGCCCTCGGCCTGCTGCCCCGAGGAGAGGCATGACCACGATCGACATCCCCGCCGGTTCCCCGTTCGGCACCGCCAACCTGCCCTACGGCGTGTTCTCCGTCGGCGGCGACGCTCCGCGGGTCGGCGTCCGCGTCGGGGACTCCGTGCTCGACCTGGCTCGCGCGCTCGGTGACGACGTCTTCGCCGCGCCGTCGCTGAACCCGTTCATGGCGCAGGGGTACGACCGCTGGGTGGCGGTCCGCGAGCGGATCACGGCGCTCGTCGCCGGCGAGGTCCCGGACGACGCCGTGCACGCGGTCGACGGCGTCACCCCGCACCTGCCGTTCGAGGTCGCGGACTACGTCGACTTCTACGCGTCCGAGCACCACGCGTCCAACGTCGGGCGGCTGTTCCGGCCGGACGCGGAACCGTTGCTGCCCAACTGGAAGCACCTGCCGGTCGGCTACCACGGCCGCGCCGGGACGGTGCTGGTCTCGGGCACGGACATCGTCCGCCCGAGCGGCCAGCGCAAGGGCGACCCGGCGCCGGTGTTCGGCCCGAGCACGCGCCTGGACATCGAGGCGGAGCTGGGCTTCGTCGTCGGCACGGGCACGCCGCTGAACACCCCGATCGCCCCGGACGACTTCGCCCGGCACGTCTTCGGCGCGGTGCTGCTCAACGACTGGTCCGCGCGCGACATCCAGGCCTGGGAGTACGTGCCGCTGGGCCCGAACCTGGGGAAGAGCTTCGCGACGTCGGTTTCGGCGTGGGTCGTCCCGATCCTGGCGCTGGAGGCCGCGCGGGTCCCGCTGCCCGGCCAGGACCCCGAGCCGCTGCCGTACCTGCGGGAAAGCCGTCCGTGGGGGCTGGACGTCGACCTGGTCGTCGAGTGGAACGGCGAGGAGGTCAGCCGCCCGCCGTACCGCGAGATGTACTGGTCGCCGGCGCAGATGCTGGCCCACCTGACGGTCAACGGCGCGTCGTCGCGCACCGGCGACCTCTACGGCTCCGGCACGATCTCGGGCCCGGAGAAGCACCAGCGCGGCGCGTTCCTCGAGCTGAGCTGGGGCGGCCGGGAGCCGCTGACGGTCAAGGGCGAGGAGCGCAGCTTCCTCCTCGACGGCGACGAGGTGGTGATCACCGGCACGGCCCCGGGCGCGAACGGCGAGCGCATCGGCTTCGGCGAAGTCCGCGGCCGCATCCTCCCGGCCGGCTGAGCCACGCGGATCGGCTCGGCCGCACCTCGGGATTTCGGCGGACCTGCGGATCTCGTCAGCCCCGTTCCGTTTCGCGGCGAATCACCGTGAACCGGCCACCGGTCGCGAACAATTCGTGACTCACCGGCCGGCGCAATTGCGGTAATGATCACTGTTCGCAATTCCCGTGAATACCGCGGCTAGTGCGCGGTCATGTGCGGCAGGAGACGGCGGAGGGCGTCGGACGGTTCGAGCCCCAGTTCTTCGAGCAGCGTGCGCCGGCACTGTTCGTACTGGTGCTGCGCCGCCGCCCGGTTGCCCGCGGCGAGGTGTGCGTCGATGAGGACCCGGTGCGCGCTCTCCCGCAGCGGCTCGGACCGCACCGCGGCCAGCCCGGCGGCCACCGCCTCCCCGTGCCGGCCGGCCGTGGTGAGCCGCTTCGCCATGGCCTCCAACGCATACAGCCGCAGCTGGTGGTACTGCTCCTGCTCCAGCAGCACCCACTCGTTGTCCGACCACTCGGGCAGCAGGTCGGCGGACAGGTCGTCGCGGGTCCGCCGGTCCAGGATGTCGTCGCACCCGCACGACCGGTCGAGGAGGCGGTGCGCGCGGGCCACCGCGTCGTGGATGTCGACGGTGATGCCGCCCGCCAGCGCCATCTCCTGCACCGACGCGTCGATGACGCGGTGCCCGGTGCGCGACGCGCGCCAGAGCGACGAGCGCAGGTTCGCGTTGGCGCGGGGCGTGGTCGCCTCGGGCCACAGGGTTCTTGCCACGTAGGTTCTGGTCCGGGGCCGGTCCTGCAGCGCGAGGAAGGCGAGCAGCCGCTGCGCGCTGGACGACAGCGCCACGCGGTCGTCGTCCACGAGCAGCGTGAAACCCTTCAGCAGCCGCAGTGTCACGATCTGCGTTTCTCCAGTGCGCATCGGCTCCCCAACCTCTGCCCGGCACCGATCGGATCTTCCCCACCCTTGAGCAATTCGCGACCCCGGTGCGAAACGTTACCGGAATTATTGCGGGTGCGGCGTCAACAGGGCGTCACGAAAACGTCATCGGACCTGATCCGAGCTCTTCCAGCCAGTCCCGGACGGCCGCGAGAACCGCTTCCGGCGACGTGACCGCGAGCTGCTTGGCCTCGTCGGTGCCGATCGTGGAGAGGACGCGGACCCGGAGGGCGTCGGGCTCGCCGCCTTCCAGCCACGCACGGAGGACCATGCTGCCGGAACGCTCCTCGGGTGGCTCCACCACCGCAGGATGCGCGCCGGTGTGTCACCGCCGCGTCGACGCCGCGTGTGCGGGCACGTCAACGCGCGGACGGGGAACGCCGCCGTGACGCCGGTGCGACGCGCGGATCGCGGCCCTGCCACGCCACCCCTGCGATGCTGCGCCCCGTACGCCGGAGCCACTTCCCGGCGTGCCGCAGGGGAGGATGGGCATGGGGGATTTCGGGGTCGTCGCCGACGTTTCGACGATCATCGTGGACCGGCTGACCGAGGCGTTGCGCGGACTGGATCCGAACGACCCGCCGACGGCGGTGCTCAGCGACCTCGAGGACCGGCCGAGCCGGGCCACGCTCACGGTCTTCCTGTACGAGATCGCGGAGGACCCCACCTCGCGCAACCGGCCGCCGGTCCGGTCGCTCCCGCCGTCGGCGCCCACGAGCCGCAAACCGCCGATGGCGCTGCTGCTGCGCTACCTGATCACGCCGTGGGGCGGCAACCAGGAAACCCAGCACCAGATGATCGGCCGCGCCCTGCAGGTCTTCTACGACGACGCGATCTGGTCCGGCGAGGAGCTGACGGGCAGTCTGGCGGGCACCACGGAGGCGCTGCAGTTCACGCTGACCCCGCTGACGCTCGACCAGAAGTCGTGGATCTGGTACGCGATCCAGAAGCCCTACCGGCTGTCCCTCAACTACGAGGTCCGGGTCGTCAACCTCGACTCCCTCGACGTCGCCGAGCTCCGGCTCGTGCGCAGCCGCACGATCAGCGGGGCGACGCTGCCATGACCCGCTACTACCCCGTCGAGACCTCCGTCCTGCACAGCCCGGCGTGGTTCGTGCCGTTCGACGAGTTCGCCCAGCGCGTGCGGGCCGCCGACGTGGCCACGGTGCTGGACCGCTTCGACCCGGACGGGAACGTCTGGGTGCCGCAGGACACCCCGGCGATCCGCACGCCGAGCGCGGCGATCGCCTACCCGGAGCTCGGCCGCCGCCGGGAGCCCGGCGCCGAGCCGGAACGGTTCCGCGTCCGCTTCTCCGCCATCGGGCTCGCGCCGCTGTACCCGGCCGACGGCGCGGACTTCGACGCGGGCCTGGGCGGGGTCGAGTTCACCGCGTACCCGTACGACGACGGGCACCCGCCCGCCGTCGGCAGCGAGCCGAGGCTGGTCCGGCTGCTGCCGGGCGTCGCGTTCCCGTACGGGCCCGGCATCCGCACCGTGTACGGCGTCGTCGTCGACGCGGCCACCCGGGCGCCGGTGGCGAACGCGCTGGTCGAGGCGGCCGGCACCACGAGCCGGGACGGGGTCGGGTGGCTGGAGCGCACCCTCACCAACGTCGACGGCGCCTTCCGGCTCGCCCTGCGCTGGGAGGGCGAGCCGGTCATCGGGCCGCCGCCCGTGCAGATCTTCTCCCTCACGGCCACCGAGCGGCCGGGGCGGACCGGGGCCCTCGAAGTCCGGCTGCCCACCGAACGGGACCGCCGGCACGTCATCGAAATCGTCGAGCAGTAGAAGGAGCTGAACCATGCCCGAGTACCTGAGCCCCGGCGTCTACGTCGAGGAGGTCGACGCGGGGCCGCGGCCGATCGCGGGGGTGAGCACCAGCACGGCGGGCATGGTCGGGGTCACCCAGCGCGGCCCGACCACCGGGAAACCGAAGCTGGTCACGAACTTCCTGGAGTACCAGACCACCTTCGGCGGGTTCCTGCCCGAGCCGGACCCGGCGATCCGCGACGCCTGGGCGGAAAACCCGGCCGAGGGCGGCCGCTGGTGGCTGTTCCCGCTGGCGGTCAAGGGTTTCTTCGACAACGGCGGCCAGCGCCTCTACGTCAAGCGAGTCGTCAGCGGTGACGCGCAGGCCGCCACCGGCACCCTCCACCAGGGCCGGGTGAGCCTCGTCGCGCAGGACGCCGCGGCCGGTGCCACCACGCTGCAGCTCACCCACCTGATCGGGTTCACCGGCGCGGACGAGATCGGCATCTTCCGCGGCGACACCGGCACCGCGATCGGCACCGCGACGATCACCGGCTACGACACGACCACCGGCCGGGTCCAGCTCAGCGCGGGACCGACCGAACCGGTGAAGGGGGCCCGCGGGGACTACGTCCAGGCCGGGGACCGCCCGGCGCTCGACAGCCTGCGGTTCGCCGCGTCGAGCCCCGGCGCCTGGGGCCGGACGGTCCAGGTGCGGATCCAGCCGTCGGTGAGCGCCACCCTCTCGGTGCTGCCGGACCCGGGGCAGGGCGAGCTGATCATCACCCAGGTCGCCGAAGACTCCCCGGTGGACAACGCCACGCTCCGGGTGAACGCGGTGCCCGGGCTGGACGCGCTCACCCCGCCGTTCCGGATCCTGATCGGCAACCGGCGCTTCCCGGTGGTCGGGGCGGCCACGGCGGAGGACCACCTGGAGCTCACCTTGGCCGAGGGCACGCGGCACGCCCTGTGGCGGCCCGGGCTCGCCGTGCGCGTGGTGCGTCCGGCCCGTGCCGCCGACGCCGATCCGGACGAGCTGACCCTGCGGATCGGCGGCGCGAACCGGCTCTACGAGGGCGCCGTCACCCAGCTCGACACCGGCACCGGGCTCACCGCGCTGCGCGTCCGCTCGGTGACCGGGGAGATCGTCGCGTTCGAGTCCTTCTCGGCGACCGCGGACGTGCCGGCGGAGATCCTCGAAGGCGACCGGCTCGCTCTCGTCGAGGCCACTGTGGACACCCGGTTCGCCGACCCCGGCGGCGGTTCGGTGACCGAGACGTTCCGCAACCTGCGGCTCACCGGCGAGGCGCCGGGGACCGTGGCGGGCACCCTGGCGGACCAGTCGCGGCTGGTGCGGGCCACCGCGCTGGCGGACCTCAGCAGCGATCCGGCCCAGTTCCCCGTCCCCGCGGCCGGGTCCTGGCTGACGCTGGCCGACGACGGCTCGGACGCGTTCGAAAGCCTCGACGTCGGCGACTTCGTCGGCACGGACGGCGGCAGCGGCAAGCGGACCGGCATCGTCGCCCTCGAAGACATCGACGAGATCGCGATCTGCGCCGTGCCCGGTGTGTGGGCCGGCACCGTCGAGTCGGCGCTCGTGACCCACTGCGAGCAGCTGAAGGACCGCTTCGCCGTGCTGGACCCGCAGGACGGCCTCGACATCGAGGGCATCCAGGCGTTCCGCGAGCCGTTCGACACCAAGTACGCGGCGCTGTACTACCCGTGGCTGGTCGTCAACGACCCCTCGACCGGCCGGTTCGTCGAGGCACCGCCGTCCGGGCACGTCATCGGGATCTACGCCCGCACCGACACCGAGCGCGGCGTGCACAAGGCGCCCGCCAACGCGGTCATCCGCGGCATCCGGCTGACCGACGGCATCGCCCAGGACGTCACCAAGCGGCACCAGGACCTGCTGAACCCCCGGGGGATCAACGCGCTGCGGTTCTTCCCCGGCCTCGGCCAGCGGGTGTGGGGCGCGCGCACGCTCTCCTCGGACACCTCGTGGAAGTACGTCAACGTGCGCCGGCTCTTCCTCTTCCTGGAGGAGTCGATCGACGAGGGCACGCAGTGGGTCGTGTTCGAGCCGAACGACGAGCCGCTGTGGGCGCTGGTGCGGCAGACCGTCGCGAACTTCCTGACCACCGTGTGGCGCAGCGGCGCGCTCGCCGGCACGACCGCGGACGAGGCGTTCTTCGTCCACTGCGACCGCTCCACGATGACCGACGACGACATCGCCAACGGACGGCTCATCTGCGTGATCGGGGTGGCGCCCGTGTTCCCGGCGGAGTTCGTGATCTTCCGGATCCAGCAGAAGACCCGCGAGCCCCAGCTCGTCTGACCACTGAAAGGCAAGGGACATGCCACCTGTGACGCGGGACGACCCGTATGCCGCATACAACTTCCTGGTCATCGTGACCAACGTCAGCGATGACGGTGTCGCGGTGAGCGGGGCGTTCACCGAGGCCAGCGGGCTGGACGTGGAACTGCCGGTGATCGAGTACCGCACCGGCAGCGAGGACATCACCGTCCGCAAGCTCGTCGGGCTCAAGAAGGCCCCGAGCGCGCTGACGTTCAAGCGCGGGGTCACCGGCCACGTCGGCTTCTGGAACTGGGTGAAGGAAGCCCTCGACGGCCGCGTGCGGCGCACGTCCGGCTCGATCGTGATGCTCGACGAAAACCGCCAGGAGGTCATGCGCTGGAACTTCGACCGGGCCTGGCCGACGAAGTACACCGGACCTTCGTTCAACGCGACCAAGAACGAGATCGCCATGGAGACGCTCGTGCTGGCCGTCGAGAGCTTCGTGATCGACGCGTGAGCGGGCGGACATGACCAGCGCGGCGCTTCCCGGCGTTTCCCTGACCTTCGAGCGTGCGGCCACCGGCGACGAGCCGTTGCGCACGGACGTGGCCGTGTTCCTCGGCCGCACCCGGCGCGGCCCGGTCGGCCGGCCCGTGCGCGTCGAGAGCTGGAACGACGTCGTCGGCGAGTTCGGCCCGTCGGACGGCACGTCGGCGACGCCGTACGCGCTGCGCGGGTTCTTCGAGAACCAGGGCCGCACGGCGTGGGTCCTGCGGGTGTCCGGGCCGGCCGAGCCCGCGAGTGCACTGTGGACGGACGGCTTCCGCGTGGTGGCGGCGAGTCCCGGCGCGTGGGCGAACGGCGGCCGCGTCACCGTGCGGTACCGGGCGAGCAGCGTCGCGGGACCGCCGGTGGTCACCGTGCGGGTGCTCGTGCCGGGCGAGCCGGCGGAGATCTTCGCCGGCCTCGCACCCGGCGAGGTCGTCGAGCGGCTCACCGCGTCCCGCCTCGTCCGGGTGGTTCCGGTGGGGGCGGCCGACCCGATCCCGCCGGACGGGCCGATCTCGCGGTCCTGGGACCTGACGCTCTCCGGCGGCACGGACAGCCCGCCGGGACGCGCCGAGTACGCGTCCGCGGTGGTGACGCAAGCCGAGCTGCCGGAGCCGGCCCTGGTGGCCCTGCCGGACCTCGGTGCCGACCTGAGCGGCGCCGACCACACGGCCCTGGTGCTGGACCTGCTGGGGGCCGTGGCGCCGCTGCTGGACCGGTTGGTGCTGCTGGACGTGCCCCCGTCGGTGTCCACAGTGGACGCGGTGGTGGCCTGGGCCGAGACGCTGGCGGGCTTCGGCGACGAGGCGCTGCTCGCCGCGGCGGCGGTGTACCACCCGCCGCTGCGGGCGCCGTCGCTCGACGGGACCGGGCTGCGGACCGTCCCGGCGTCCGGGCACGTCGCCGGGCTGATCGCCCGGCTCGACACCGAGCGGGGCCCCGCCGACACCCCGGCGAACGCCACGCTGCTGGACGCCGTCGACCTGGAGCTGGAGTACCCGGAGGCACAGCAGGTCCGGCTGTTCGAGGGAGGCGTCGACCTGGTGCGGTGCGTGCGCGGCCGGGGTCTCGTGGTGTGGGGCGGGCGGACGCTGTCCGGTGACCCACGCCGCGGGTACGTCGCCCACCGCCGGCTGCTGCACCTGCTGGTGCGGGCCATCCGGCGGGCCGCCGCGCCGCTGGTGTTCGAGGTGAACTCGCCGGAGCTGCGGCTGTCGCTGGTCCGCGCGATCACCTCGGTGCTGCTGGAGGCGTTCCGCACCGGCGCGCTCGCCGGCAGCCGGCCGGAGGACGCGTTCCGCGTGGTGTGCGACGAGACGAACAACCCGCCGGAGCAGGACCCCGGCCAGATCGTGTGCGAGATCGGCGTCGCACCGGCCGTACCCATGGAGTTCATCGCGCTGCGGCTCGTGCTCGGCCAGGACCGCGGCCTGGAGGTGATCGAGCAGTGACGACACCGGTCGAGCAGCTGCTCGCGCTGACCGAGCCGCTGACCAAGTTCCGCTTCCTCGTGACACTCGCACCGGCGGACGTGTACCTGCCGCCGGCGCAGGCCCTGCTGCTGCCGGCGGTGGCGGCGGGCGCCTTCCAGGAGGTCACCGGGATGGGGGCGCAGCTGGAGGTGGTGACCTACGCGGAGGGCGGCCGCAACGACTCCGTGCACCGGCTGCCGCTGCGCCACTCGTGGAACCCGATCACCCTCAAGCGCGGCGTGGTCCGTGACCGGCTCCTGTGGTCCTGGTACGAAACCGGCCTGCACGACTCGCTCGGCGCCCGCCGCGACGGCGCCGTGATCATGCTCGACGAGGCCGGCGTGCCCGCGAAGTCGTGGATCTTCCACGGCGGGCTGGCCGCCAAGTGGACCGGCCCGGACCTGCACGCCGAGCAGAACGCGGTCGCGATCGAGTCACTGGAAATCGCCCACGAGGGCCTGACGGCCGTCCTCTAGGAGACAAGCGCGTGCCCAAGAACCTGATCATCCACAACCTCGAGGTGCGCTTCCAGGTGGAAGGCGACGACGGGGCCCTGTTCGCCCGCCTGTTCAACAAGCACATCCAGGCGTGGGCACGGCTGTACGAAGAAGAGTGCGCCCGCGCCGAGCGCAGCGACAACGACCGCAAGCTCGGAGGAGGTGGCCGGTGAGCGTCACCCCGTTCTCCCTGGTGAGCCAGGGCGCCGACGCGCACCTGGAGATCGAGCAGCCCGAGAACCCGCAGAACGTGCCGAAGCGGATCCCGCTGAAGTTCAACCCGACCGAGTACAAGGTGAGCAAGAGCAACACCTTCGCCGAGATCACCATCCCCGGTCTCGAAACGCCGCCCATCCAGTACGTCCGGGGCGGCAGCGAGTCGCTGTCGGTGCAGGCGCTGGTGGACACGTCCGACACGCTCGCCGACGTCCGGAAGTCCTATGTGGACAACATCCGCGGGCTGATGCGGCCCCAGGAGACCCTGCACGCGCCGCCGATCGTCAAGTTCGTCTGGGACAGGACCGTGTTCCGGGGCGTGCTGGAGAAGCTGGACGTGAACTACGTGCTGTTCGCCAAGAACGGCGTGCCGCTGCGGGCCCAGCTCGACCTCACGCTGAAGGAGTACCGGCCGGCGAAGGAGCAGGCCAACGACCCGCCGCGGTCGTCGCCGACGGTGGAAAAGAGCTACGTGGTGCGCCGCGGCGACACGTGGGACCGCATCTCCGCCGCGGTGTACCGGCGTCCGGACGCGTGGCGGGAACTGGCGCGCGCCAACGGGATCAGCGATCCACGAGACCTGCGGCCGGGGCTGGTGCTGACCGTGCCCCGGCTGCCGTGAAAGGGGGAGGGCGATGACCGCGCCCGCGGGTACCCGGCCCGAAATCGCCGACCCGGACCGCTACGCCCCGGAGTTCGAGGTGGTCGTCGACGGGCTGGTGGCCGACCCGACGACCAAGAACGACATCCTCGACATCAAGGTGCACCGCGACCTCGACGAGATGTCCGGCTTCGACCTCGAGCTGAACAACTGGGACGACGTCACGCTGAAGTTCAAGCACAGCGACTCGGAAAAGCTGCAGATCGGCACGCGCGTCTCCGTCCGGCTCGGTTACGCGGACAAGCTGCTGACCGTCGGCACCGGGACGATCAGCTCGCTCGCGCCGAAGTTCCCGGACGGCGCGTCGCCGAGCGTCTCCCTCACCTGCGTGGACGGGATGCTCGCGCTCAAGGACCGCAAGCCCACCAAGGAGGAGGACAAGAACTTCGTCGGGAAGACCGACTGGGAGATCGCCGAGCAGATCGCGCGCCGCAACAAGCTGGCGTTCGAGACGACCCACGCGGGCCCGCGGCACGACCTGGTGGTGCAGAAGAACCAGTCCGACGCGCAGTTCCTGATGGAACGCGCGAAGCGGATCGACTTCGACTGCTACATCCTGCCGGACCCGGAGACGGGCGTGCAGAAGCTCTACTTCATCAAGCCCACCGACGGCCGTGACAGCCGCCCGATCCGGCTGTTCCGGCTCGCCTACGCACCCGGCCTGGCCACCGGCCCGAGCGGGCAGCCGGCCGGCCTGGTGCCCAACCTCCTCGACTTCACCCCGACCATGACGATCTCCCAGCAGGTCAGCAAGCTCACCGTGCACGGCTGGGACCCGGTCAAGGCGGAGCCGATCGAGTACGTCGCGACCTCGGCGGACCTGCCCGGCGGGCAGAACTCGGCCGACGGGCAGAGCGGGCCGGAAGCGGCGGAGAGCGCGGCCGGCGGCCGCCAAGAGGTGATCGTCGACGCGCCGGTGCTCAGCCAGGAGGAAGCCAAGGAGCTGGCGATCGCGCTGCTGCGGGAGCGGGCGTACGAGTTCATCACCGCGACCGGCCGGGTGGCCGGGCTGCCCGAGCTGCGGCCGGGGGACAACCTCGAGATCTTCGGTCTCGGCAAGCGGTTCTCCGGCACCTACTTCGTCAAGCGCGTCGAGCACGCCCTCAACTCGAGCGGCTTCTTCACCACGTTCACCGGCCGGCGGATCTTCCAGGGGGACAAGAAATGACGGCGATGCCACGCGCCATGGCGAGCGACCAGCGCTTCTACGGCGTCGCGCCCGCGGAGGTCGTGCAGAACGACGGGGACGACGAGGGCCGGGTCAAGGTGAAGTACTACTGGCTGGACGGCGGCGCGTCGATCAGTCCTTGGATCCGGGTCAGCCAGCTCCACGCGGGTGCCGGCTACGGCTCGGTGTTCGTGCCCGAGGTGGGCGACGAGGTGCTGGTCGCGTTCTTCCAGGGCGACATGCGGCAGCCGTACGTGCTCGGCGGGCTCTACAACGGCAAGAAGAAGCCGCCGACCGCGCACCAGGACGGCGTCGACCAGAAGATCATCCGCACCAAGGCCGGGCACCGGATCGTCTTCGACGACCAGGCGAAGGAGATCACCATCAGCACCGCGACGGGTGCGAAGGTGGTGCTCAAGGACAGCGGCGAGATCACGCTCGAAGCCGCGACCGTGACGGTGAAGGCGTCCGGCATCGACCTCGGCGGCGGCTCGACCGAGCCCGTCGTGCTCGGCAACGCGCTCCTGCAGGCCTTCGTCCAGCACACCCACCCGGCGCCGGGCGGCGTCACCGGTCCCGCGACGCCGCTGCCGCCGTCCGTGCTCGCGAAGAAGGTGAAGGCGACGTGACCGAACCCTTCCTCGGTACCGGCTGGCGGTTCCCGATCCTGCCCGACGAGGCCGGCCGGCTCTCCTACGCCGTCGGCGAGACGAGCATCGAGCACTGCCTGCGCGCGCTGCTGCTCACCGCGACCGGCGAGCGCGTGATGCGCCCGGACCTCGGCACGAAGGCGAGTGAGTCGGTGTTCGCGCCCGGCAGCGTGCAGAACCTGCGCGAACTGGAGCGGTCGATCAGCGACGCGGTCCGCGACTTCGAGCCGAGGGTGGAGCTCTCCGACGTCCTCGCCGAGGCCGACCCGGCCGACGAGTCCCGGGTGACGGTCTCGGTCGAGTACCGGATCCGGCGCACCAACACCAAGGCCAACCTGGTGTTCCCGTTCTACCTCGGGCTGACGGGAAGCACGCCATGACCCTGCCCGCGCCGAAGCTCGACGACCTGACCTGGGCCGACCTGATGGCGGCCGTCACCCGCCGCATCCCGGCGGAGTCCGGCGGAACGTGGACGTTGCACGCGCCCGTCGACCCCGGGATCACGCTCCTCGAACTGTTCGCCTACCTCCTGGAGCAGCGGCTCTACTGGCTGGACCAGGCTCCGGACGAACTCGTCGTCGCGATCCTCAAGCTCCTGGGCCTCGAACCGCCGCGGCCCGCGCAGCCCGCGGCCACGGTCCTCGCGCTCACCCCCGATGCGGAGACGCCGACGGTCGTGCCCGCCGGGACCGCCTTCGCCCGCGATCCGGCCGCGGTCATCCGGTTCACCCTCGACGACGAGGTGACGGCGTTCCCGGTGTCGGGCGAGGCGACGGTGTTCACCGACCGCGACCGCACCGCCGATCTGCTGGCGCGTCGTGGGGTGCCGCTGCTGGGCACCGACGGCTCGGCCGCGTCGGCCCGGTTCACGGTGCCGCTCGACGGTTCCCACCCCGCATCCGGTTGGTTGTCGGTGCTGGTCGAACTCGACTCGCCGGTGGCGCCGTCCTGGTCGTCCGCCGCGGTCGCCGTCCGGCCGCCCGCGGACCTCACGTGGTCGTGGTTCCGGCCCAGCGGCGACGCTTCCGGGACGTTCGAGGAGGTCCAGGACGGCACCGGCGGGCTGCGGCGGTCCGGGGTCGTGCGCCTGCGACCACCGGCCGACTGGTCCACAGTGGACAACGGACTGCGGGTGTCTACCCCGGCCGCGACCTACGCGTCGCCGCCGCGGCTGCTGCGGCTGGCGGTCAACGTGTCGGGTGCCCGCCACGCCGAGCGTCGCACGGTGACCGACCTGGCGGACCAGACCGACGACTGGCTGAAGCTGCCCGGCCAGCGGCTCGTGCTCCCGGACGCCGCCGGCCGCCTGCTCACCGCCTGCCTGCGGCTCGCCGGCGAGAAGTGGGGACCCGTGGCGGACTTCGCCTTCGGCGCGTCCCGGGACCGGATCTTCTTGCTGGACCGCCCCGACGGCGCGCTGGTGTTCGGCGACGGGCTCACCGGCCGGATCCCGCGTCCGTCCGGCGACGTGCTGGCCGAGTACACGATCGGCGGCGGCCGCGACGGCAACGGCGGGCTCACCGGTAACTGGCTGCCGGTGGACGACTTCCCGGTGCGGGCCGCGAACCTGGTCCAGGCCGAGGGCGGCGAGGACCCGGAAACGGTGGCGCAGGCGCGTGACCGGGCCGCGGGCGCGCTCGGCGAGGTGACCCGGGCCGTGACGGCCGAGGACTTCGTCACGCTGGCCGTGACGACTCCCGGGGTGGCGGTCGGGCGGGCCTACGCCGGGATCGGCGAGCACCCGGGGTTCCCGTGCGCGCGGGTGCCCGGCGCGGTGACGGTCCACATCGTCCCGGCGGTGCCTCAGAGTTCCGCGCCCGAACCGGATCCGGGCATGCTGTGCGCGGTGGCGGACCGGCTGGCGGAGGCCCGGCTGCTCACGGCCGAGGTGTTCGTGCGCGCCCCGGCGTACCGGGACGTCCGGCTGCGGGCCGACCTGTCCGGCAGCCCGGCAGACCGGGCGAAGGTGTCCACTGTGGTCGGTGACGCGCTGCGCCGGTTCCTCGACCCCCTGCTGGGTGGCGACGACGAGACGGGCTGGCCGTTCGGCGAGGCCCTGCGGCCGTCGGCGTTGCTGCGCGCGGCCCAACAGGCGCTCGGGGACCTGGCGGACGTGGCCGCGGTGGCGATCGGCATCGACGGCGCGGAACCGTCGGAGACGTGCGACGACGTGCCCCTGCGGGCGGGAGAACTACCGGTGGTGCGGGAAGTCCGGACGCGCGTGGTGCCCACGGCCGGGCCGGGGGAGGGCTTGCTGTGACGCTCCACTCGAGGGTCGTGAGTGAGAAACAGTGTTCTAACCCTGTTTCTCACTCACGTCGGTGTCGTAGACCTGGCTGATGGTCAGGACGCGGGCTTCCTTGCCCTCGAGCACCCGGTCGCCGAG
>NZ_JBFBAG010000002.1:343572-457685 GCF_040682155.1 Amycolatopsis sp. NPDC051371
ACCGGCGTCGCGGTGCCGGGCTACTCCGTGCAGATCCGCGACGAGGCGGGCGCGGTGATCGACGCCGTCGGCAAGCCGGGTGTCTAACCCTGTTTCTCACTCACGACCAGCCACGGCAGACCGCTCAGCCGCCGCGTTCGCCGCATCTGTGCCGGGGGAGGGATTGCTGTGACCGACGACGTCTGGTGGGCGCGCGAATCCACCGAAGAAGGCCACCTCGTCCCCGGCCCGGGGCCGTCCGGGGTGCAGCCCGAGCTCGTCGACGCGACGCGTGAAGCCGTCCGCGCCGCCGTGCGCGACCGCGTTCCCGGCTACACCCCCGACTGGACCAACCCCGACCGGCAGGACGCCGGCGTCGCGCTCGTCCGGCTCTTCGGCACCCAGGCCGAGCCCGTGCTCGCCCGGGTCAACCGGCTGCCCGAGAAGATCCTCGCCGAGCACCTGAACACCGCGGGCGTGCGCCGCCGCCCGGCCACCGCGGCCGCCGCGCTGCTGGAGTTCACCGTGGCCCCGCCGGACGGCGCGTCGGTGCTCGTCCCCGCCGGCTTCCAGGCCGCCGCGTCCGGCGCCGGCGGCGACATCGTCTACGAGACCGACCAGGACCTCTACGCCACCCCGGCCACCCTGGGCGTGATCGCGGTCCAGCGGGGCGGCGCGCTCGAGCCGGTCCCGCTGGGGCCGAACGGGCCCGGCCGCCCGTTCCCGCCGTTCGGCGCCGAACCCCGGCCGGGCAACGCGCTGTGGCTGGGTCTCGACGGCACCGCGAGCCCGTTCCCCTCGCTGTCGCTGGGCTTCGTGATCGCGGCCGCACCGCCCACGCCCGCGGCCGCCGGCGGCCTCACCCCGCTGCCGCTGGAGCCCCGGCCGTTGCTGCGCTGGGACGTCCTGGACGGCGGCCGGTTCGTCCCCGCCGAAGTCGTCCGCGACGAGACTCAAGGACTGCGGGCCAGCGGCACGATCGAGCTGCGCCTGCCCCGCACCTGGGCACCCGGCCGACCGCCGGCCGCACGCCCGGGCCCGGCGCTGCGCTGGTTGCGGCTGCAGGTTGCGCACGGTCTCTTCACCGTCGCGCCGCCGCTCGTCTCGGGCCTGCGGCTGAACACGGTCGCCGCCACCGCCGCCCACACCATCTTCGACGAGCCCCTGGAACCGATCCAGGACCCCGCGGCACCGGCCGAGCGGCGGCGGCTGCGGCTGAGCCAGGTCCCGATCCTCGCCGGCAGCGTCGTGATCGAGGTCGACGACGACCCGGGTGCCGACCTCTTCGGCACCACCACGGCCGCCTTTCGGGGGGTCCGGGTGGCGGAGCCCCCGGCCCGGGGCGGAGCCCCGGTTGTCACAGAGAACGCGTCGCGGTGGCAGGAGGTCCCGAGCCTCGCCGCGTACGGCCCGGACGACCGCGTGTTCGTCGTCGACTACGACACCGGCGTGGTCACCTTCGGCGACGGCGTCAACGGCGCGCCCGTGCCGCCGGGCTTCCGCAACGTCCGTGCCGTGCGGTACCGGGTCGGCGGCGGCGAAGCGGGCGCGGTGGCGGCCGGCGCGGTCACCGGCGTCGTCACCGCGCGGCCGTTCGTGACCGGCGTGCGCAACCCGTTCCCCGCCACCGGCGGCAGCGACGCCGAGCCGGACGCGGACGTGGTGCGGCGCGGGGTGGGAGAGCTGCGGTCCCGCGGCCGCGCCGTCGCGCCCGCCGACTACGGCCTGCTGGCCCTGCGCGCGCCGGGTGCCTCGGTCGCCCGCGCGAACGGTGTGCCGGGCCTGCACCCGGACTTCGCGGGCGCACCCATCCCGGGCGTCGTCGGCGTCCTCGTGGTGCCGCCGATCGAGGACGGCGGCACCGAGCCGCCCGTGCCCACGGCCGCCACCCTGCGCGCGGTGGCGGATTTCCTGACCCGCGAGGTGGCCCCCGCCGGCGTCACCGTCGTCACCGGCCCGGTCGCGTACCGGCGGATCGTCGTCGAGGCCCGGGTCGTGCTCGACGCCGACCAAGACCGGGCCGCGGTCCTCGCGCGAGCGGCGGACGCGGTGACCACCTACCTGGACCCGGTGCGCGGTGGCGAGACCGGCGGCGGCTGGCCCTTCGGCGGCGCGGTGCGGCACACCCCGCTCGTGCGCCGCCTCCTCGCCGTGGACGGCGTCCTCGCCGTGTCCGGGCTCTCGCTCACCGCCGACGGGCTGCGGCTGCCGCCCTGCACCGACCACGCGATTCCGCCGGACGACCTCGTCTGGCCGGAACGCCCGCTGCTGATCCCGGTGGAGGAGTCATGACCTGCGCGCCTGCCGCCGTCACCTTCCGGCTCCTCGACGACGTCGTCGGGTGGGACGAAACGACGGTGAGCGATGTCGTCGGGTTCACCGAGGAAGCCGGCGTGCGGCTGGCCTACGACGGCGCGTCCCCGGAGGGCCCGACGCGCGCTCAGCTGCTGCCGTGGTTCCCCGACCCGCGTCTCGCGCCGGGCTGCCGGCCGTGCGGCTGGTACCTGCTCGCCGGGAAGCGGTTGCTGCGCCGGGACACGTGCGCCGGCGGCTGGCTGCCCGTCTGGGCCCGCCACTGCGACCCCCGCCTGCTGCACGGACCGACCGCCGTGGCCGCGCGTGGGCACCGGATCGCCGTGGTCGACTCCGGCCGGATCTTCGTCTGGCGCAACGAAGGCGACCACCTCACCGCGGTGATCCGCCATCGCCACGCCAGTGTCGTCGCGCTCGCGCGGGACGAGCAGGTGCTCGTGGCCCGCGCCGGCAGCGACCGGCTCTGGCGGTACGGCCCCGACGGGACCCTGTGCGAGGTCGTCCGGACCCACGTCGACGGCGAGATCGTCGGGATCCGCACCGGCGGCCGCACGATCTGGCTGCTCACCGAGGACCGCGGCCGCTTCCGCGTCTACCGGGGGCCCAAAGAATCCACTTTGGACGAACTGGCGGCCGCGCTGCCGCCGAGCGGTCTCGTCGCCGCGGACGAGGACGGCTTCTGCCTCCGGGAGAAGGGCCCGGACGGCGACGTCACTTCCTGCTACGGCTGGACGGGACAGCCGCGTGAGACACCGGCGCCGGGCACCGGCCGGTTCGTGACGCAGGGAGAATTCACCACCCGCCTGATCGACAGCGGCATCTCGCGCTGCCGCTGGCACCGGGTGCGGGTCGAGGCGGACGTGCCGGCCGGCACGGCGGTGTCCGTGTCGGTCGTGGTGTCCGAGGACGACGAGTTCGCCGAGAGCGACTGGCAGACCGCGCCCGCCGGCGTCACCGACTTCCTCGTCGACCAGCCGCCCGGCCGCCACCTCACCCTGCGCGCCCGCCTGTCCGGCGACTCCGCCGCGACCCCGGTCCTGCACCGGATCCGGCTCGACTTCCCGCGCTCCACCAGCGCGGACCTGCTGCCCGCCGCGTTCCGGCAGGACCCGGCGGCGGACGACTTCACCGAGCGGTTCCTGGCGTTGTTCGACGCGAGCATCGCCGAAATCGACCGCGTCGTCGAGCGCTACCCCGCGCTGCTCGACCCGGCCGGCGTGCCGGACGCCGCGCTGCCGTGGCTGGCCGGGCTGCTCGGCCTGTCGTTCGAGGCCGGCTGGGACGCGGAGACGCGCCGGAAGCTGATCGCCGCGGCGCCCTGCCTGTACCGGCGGCGCGGCACGCCGGGTGCCCTGAAGGAGGCGATCGGCATCGTCTTCGGTGTCACACCGGTGATCGACGAGCTGGCCGGCGACCGCCACTGGGCGCAGGTGCGCGCGACCGCGACCCCGGCGACCGCTCGCGGCCTCGGCTCGGTGCGGCTGTTCGGCCGCTCGTCGTCGCGGCTGCGGCTCGGCACCTCGACGCTGGGCGCGACGCCGCTGCGGGCGTTCGGCGACCCGGACACCGATCCCCTCACCGAGCACGCCCACCGGTTCCGGGTCCTGCTGCCCTCCGGTGCCGCGGACGAGGACGCGGTGCGGCGCCTGGTGGCCCGGCAGGCGCCCGCGCACACGAGGGGATCGGTGCGCGCCGGCGGGACGGGGTTCGTGGTCGGCACGCGGTCGGCGGTCGGGGTGGACACCGCGTTCGTCCCGCTGCCGCCGCCGGTGGTGGGGGTCGCGCGCTTGAACGACGACGGAGTACTGAGACCCGGGCCCCGCGGCGCACGTCGAGGCGTGATCGTCGGCGTGGTGTCCGCGGTCGGGGTCCACACGCGAGTGTCTTGAGAGGACAGAAGAGAGATGACCGAGGCAACGACACAGGAACAGCCCTTCCGCCGGCTGCGGTACTTCCACGGCCAGCTGCTGACCGCCCGCGACTTCCAGCGCGAGCAGGAGTACTTCCGCGAGAAGCTCAAGCTGCGGATGCGCTGCCTGCTCGGCTACGGCGTGGTCTGCGGGCTCCTCGTGGAACCCGCTCCGCCGGCGGACGACAAGGCAGCTTCCGACAAAGAAAGGCACGAACACCAGGCCAAGGTGCACATCACCAGCGGGCTCGGCGTCGACTGCGACGGCAACGAGGTGGTCGTGCCGGGCAGCTGCTCGATCGACCTGTGGGAAGCACTGCACGAGGACGAACGCACCGGCGGGACGGTGTGGGTCGGCGTCGAGTACACCGAGCGCGCGGTCGAACCGACCCGGACCGTGTTCAACTCCGCGTGCGCGGACACCTCGGACTGCGACCACGGCTACACCGAGGAGACCTACTGCGTCCGGGTCACGACGAAGACACCGCCGAAGGACGACCGCTGCGAGACCTGCTGCACCCCGTGCGAGCACAAGGTCTTGTGGCTGGCCAGGATCGACGACGTCGACTTCGGCGAACCGGTCCGCGACCAGATCCACCTGGACGTCCGCCGCTTCTTCGGCCGGCGCGTGCCGACCGTGATCACCGGCGTCAACTGGCGCCACGGCCACACCTACACGGTGAACGAGGCCAAGGAACTGCTCGGCACGCAGAAGAACGCGGGCGGCCTGGTCGTCGAGTTCTCCGACGGCGTCCGCGTCGACAGCCTCCGCCGCGGCGTCGTGGAGATCCAGGTGATCGAAGGCGGCGCCGGCCGCAACGCCGACACCTGGTACATGGGCGGCAAGTTCGAGGAGCCCACCGACAAGGACGGCGAGTTCACCGACCACTTCCGCTATCGCCAGACGACCCGCGAAACGCTGCAGGACGGCGACCGCGTGCTGATCACCGTCCGTGCGGCGTTCATCCTCGACCACTGCTGCCGTCCCGTCGACGGCACCAACGTCGGCGGCCGGGTCCCCTTCCTCGGCCAGGCCCAAGCGGACGCCGAGACGGAGACGGGCCACGGCCACGACCCGAAGCCGGAGCCCGAGCCGACCGGCTGCCTCGTGCCGCCGTCGGGCATCGGGCCGTGGACGTCCGGTACCGGCGCGGGCGGAGACGTCTTCGAAAGCTGGTTCTTCGTCACCGAGGAGCGTTCATGAGCAAGCCTGACTGCGGGTGCGGGTGCGGTGGGGCCCCGGCCTTCCCGGCCGCGTTCGTCCGGCCGCGGTTCTTCGCGGGCCAGCTGCTCACCGAGGACGACCTCGGCCTGCTGACCGACTACGTGGCCGGGAAGGACCGGCTGCACAACCGGATGGTGTCCGGCCCGGGTGTGGTGTGCGGGCTGGAGGTCACGTGCGACTCGTGCGCCGGCGGGACGCTGTCCGTCCACCCGGGGCACGCCCTCGACTGCTGCGGCAACGACATCGTCCTGTCCTGCACGGAAAAGGTCGACGTGCAGGCGCTCGTGCGGGAGCTGCGGGTGTCCTCGCCGGGCGTCGCGTGCGGTGACCCCTGCGACGACGACCAGCGCCACTACGGGCTCTTCGTGCGGTACGAGGAGAGCATGGCCGACCCGGTGGCGCCGTTCGCGACCGAGGAGCCGTGCCCGGCGCCGGGCTGCGTGCCCTCGCGGGTCCAGGAGGGCTTCCGGTTCGTCGTCAAGTGCGACACCGCCGACGACCACCGCTACAACCCGGCCACCAAGCTCCTGGCGCAGATCGGGGACAAGGACGCCTACGAGCGGATCCGGCTGCTGAGCCGGCGGCTGGGGCACTACCTGGACCCGATGTCGGTCGCGGGCTCGCACTCGACCCGGACGATCGAGTTCGCAGACGCCGACGCCGTCCGGTACGCCGACAACCTCCGGCTGCTGCGGGACAGCGGCGAAGGGGTCCCGCAGCCGCCCGCGGCCCGGCAGCAGACCGAGTACGTGCGTGCCCTGGCCAGTGCCATCGCCCGGTACGACACCTACGACGCCGCGGGGCAGAACGACCTGCGTGCCAAGCACGACCTGGGCGAACTCGACACCGCCCGGCAGGTGCTCGGCGCGGCGTGCGACCGGTTGGCCGGGACGGATCCCGAGCGGGTGTGGCCGGACCCGGCGCACCGGGCGGTCGCGCTGGCCGTCGTGGCGGAGGCGAAGAACCGGGTGGCGACCGCCGCTGCCGACGGGGCCATCGAGGTCCGCCTGCTGGCCCAGGGCACCCCGCTGGACAACGTGCTGGAGGCGGAGTTCCGGGCCGATCTCGTGCGGATCCGCGAGTGGCTGCTCGGCCGGCTGGACCGGGTGTCCGGCGTCGCGGACTGCCTGCTGCACGACGACGTGCGCAAGGTCGCCCTCCCGCAGCCGCTGCCCATCCCCGAGCCGGACCCCGCGCACCGCCTGACGGTCGCCGACCTGGGGCTGCTCGCGGACGCGGCCGGGAAGCTGACCACGTGCGTGCGGCGGTTCGTCACCGATGCGGCCTGCTCGACGCTGAACCCGCCGTGCGTGGACTGCGCCGACGACGACGTGCTGCTCGCGCACCTGGAGCTGGACGGCTGCGACGTCGTACGCGTGTGCTCGGCGACGCGGGAGCAGGTGCTGCCGGGTGGCTCGGCGTACGGCGAGTGGCTGCCGAAGCTCTACCAGCTGCGGCACCTCGCCGAGCAGGTGTGCTGTCAGCCGACGCCCGGGTACCGGCCGCCGGGCGTGCCGGAGTCGGGCCCGATCCCGCGTCCGTACGTGTCCGGGTTGCTCGAACAGTGGCGGCAGAGGGGCCCGCTGGAGCACATGTGGGACCTCCTGGTGACCCCGGCGCCGGGGGAAACCGTGCCCAAGCCCGTGCGCGAGCAGGTGTACACGGTGCCGGCCGAGGTGACCGACAGCCTGCAGGAGATGAACGCGCTGCGGGGTCAGGTGAGCGACCTGATCGCGACCGTGGAGGCGTTGCGGGGACAGCTGGAAACCGCGCGGGAGCAGGTTTCGCAAGTCCGGGAGGAACTGCCGGAGCGGCTGTCCGACCGGCTGTCGGAACTGGAGAGCGCGCCCGCCGCGGAACCGGAAGCCGAACCGGAACCGGAACCGAAGGCCCCGGCGCGGCGTCCCCGGTCGTCGTCGAGCCGGAGCGGCGGGGCCACCCGCAAGCCGCGGTCGGGTGAGTCGTCGTGACCGGTCCGCTGCGCCCGGAATTCCACGAAGGGCAGGTGCTCGCCGCCGCGGACCTGGCGGCGACCGTCGCCCACGCCCGCGCGACGGCCGTCCGGCACGCCCGCCTCTCGCACGAGTGGGGCATCGCCGACGGGCTCGCCCTGACGACCGAAAACCGGGCCGACCCGGTGACGGGCGCCCGCTTCGTCGAGGTGAGCGTGCAGCCCGGGCTCGCGGTCGACGGGACCGGCCGGGAGATCGTGGTGCCGGCGCCGGTCGTGCTGTCGGAGGCGGACTTCGAGGCCGTCAACGGCGCCGACGGACCGACACCTGAGCCGTACCCGGTGTTCCTGACGGCCGCGGACCGGGCCCAGCCGGCGACCGGTCCCGCGTCGTGCGCCGGCTCCGCCGGGCCGTCCCGCGTCGAAGAGTCCTTCCAGATCCTCTTCCGGCGACTGGGCGACGAGCGGCTGGTGGCCGACCAGCAGCCGCCCCCGGTGAGCGCGGTACCGGCCGCCCCGCCGGTCCCGTGGCTGGTGCTGCTGGGCTTCGTCCAGTGGACCGCCGGTCACTTCACGGCGGCGGTCCCGAAGGCCCGGGACGTCGGCCTGAAGTTCGCCGGGGTGCGCGCGGACACCGTGTCGGCCCGGTCCGGCTCGCTGTCCCTGCGGACCCAGCCCTCGGCCGGCGAGGGCAAGCCGGCGCTGGTGCTGTCCGGATCGGACGCTCCGACGCTGGTCTACGGGCTGTACAAGGGAACCGGCGACGTCGAACCGCTGATGACGGTGGAGTCCAACGGGAACCTGACCATCGCCGGCAGCTTCTCGGGCCGGATCTCCGCGGGCAGCGTGCTGGCGACTTCCGGCAGCGCGACGGACGGCATGGTGCTCCCGCTGCCCGCCGGGGTGACGCCGGAGGAGGTCGCCGACGGCCGGGTGTCGCTGCACGTGTACGTGACCCCGCGGATTCCGCCGTCCGAGTCGGGACTCACGGTGCCGGCGGAGGCCACTGTGGACGGTGAGCGGCGGGTCCGGTGCCGGTTGCGGTCCTACGACCCGGGCGCGGGGCCGGCGGTCACCGAACAGCCGGGCGCGGTCGACTTCCTGGTCCTGGCGACGGTCGCGGCGACGAGTGGGGGTGGCTGAGGATGAGCGTTTTCGCGGTGTACGAGTCGAGCACCGGAGTCGTGGTGGGTGCGGTCAAGGCGATCGACATCCCGGTGCCGGCGGTGGACGCGCTGGTCGGTGCCGCGCTGCCGGTTCGCGTGGGCGACGCCACGTTGTCGTTGCCGGGCCGGGAACTGGCCGTGCACGAGGCGGACGACCAGCCGGAGGTGTTCACCGACCCGCAGGCGTACGGGGTCACGCCGGTACCGGACCAGCCGCCCAAGCCCGCGCTGACCCGACTGCCGGTGCTCGACGCGCCCACGTTCGACGGCGCCGGGCTGCTCGTCAAGCTGCCGGGGAACCCGGCCCAGGACACCGCCGTGTTCGCGCTGGTCTCCGAGGGGCCGGGGACGCTGCCGCTCACCGGGACCATCACGAAGGACACCGACCACGTGTCGATGCCGGTCACGGTGAGCGCGGGCACGCACGCCGTGCTGCTGCTGGTGGCGGGCTGGGCCGGCCGGCTGGAAGAGGTCGAGAAGCAGTGAGCACCCCCACCGCCGGCGAGATCACCGTGCACCACTGCGCGGTGCGCGTGGTCCGACGCGGTGGGTGGAGCTGGGGGCCCGACCCTCGGGGGCTCGTCCAGCGGGTGCTCGACGCACTGCCCGACCTGCTGACCGCGGAGTTCGGCGAGTACCTCACCGGCGACGGCCCGGACCTGGAGATCACCGAGCCGGTGCGCCTGTCCGTCCGGCCGGCCGCGCGCGGGGGAGGTGGGCTGGTGCCGGCGAGTCTCGTCCTCGAACGGGCGGCGAGTGGGGACCCGTCGCCCGGCTCGATCCCGGCGCCGGTGCTGGTTCCGATGTCGGCCGAACCGTCCACAACGGACACTGTCGCCGAGCTGCCGGCCTTCGTCGCGGACACGCCGGCCGCGCTGTTCGAGGAACTGGCCGAGCGCCACGAGCTGGCCGCGTTGCTCGCCCTGCTCCCGGAGGAGACGGTGCGGCGGTACCTGTCCGCGCTGCTGACCGAGTTCGCCGGGGAGTCGGCTGGTCGGGGCACTCCGGGACCGATCGCCGAGCTGGTGGCGGAACTGACCCGCCGGCTGGCGCTCCCGAAGCCGCCCACGACCCGTGCGGAACTCCTCGAGCTGCTGGGTTCGTCACCCCGGGAAGCCGGCGAACAGGCAACCGCACCCGTCGGCGAGAGAACGTCCGGTGGCGTCGTCCCGAGGGCGGCGGGGGAGACGAGGGTCGCCTCGGTGCTGCCGTTCCTTCTGGCGGGCCCCCTGGCGCGGACCGGCTACCTGGACGCGATCGGCCCGGCACTGTCCGGAGTGGACTTGCTCGGCGACGCTCCGCTGTTCGCCGCAGCCTTGGCGTACAAGGTTCTCGGCGCGCCGCAGCGGGGCTGGCGGCGGGCGCCGGAGGACGACGTCACCGCCGCTACGTTCGCGGGCCTGGATTCCGTGCCGGATTTGACCGCCTTCGCCCGGCAGGTCGGTCCCGCGCTGCCGGTGCTGGACGGCGTGCTGGCGCTGTCCCTGAGCCGCGGCCACGATCCAGCCGGTCCGCTGCTGATCGCGGGGGTCGACGACGGCCTGCTGCTGGTCGACGCCCCCGGCCTCTTCCCGATGGCCTGGACGTCCACAGTGGAGGGTCTGCTGCCGCACTGGGAAGCGTGCGGCCGGCCACCCGTCCTGGTCCGGGACGGTCCGCTGCCGCCGGCGTGCCTTCGGGACCTGGCGGCCGCGGGCGTCCGGTTCCTCACGGACGCGCGCCCGCTGCGTGACGATCCTCTCTCCCGGCTGCGGTCGCGGACTCCCCTGTGGACGACCGGCGGAGTGGAACCCCGGCTGGCGGCCGAACTTCCCGCCGAGCGCCTGGACGAGCTGGTCCGGACCTTGTTCGCCGGCCGCCGGGCGGTGCCCCTGGCCGGGGACCGCGCCCTGGACCACAGCGTCGCGCTCGCGGCGTCGCTGGCGCTGGGCATGATCGCCTGGCAGCTGTGGGGCGGGGAGACGCCGGTCCTGGCCCTGACGAGGTTCGCCGACCTGGAGGCCACGGTGCGGTTCACCCGCGACGCGGTGCGCGTCAAGATCCCCCTGGGCCGCCGGCACGCGGACCTGGGGCGGGGCGGCGCCCTCGCCGACGTGCCGAACGTGGTCTGGCTGGGTGGCCGGACCCTGACCTTCTCCGGTGGCTGAGATGAGCGGACTGGCGGTCGAGCACCTCCGGGTGCGCCTGGCGGAGCTGCACCAGGCGCTGCGGACAGCCGTCGCGCGTCAGTCGGAGGCCGCGGCGTTGCTGACGCGCCCCGACCTGACCCCGTTCTGCGTGACGGACGAGCAGGTCGACGCGTTGCTGGACCGCGTGGACGCGTTCACCGAGGCGATGACCGAGCCGGCGTCGGCGCCGCGCCCGGACCCGGAGTCCGAGCAGCACCTGCGGCGCCTGGCCGCGGCCCGCGGGGTGACGCTCCCGCTGGATGCCCTCTCGACCCGCTACGGCCTGACCCGGGTCGAGCAGGACGCGCTGCTGCTGGTGGCCGCGCCGGAGCTGGACCCGGGCTACGAGCGCGTCTACGCGTACGTGGTGGACAACCTCAATCGGCGGGCGCCGTGCGTGGAGCTGCTGGTCACCGTGGTCGCGGAGGCGCCGGCGGACCGGCTGGCGGTCCGCCGGGCGCTCGGTGCCGCGGGCCGGTTGCGCCGTTACGGCCTGCTGCGGGCGTACGGCGAGGCGCCGAGCGAGCCGGCCCGGGAACTGGCCCTCGGCGGCGGCGTGTTCGAGTACCTGATGGGCTGGGGCGGCGACGTCGGGATCCTCGGCCACGACCCCGGCGAGGTGCCCCGCCCGGAGCGGCAGGTGGCGTCCCCGTACCTGCGGTCGCAGCGGCTGAGCGCCCTCGGCCGCGCGCTGGCCGCGGGCGACGTCGACGTGGTCGGCCTGTGGGGGTGTCCGCCCGACAGCCAGGTCGACGCGGCACAGGCGCTGGCGGCCGCGGCCGGGAAGCCCCTGCGGCGCGCGACCGGGGAGGTGGCGCGGGACCTGCGGACCGCGGCCGCCCTGGACGCGATCCTGTGGCTGCGGACCGACGGCGGCGGCGACTTCGACGAAGCGTGGGTGCGGTCGGGCGTGCCGCTGTGCTTGACGGGCGCGAACCCGTGGCGCCCGCCCGCGCTGCTGGCCGCTCGCACGTACGCGGAGCTGACGATCCCGGCGCCGAACTTCCCGGAGCGCCGGGAGATGTGGTCGTCCGCGTTCCCGGTGCTGGATCCGGCCGTGCTGGCGGACCTGGCCGCGCGCTACCGCATGAGCGGCGGCGAACTCCGCGCGGTGGCCGCGGTCGCCGACGCCGACGCGCGCCTGTCGGGCAACGGCCACCCGATCACCGAGCACGTCGAGCCGGCGATCGCCACGGTGACCCGGGGCCGCACCAGCGGGGTCGTGCAGTCGATCATCCCGCGCCGGGGTCCGGCGGACCTGGTCCTGCCGGACGCCCAGATGAGCCAGATCGCCGAGATCGCGTCGGCGTTCCGCGCGTGGCCCCGCATCGCGGAGTCCTGGGGTTTCGCCCGCAAGACGACGACCGGCGGGGTCAAGGCGTTGTTCACCGGCGAGCCGGGCACGGGCAAGACGATGTCGGCGGAGGTCGTCACCGGGATGCTGGGCCTGGAGCTGCTGAAGGTGGATCTGGCGCAGGTGGTGTCGAAGTGGGTGGGGGAGACGGAGAAGAACATGGAGGAGGTGTTCCGGCAGGCGGAGGACAGCCACGCGGTGCTGCTGTTCGACGAGGCGGACGCCCTGTTCGGCAAGCGCGGCGAGGTCAAGCACGGGACCGACCGGTACGCCAACCTGGAGGTCGGCTATTTGTTGCAGCGCCTCGAAGCGAGCGACGGGTTGATCATCCTGACGAGCAACCTGAAGGAGAACATCGACCCGGCGTTCACCCGGCGGTTCCACTTCGTGGTCCACTTCCCGCGGCCTGGTCTTGCCGAGCGTCGTCGCTTGTGGGAGCTGGCGTTTCCCCCTGAGGCACCTTTGTCGCCGGACGTCGACGTGGACGTGCTGTGCCGCCTGGACATGACGGGAGCGGGTATAGCCTCGGCGGCCCGCACGGCAGCGCTGTCGGCGGCCGACAGTGTCTCTTCTTCGATCGGCATGCGTCACGTGGTGCGGGGTGTTTCGCGGCAGTTCCAGCGCGAGGCGCGGTTGTTCCGCCCGGCCGAGCTGGGCCGGTATGCTGGGCTTCTGACGGAGAACGGGAGTTCGCATGCCTGAGCTGATGCCCCCGCAGACGAAGCCCGCTGTACCGGTCACGGCTCATGAGCTCAGCGTCGCTGCGGCTGGTGACCGGGGTAAGAAGAAGCTGGTGCTGGTGCCGGCGGTGATCGGTAATGCCCAGGCTGCGAAGACGGCTATGGATGGCAGTTCGAAGACGGTGCCTTCGCATTTGGCTTCCACGTTGGCGGCGGGACAGGACCGGGTGGGGAACGCGGCGATCGCCGGGGCGGCGATGCGGGTGGTGCCGATGGTTGTGCCGCACAAGGAAGCCTGCCACGGCTGCTGAGCCGTCACGATTCTACCTTCGTGCCTATGGTCCGATGCCATTGACTCGTTGCGGCTCAGGCGCGTCGGCGTCGAACCACATCTTCGAGGGCCGCCAGAGGCTGGGCGCCCGCAGTCAATGGTCAGCTCGTCGTGACCGGTCACTGGACGGTCTCCGGTGACCTACTCGAGTGACCAGACCTGGTCCTTGCGATCGAAAAGCCGGTAGACGCGCTGGGGATCCTCGTCCAGGGCCTTCCGTAGCTCGTCCTCGGTCACCGCGGAGTGGCCATAGTCGGGAAGCTTGGTGAGCCGGAAGCCGGGGCTGGCAAGTCGTAGAATATTGTCCGCGCGGTAACAGATGAACGGCAGGCCGGCCTCCTGCATGCGGAGGGTCAGTTCCCACTCGCTCCGGTCCGAGGATGTGATGTACATTCCCCGGCCGCGCAACTCGGGCAAGACCTCGTCGTACGACTCGACGGTCAGCGGGTTACCGATGGTGTCGAGGTTCTGCACGTTCCGCAGGCTGAGCAGCGGAGTCAAGTCGGTGACCAAGTTTTGGGAGATGTCGAATTGCATCAAGGACAGGTCGCCCATACCGTCCAGCGACGTCAGGCCACTGTCGGTCACCACCAGGCTCTTCAGGGACGTGAGTCGCGAGATCGTCTTGATGTCGACGGCGTCGCAGCCGAGCACGAAGAGCATCGTGAGCTCCGCGCATCTTTCGATACCGGTCAGGTCACGCGCGTGGTGGATGGTCAGCTCCTTGAGCTTCCGCCACTCGGCGTCCTCGAGTGGCGGTCCGTGCCCGATCGCGGACTCCAGCGCCTTTGCCACGGCGGGGTCGAACGTCTGGCTCATGTTCCTCCATTTCGCTACTTGACCTTCAGCTTTGCTCTCGCTTGCAGGAAGTCCATACGCACGTGGCCGAAGTTGGTCCTCTGCATCTCGCCCAGGCTGTCGATGGTGACGTTGTTCAACCGCTTCGTCTCGAGCTTCAGGCCGGTGGCGTCAACCTTAACCATCTTGTACTCGGCGTTGATCCGAAGCCCGTGCAACGAGGGGTCGATGTGCCCCAGTTTGCCGTTCCACATGAGCTTGCCTGCGTCGAGATTGCTCAGCATGACCTCGGTCAGGAACTGAGCCGGCGTTCCTTCAGGCGTCGACGAGACGAAGTTGTCGAAGAGGGTCTTCAGGCTCTTGTGCCAGAAGTCGTCCCGCCCGTTGAAGATGGGGTTCCCGTCCCTCTCCCAGCCGCCGACGTGTGCCTCGACGGCTCTGTCGCCGACCTCGGTGGAACCCTTCGCCACTTCGATCTTCCAGAACACGAACGCCGTGTACGACCGGAGTTCGTGCTGGAGGGTGACCCAATCCTCGGCGATGTCGCACTTCTTCGGGAGGACCGACTTGGTACGCTGGTCGGCCGCGGCGGTCAGGACATCGCCCAGGTAGCTCGTCGGGATCCATTCGTGCTTGCCCTTGTCGGCGTTGCGGAATTGCGTCTTGATCCATTGCTTCGACGCGCCCTCCGCGTTCCAGATCTCGATGAACTTAGTGTAGTCGACTCCCTCGGAGCTGCCTCCGCGAGCGAGCAGCTTCAGGAACGCGACGACCCCACCGGCCGTCTGGACGGCCTTCAGCAGGTCGGGATCCGCCTTCTCCTTCGACATCGGGAGCGGTTCGAACTCGCCGAACTTCCCCTGCGAGGTGTAGAAGGCCAGTTCCGCGTACTCCGCGTTCTTGTCGCTGGTCTTCGAGAAAGCCACGGCGGCCGGGCGCAGGTCCGACTCGGCCTGCTTGCCGATCGCCCCGACCAGGTCGTGCCGGAACGCGGTGCCCTTCTCGACCTCCGTGTCCCACACGTTCGGCTTGTCGGGCTTGGTTTTGCGCCCCTTGAAGTAGCCCCGGAACACCTTGTCCAGGAAACCTTCGGTCGCCGCCTCCCCTGTGCCCTTCGTCCGGGCGGCACCGAGCACCTGGGGACCAGGCCACAGCTTCGCCTTGTCTAGCTGCGACGCCCACCAGGAGTCGAGAACCTTGGTGATGTAGCTGGCGGCTCGGCCCGGCAGGTGAACCTTGACCGCTTCCTTGCTCTTCTCGTCCTCCTCGGTGAGCGGTCCGGCTGCCGGCGCGTCGATGCCGAGGTCGATTTCGCCGGTGGGGTTCACCGTACCGACGGCCTTCCAGTGGCCGTCCTTGAGCACCGGCTCCAGCGACGTCATGCGGTAGCGCACGCGGATGACCGTGAACACGCCGCGCAGTATCTTCTCCATGACTCCGCCGGTGCGCTTCACGCGCTTGGCCGCGGACCTGGCTGCGGCCAAGCCCTTCTTCAGGCGCTTCTGCTGACCCTCAGGGCTGTCGTCGCCGCCGAACAGCTTCTCCTTGAGCCTGTCCTTGAAGGGCTTGCGCGGCTTGTCCCCGGGCTTCTTTTTGCTGAACTTGTCCTTCAGCTTCTTCGCCAACGCCTTGATCTTGGCCCAGACCTTCTTGGCCAACCCGACGATCTTGTCGATCACCCAGTCAATGGCCTTGTTCACCGGCTTCGCGAGCTTCTGGAAGACCTCCTTGACCTTCCCCGCGATCCCCCCGACCCCAAGAAGTGCAGCCAAAGCCCCGATCAACACCGGAATCGACCGCGCGAGGGCCTTCTCGACGAGACCGGCCACCCCGCCGGCCCCGCCCTTGGCGATCGCGATCACCGCGTCCAGCACGGTGTTGACGAACTCGAGGATCTGCCGCCCGTTCGTCACGATGAACTTGATGATGTCGATGATCATCTTGCAGGCGCGAATGAACGCCGACGCGGGGTTGAACAGTGAAATGATCCACGTGATCCCCGCGATGATGATCGTCGGCAGCAGGAACGACACCAAATTGTCGATCAAGTTCTTCTTCAGGTCGCCGACGCGCGTCTTCAGGTCGTCCCACAGCGCCCGGATGCCGCGTTTTCGCACTTCGAGGATGATCGGGAGCGCGTGTTCGCCCGCCTCGATGGCCGTCATGGCCTCCTTGGGGAGCTTCTTCGCGAGCCGGGCCCGGAGGTTGGCCCACGACAGGCCGATCAAGCTCGCGATCAGCAGCAGGATGCTCACGACGTCGAAGCTCTTCGGCAGCTCGATGCCCGCCGTCGCCGCGGTGCCCAGGAGCCAGGACAACACACCCTGCTGCAGGTGCGTCACGGCGTTGTTCTTGAACTGCTTGAGCCCGCCGCCGACCGCCGACACCAGGTTGCCCAAGAAGCCGATCGGGTCCTTGATGATGGCCATCACGGCCTGCGCGGCCTTGGCGAGCACCCCCAGCAGCATGTCCTTCAGCTCGAGGATCGTCTTGATGACGCCCTTGACCGCGTCCAGCGCCTTGTCGACCAGCCCCTTGTTCTTCTCCTTCTCCACCGCGATCTCGGCGTCGACCGACTTGACGGCGTCGGTGTACTTCGTGGCCAGCGTGTCGACCAGCTCGGTGCTCTTGTCGTCGACGGACTGGGTCAGCTCGTCGAACTTGTCGGCGAAGCCGGCGGCCGCCTCCTTGCCGAGCGCCTTGAGGTCCTTCGGGAGGCTGTCGACCGCTTTCTGCAGCTCCGAACGGCCCGTCGCGATGCGCTGCTTCGCTCTGGTCAGCTCACGGCCGATCGTGTCCGCCACGGCCGAGATGACCCCGCGCATCCGCTTGACGTAGTGGTCCCGGGCCTCGACGAAGATCTGGTTCGCTTCCTCCGGCAGGCCGAACAGCTTGTCGTGGCCCCACTTGACCAGGCCCCACCCGCCGCTGTAACGCTTGTCCTTGTACTCGTCCATCTTCTGCCGGTGTTCGGCGGTGAACGCGTCGCGGGCTTCCTTCTCGCCTTTCGTGAACTGGTCGTCGACGAGTTTGTCGAGGCCCGTGAGAATGCCTTCGACGTCGGTCTTCATGGTGTCGAAGACCTTTTGCAGAATGGCCGTTACCCGAGTCCGCTTTTCCTCGTCGGTGGTCTTGGTGTTCTTCTTGCCGCCGTCGACCTGCCGGCCGGTGCCCACCCGCCGGTTGGTGATCGCGCCCATCGCGGCGGCGCCGAAGTGCTTGGCCTGCGCGGTGGTCTGGCGCAGCTGCTGGGACTCGTTCTTGCGGAGCTCCGGCGGCGTCGCCTCGGAATGCTTCTCCGCGGTCTTCTTGTCCTTCAGGGCCGGGCTGAACGCCGGGTCCGTCGCCATTTGCTTTTCGGTGACCTGGTTGTCGGCCATCTCCTTGTCGACACTCGCCGGGCCCGCGGACAGGTCGGTGGCCGACGGCGGCAGCTTGTCCGGCGTCGCCTTCGCCGGATCGGGCGTGCCCGGCGTGCCCGGCGGGCGGTCGGCCGCCATGGGTACGACCTGCTTGACCTCGGCCGCCGACGTGTCCGGAGGCGCCGCGGTGGTGTCGGCGATCTGCTCGGCCGAGTCCGTCTTGCCCTCGCCGACCTTGCCCTGCACTTCGGCCTTGACCTCGGCCGGTTTCCCGGAGCCGGCGAAGTCGTCGGCCTCCTCGAGGTTCTTCGGTGCCTTCTCGGCGATGGCCTTCTCGACGGCCTTGATGAACGCTTCCTTGTCGAACTCTTTCGGCTTGGCCTCGTTCATCTTCTCGGCGTTGGCCGTCTTGCCCTGCGCCACCTCGTCGTCCTTGGGCGGCACCGAGGCGGCCTGCGCCGACGTCGCTTCCTTGTTCGCCGGGGGATGGGACTTCGCAACCGTGCGCTTCTTCTGCGCGACGTCCTTCTTGAGCACCGCGAACTTCGGGTCCGTGCCCGGACTCCGGGCGAGGCCCGCCGCCACCGCGCCGTTGCCGACCTTGTCCTGCGACTCCTTGCGCGACGGGTCGGCGAGCGGCTTCTTGTCGCCCGCCCGCAACGTCGCCAGCGCCGCGGCGTTCGACGGCGGCAGCGGGTCCGGTTTCCGCTGCGGCGGGCGCTCCTTCACGGCCGCCGGCGCCGTGGTCGTGGCCGGGTCCACCGTCAGCGCGGGGAGCTTCGCGCGAGCCCTCGGTGGCGGCGGCATGGGACGGCTCTCCTCCCGCTACGGGAACCCTGGACAGCGTCGCAGCCGGCCGTCACCAGGACGTCGCGGAAACGTCCCCCGTGGCAGGGAAGGCGGAACCTGCGGTATACCCGGAGCGGTGGAAGAAATCCGGGCTGATCTCCTTCGGCCGCTCGCCGCCGCGTTGTCCGCTCACCCCGCCGATCGCCCGGCCTACACGGACGACACGCGCACCGTCACCTACGGACAGCTCGCCGAACACAGCGCGCGATACGCCACCGCACTCGACGTCGAGCGGGGTGACCGGGTGCTCGTCCACGTCGGCAGCCGCGTCGAGTTCGCCGAGTGCCTCCTGGCCGTTCTGCGCGCCTCGGCCGTCGGGGTTCCGGTCAGTACCCGGGCGACCGAGGCCGAACTCGCCCACATCGCCGACGACTCCGGGGCGACCCTGCTCGTCACCGAGGCGCGGCACGCGGACATGGCGCATCGGCTCGCCGAGAGCCGGGGCCTGCGGGTTCTCTTCGTGGAGGACCCGCCGGAACAACCGGGAGCACAGCCGAGAGACGACCTCGACCTCGACGAACCGGCCTGGCTGCTCTACACCTCCGGCACCACGGGCCGACCGAAGGGCGTCCTGCTTTCCCAGCGCGCGATGCTCTGGTCGACCGCCGCGTGCTACGTCCCGATGTTCGGGCTCACCGCGGATGACACCGTCCTGTGGCCGCTGCCGACGCACCACGCGTACGCCTTGTCGCTGGCCTTCGTCACGACCATCGCGGTCGGCTCCCACACCCGGTTCGCCGACGGCCTCTCCCCGGACCTCCTCGCCGCCCACCCCGGCTGCGTGCTGGCCGGCGTTCCGGCCACCTACCTGCGCCTCCGCCAGGAGCACGACGGCCCGCTCGGCGCACCGAGGCTGTGCCTGACGTCGGGAGCGCCGTGCACCCCGGCGACCCGAACCGCGGCGCGGGACCTGTTCGGTACCGACGTGCTCAACGGCTACGGGAGCACCGAGACCGGCGGCAAGATCGCCGTGGAAACCCCGGGCGAGGCCGGGCTGACACCGGTGCCCGGCGTCGAGATCCGGATCGACGACGGCGAGGTGCTCGTCCGCGGGCCGGGGCTGATGCTCGGCTACCACGGGCAGGCCGAGCCGCCGTTGCGCGACGGCTGGTACCCCACCGGCGACGCGGGCCGCCTCGAAGACGGCCGGCTCCTGCTCGACGGCCGGGTCGACGACGTGATCGTCTGCGGCGGGCAGAACGTCCACCCGACCGAGATCGAGGCCGTGCTCGAGGGGTCGGTCCGGGACGTCTTGGTGGCCGGGCGCCCCGACGACGTCGTCGGCGCGGTGCCGGTCGCGTTCGTGGTCCCCGGGCCGGACGGCTTCGACGCGGAGGAGCTGCGGCGGCTGTGCCTGAGCCGGCTCTCGCTCTACAAGGTGCCGGTCGCCTACATCGAAGTCGACGAGATCCCGCGGACGCCGTCGGGCAAGCCGCGTCGCAACGTCTTGTCGAGCGCGCCGAAACCCCTGGACTTGGCCGCGGTCGTCCGGGCCGAGCTGGTCGCGTTGTGCGGCCACGACGGCGGCGACGGCTGGCGGGACCGGCCCTTCACCGACCTCGGGCTTTCGTCGCTGGCCGGGGTGCAGTTCCGGCACCGGCTCACCGCGCTGACCGGCGTGCCCGTCCCGCACTCGCTGATCTACGACTTCCCGACGCCCGGCGAAGTGATCGCCGAGCTGGCCCGGCTCGCGTCCGGCGATGCGAACACGCCTGCGCGGGCACAGCCGGTGCCCGCCGCCGAGCCGATCGCCATCGTGGCGATGGCCTGCCGGTACCCCGGCGGCGTGCGCTCGCCGGAAGACCTCTGGCGGCTCGTCGCGGACCGGGTCGACGCGACGAGCGAGTTCCCGGCCGACCGCGGCTGGGACACCGACGACCTGTACGACCCGGACCCCGACGCGCTCGGCCGGTCGGTGACGCGCCGCGGCGGGTTCCTCGACGGCGCGGGGGACTTCGACGCGGGCGTGTTCGGCATCTCGCCTCGCGAGGCGCTCGCGACCGACCCGCAACAGCGGCTGCTGCTCGAGACGTCGTGGGAGGCGTTCGAGCGGGCCGGCATCGACGTCGCGACGCTGCGCGGCAGCGACACCGGCGTGTTCGTCGGGGTGATGAACGAGGATTACGCGAGCCGGTTCACCACCGCGCACGAACTCGAGGCGTGGCTGGGCATCGGCTCTTCGCACGCGGTGGCTTCGGGTCGGATCTCCTACACCTTCGGGCTGACCGGCCCCGCGTTGACCGTCGACACGGCCTGTTCGTCGTCGCTGGTCGCCGTGCACCTCGCGGCGAAAGCGCTGCGCGCGGGCGAATGTTCGCTCGCGGTCGCGGGCGGCGCGACGGTGATGGCGACCCCGCGGACCTTCCTGGCCTTCAGCCGCCAGCGCGGCCTGTCCCCGGACGGGCGGTGCCGGTCCTACGCCGCCGGAGCGGACGGCACGGCCTGGTCCGAGGGCGCGGGCGTCATCCTGCTGGAACGGCTGTCCGACGCGCGGCGGCACGGGCACCCGGTCCTGGCGCTCCTGCGCGGCACCGCGGTGAACGCCGACGGCGCGTCGAATGGGCTGACCGCCCCGAACGGGCGCGCGCAGCAGGCCCTGATCGCTTCCGCGCTCGCGGACGGCGGGCTGACCGCGGCCGACGTCGACGCCGTCGAGGGCCACGGCACGGGTACCTCCCTGGGCGACCCGATCGAGGCGGAGGCGGTGATCGCGGCCTACGGGCGCGGCCGGGGCGGCGACCCGCTGTGGCTCGGTTCGGTGAAGTCGAACCTCGGCCACACCCAGGCGGCCGCCGGGGTCGCCGGCGTGATCAAGGTGGTGGCGGCGCTGCGGCACGAACAGCTGCCGCCGTCGCTGTACGCGGACGAGCCGAGTCCGCACGTCGATTGGGCGAGCGGTGGGGTCGCGCTGCTGGACACGGCGCAGCCCTGGCCGCGCGCGGACCGGGTCCGCCGGGCCGGCGTGTCCGCCTTCGGGATCGGCGGCACCAACGCGCACGCGATCGTCGAAGAGGCGCCCGCGGAGGAAGTCCCGGCGCGGCAAGCGTTTCCGTCCGCGCCGTGGCTGCTCAGCGCGGCGGACGACGAAGGGCTGCGGCAGGTCGCGACGGGCCTCACCGAGGTCCCCGACACCGTCGACGTCGCTTACACCCTGGCCCGCCGGACGCCGCTCGCGCACCGCGTGCTGGTGCCCGCCGGGAACCCGGCAGCCCTGCGGGCCGTCGCCGAGGGCCGGGTGCCCGGCCGGACCGTGCGCGGCGGAACCCGGCTGGCCCTGCTGTTCAGCGGGCAGGGCGCGCAACGCGCCGGCATGGGCCGGGAGCTCGCCGAGCTGTTCCCGGTGTTCGCCGACGCCTTCGACGAAGCGTGCGACGCGGTCGGCGGCCCGGTGCGCGACATCGCGTTCGCCGGCGGCGAGATGCTGGACCGCACCGACCACGCCCAAGCCGCGCTGTTCGCCTTCGAAGTCGCCCAGTACCGGCTCTTCGAGTCCTGGGGACTGCGGCCGGACGTCCTGGCGGGGCACTCGATCGGCGAGATCGCCGCCGCGCACGTCGCCGGAGTGCTGTCCCTGCGGGACGCGGCGACGCTCGTGGCCGCCCGCGGCCGGCTCATGGCCTCGCTGCCCGGCGGCGGGGTGATGATCGCGGTGGAAGCCGCCGAAGCGGAAGTGACTCCGCTGCTGAGCGACGGCGTCGCGATCGCCGCGGTCAACGGCCCGCGCTCGCTCGTCCTCTCCGGTGAGGACGCCGCGACGACGGCCCTCACCGCGCGCTTCGGCGGCGGCACGCGCCTGCGTGTCAGCCACGCGTTCCACTCGCCGCTGCTGGACCCGATGCTCGACGAGTTCCACGACGTCGCCACCGAACTGAAGCACCACCGGCCGTCGTTGCCGCTGGTGTCGTGCCTGACCGGACAGCTCGTCGACGAGATCGAGCCCGGCCACTGGCGGCGGCACGCCCGCTCGGCCGTGCGGTTCGCCGACGCCCTGGCCACGATCGCCGCACCGGGCCCGGTCATCGGTCTGGAGATCGGCCCGGCGCCCGTGCTCAGCCGCATCGCGGCCGACGCACTGCCGGCGACGATGACGGGCAGCGGAGTGCTGGCCGCGGCCGGCGCGGTGCACACCGCGGGAGTCCCCGTCGACTGGCGCGCGGTGTTCGCCGGCAGCGGCGCGCAGATCACGCCGTTGCCCACGTACCCGTTCAAGCGCACCCGGTACTGGCTCGACCCGCCGTCGCCGGAGCCGGCCGGCGGCGACCACGCGGTCCTCGGCCCAGCCTTGGTCGCGCCCGACTCGCCGCGGATCGTGCACGGCGGCTCGCTCGGCCTCCGCCGCCAGCGGTGGCTCGCCGGCCACGTCGTCGGGGGAGCGGTCCTGGCCCCCGGCACGGCGTTCGTCGACCTGGCCCTGCACGCCGGCGGTGCGGCCGTCGAGGAGCTGACGATCGAAGTGCCGCTGCGGCTCGACGCGGGCGAGGACGTGCACGTCCAGGTCGTCGTGGACGGCCCGCGCATCGACGTCTACGCCCGGCGCCCGGCGGACGAGCACTGGCGGAAGCACGCGGGCGGACGGCTGCGCCCGCGCGGGTCGCTGCCGGACGGCTGGGCCGGGGCTTGGCCGCCGCCGGACGCGGTGGAAGCCGATGTCGCCGAGGGCTACCGTGCGCACGCCTACGGACCCGCTTTCCAAGCCGTACAAAGGTTGTGGACGCGCGAGGAGGAGTTCTTCGCCGAGGTGGAGTTCGCCCCGGACGTCGGCGGGCGGTTCGAGCTGCACCCCGTCCTGCTTGACGCGGCCGTGCACGCGACGGCGCTCGCCGAGGGACCGGCCGCCGAGCCGAGGGTGCCGTTCCTCTGGAGCGGCGTCGAGGTCTACGCGCCCGGAGCGCGGCGGGCGCGGGTGCACGGCGTCCGCCTCGGCTCCGGCGCCGTCCGCGTCGAGCTGTTCGACGACGGTGGGCAGCCGGTGGCCCGCGTCGAATCCTTGACGACGCGGCCGATGGCGGCCCGGGACACGATGCTCTACCGTCCACAATGGATTCCGATGACACCGGTCGCGTCACGGGAACCGGTGCGGGTGGTGGAAATCGGCCCCGGTGACGTCCGGGCGGCGACGGGCCGGGCGCTCGCCGTCCTCCACGACTGGCAGGAGCGCGGCGACCGGCTGCTGCTCGTGACCAGGAACGCCACCGGACCGGTCCCGGACCTCGCCGCCGCCGCGGTCTGGGGCCTCGGGTGCGCCGCGGCGGCGGAGTACCCCGGCCGGATCAGCATGGTCGACCTGGAGCCCGGCTTCCCGGTGGAGCGGGTGGCCGGCGTCGCCGGAGGCAGTGCGGAGCCCCAGATCGCCGTCCGCGAAGGAACGCCGCACGTGCTCCGGATCGCGCGGACGGCGCCGTCGGAAGGCCGGCCGTTCGGTCCGGAAGGGACGGTGCTGATCACCGGCGGCACGGGCGCGCTCGGCCAAGCGCTGGCCCGGCACCTGGTCACCGCGCACGACGTCCGGCACCTGCTGCTGGTGAGCCGGAGCGGGCCGTCGGCTCCCGGCGCGCGGGAGCTGCGGGCGGAGCTGGGTGCTTCGGGTGCGGACGTGCGGATCGTCGCCGCCGACGTCGCGGACCGGGCCACCGTGGCGGCGCTGGTCGAGAGCTGCGACCCGCCGCTGACCGCTGTCGTGCACAGCGCGGCGGTCGTGGACGACGGCGTCCTGGCCACGCAGACGCCGGAGCGCCTGGACACCGTGTTCCGGCCGAAGGTGGACGCGGCGCTGGTGCTCGACGAGGTGACCCGGCACCGGCCGCTGACCGCGTTCGTCCTGTTCTCGTCGATCGCCGGGGTGTTCGGCAAGGCGGGCCAGGCCAACTACGCGGCCGCCAACCGGGTCCTGGACGCGCTGGCGTGCCGCCGCCGGGCCGCGGGGCTTCCCGCGCTGTCGCTGGCGTGGGGGCTGTGGGAGCTGGGCACCGGCCTCGGCGACCGGATCTCGGAGGCGGCCCGGCGGCGCATCCACGCGTCCGGCATCGACGGGCTCACCGCGGAGCAGGGCCTGGCGCTGTTCGACGCGGCGCTCGGATCGGCCGAGCCGGTCCTGGTACCGGTCCGGTTCGACCCGTCGGCGGCGATGGCCCCGCCCACGGGCGGTTCGCGCGCCGCTGCACCGCGTCCCAGCTGGCCGGAGAACCCGGCCGAGCCCGAGCTGCAGGAGCTGGTGCGCGCGGAGGTGGCGGCAGTGCTGGGCCACCCGGACGCGGCGGTCATCGCCGACGACCGGTCGTTCCTCGAACTGGGCTTCGACTCCCTCACGGTGATCGAGCTGCGCACCCGCCTCGCCGGGCTGTCGGGGATCGACCTGCCGGCGACGGTCGTCTTCGACCGGCCGACCGTCGCGGAGCTGGCCGGATATCTCTCGGAGCGATCCGGCGAGGCGGTCTAGCGCCGCGCGCCCGGGGTTCGTTGACGGCGCGCGGCGAGTGCGAACGTCTTGAATGAGTCATTCAGGTCTTCGGAGGTCCTGAATGACTCATTCAAGACCTTTGGTCCGGGCTACGGAGCCAGGCTCGGGCTCGGCGAGCGCCCTGGCTCCGGCGCCCGAACGCCAAGCAACTCGCAACGCCCGACACCAGCGCCGTCCTAGTCGGCGACGATGCGGTGGCGCAGCTGTTCCAGAGTCTTGGTCAACAGCCGGGAGATCTGCATCTGGGAGACGCCGACCCGCTCGGCGATCTGGCTCTGCGTGAGCTCCTCGACGAACCGCATCTCGATGATCGCGCGTTCCCTGGGTGGGAGGCCCGCCATCGCGGCCTGCAGCGTCAAGTGGTCGTCGGCCTTGGTGTACGGGGATTCGTGGTCGGCCAGCTGGTCGGCGACCGTGGTTTCGCCACCGCCGCCGCGGGCGGGGGCGTCGAGGGACGCCGGCTTGTAGGCCTCGGCCGCGAGGAGTCCTTCTCGGACGGTCTCGACGTCGATGTCGAGGTGCGCCGCGAGCTCGCTGGGGGTGGGGGAGCGGCCCAGGTCGTGAGCCAGTTCGCCGGTCGCCCGGGCGAGGTTCTGCTGCAGCTCCTTGAGCCCACGGGGCACGCGCATCGACCACGCGGTGTCACGGAAGTGACGGCGGACCTCGCCCATGATCGTCGGCACGGCGAAGGACAGGAAGTCGCGGCCCTTGTCCGGGTCGAAGCGGTCGACGGCGTGGATCAGGCCCGTCCGCGCGACCTGCACGAGGTCGTCGAAGGACTCGCCGCGGCCGCCGAAGCGCTTGGCGATGTTCTCGGCCAGCTCGAGGTGCTCGGTGATGAGCCGGTCGCGCAGGTCGGTCCGCCGGGGGTCCTCGGCCGGCAGCCGGCTGTGTTCGTGAAACAGCGGAACGCAGTGGGCGAACTGGTTGACCCGCCGCGGCGTGGACACGACGAGCGTCGCGGTGGGTCGCTCCGGTGCTCTGACAACCATGGTGCCCACATACCCAAAGCCGTCCCGAATCACACGAACCAGCGATGGGGAGGCCGGGTATTGGTGCACTCGGAGTAACGAAGGTAAACGAGAGGCTAAGTGCGGTTCCCGCCGCAGGGCAGCGTTCCCGAGCGCAGGGCGTGGTTGCCGTCGTTCGTGTCGTCGGACCAGACGACCGCCTTGCGGCCGGCGACGCACGTCGACGGTGGGGCGATCGCGAAGCCCTCGTTGTTGTAGTTCGGCATCTTCGAGGGCCGCGCGTACGTCGCCGAGACCGTGAACTTGCCGTTGACGATCTTCAACGTCGCCGTCTTGCCGTCGCACGTGTCGTCGCAGACCGACCAGAGGCGGCCCGTTTCCGGGTCGAACTCCAGCTCCATGACCTTCGGGAACCCGGACGCGATGGTCGCCACGCGGGTGAATCCGCCGCCCGCCTGGTCGAGCGCGTAGGCGTAAATCTTGCCTTCGTCCTCGAGACCGACGAAGTAGAGGCCGGTGCCGTGGCCGGCGTAGGCAGACGGAGAGTAGAGCGCCTTCGTGTGGTCGTCGCGGAACCCGCCGGCGGTCAGGAACGCGTCGGGGACCCAGGTGATGCCCTCGAAGCCGCCGTTGTCGTCGACCGAAGGCAGGTCGCCGGTGAGGTCCCACTCCGCGACCGCGTCGAGCGACTTCGACGACGAACCGGTGTCGAACCGCAGCACCTTCAGCAGGCTGCCGTCCTCGTCGTTGTCGCGCTCGGTCGCGGCGAACACACCGTCCGGCGTGGCCACCACGCCCTCGGCGTCCGGGTCACCGCCGCCGCCCCGGTAGTGCAGCTTCTTGCCGGACGGCCAGCCGCTGTCCGGAGCCCACGTGCTGCCCTGGCGCACGAGCCGGTACAAGGTGCCGGGGCCGTTCTTGACGGCCCACAGCACGTCGGCGCCCGCGAACGAGAGTCCGCTGAGGTTTTCGCCGAAGACACCGGCGGAGTCGGCGACCGTGACGGCCGGATCGCCGGGCCACTTCGCCGTCGCGGCGGCCTGCGCGCTCCCGGGGGAGGCGGCGAGCAGCGCCGAAAGGAGTATCGCGGGTGCGACGAACCGGGGGGAGATACGCACGTCGTGCTCCTGGAGGCCGAGGGGGCGGGCAACGCGGCGTCGTCCAGTGATGATCTTGACGAAGACGACTGTACCCACCGGGTGCACCGGCGCACATCCTCCGAACGGCCTGGGCCATTCGGGTCGGGTCCACTGTGGACCGATTCGGTTCGACGACGTGGTCGAATTCGCCGATACTTTCGCTCCCGGCGGGCAAGCCGTTACACTCCCGTGCTGGGAGCGCTCCCAGGTCGACTGTCCCTGTCGGTTTCTCCAGGAGGATCGGTATGACCCGGCGTTTTCTCCGGGCTGTCGTGGTCGGCTTGCTCTTCGCTGCCTGCGTCGTCGCCCCAGTTCCCAGCACGGCCACAGCCGGCACAGCCGGCACCACCGCGGCCGCCACACCCACGCGGATCATGGCACTCGGCGACTCCATCACCGGCTCGCCCGGCTGCTGGCGCGCCCTGCTGTGGAAGCACCTGCAGGACACCGGCCACAGCGACGTCGACTTCGTCGGCACCCTGCCCGCCCAGGGCTGTGGCTTCACCTACGACGGCGAGAACGAAGGCCACGGCGGGTTCCTCGCCACCGGCATCGTGCGGGACAACCAGCTGCCCGGCTGGCTGTCGGCGAGCCGGCCGGACATCGTCCTGATGCACCTCGGCACCAACGACGTCTGGAACAACGTCCCCGCGACCACGATCCTCGACGCCTACACGACGCTGCTCGGCCAGATGCGGGCGAGCAACCCGGCGACGAAGCTCGTCGTCGCCAAGATCATCCCGATGAACCCGGCCAACTGCGCCGCCTGCGCGCAGCGGGTCGTCGACCTGAACAGCGCCATTCCCGCCTGGGCACAGGCGCACAGCACCGCCGCCTCGCCGATCACCGTTGCCGACCAGTGGACCGGGTTCGACACCGCGGCCGACACCACCGACGGCGTGCACCCGAACAGCACCACCGGCATCCAGAAGATGGAAAGCCGCTGGTACCCGGCGCTGGTCGCGGCCCTGCCCACCAGCACGGCGGCCGCGGGCCTGCACGTCAGCGGCACCCAGGTCGTCGAGGCGAACGGCGCGGCGTTCGTCATGCGCGGCGTGAACCACCCGTACGCCTGGTACCCGAGCCAGACCGGCGCCTTCGCGGACATCAAGTCCTTCGGCGCCAACACCGTGCGCGTGGTGCTCGGCAGCGGCCAGCGGTGGGGCCCGACGTCGGCCGCCGAGGTCACGAACGTCGTCTCGCTGTGCAAGCAGTCCCGGCTGATCTGCGTGCTGGAAGCGCACGACACCACCGGGTACGGCGAGGAGGGCGCGGCCGCGAGCCTGGACCAGGCCGCGAGCTACTGGATCAGCGTCGCGAGTGCGCTGAAGGGCCAGGAGAACTACGTCGTGATCAACCTGGGCAACGAGCCGTTCGGCAACAACCAGCAGGTGAGTGCGACCTGGGCGAGCGCGACGAGCAACGCCATCGCCCGGTTGCGTGGTGCCGGGCTTCAGCACCTGCTGATGGCCGACGCGCCGATGTGGGGCCAGGACTGGCAGAACATCATGCGCGACGACGCCGCTTCGGTGCTGGCCGCCGATCCGCAGCACAACACGGTGTTCTCCATCCACATGTACGGCGTCTACGACACCGCGGCCGAGATCACCGGGTACTTCGACGCCTTCCGCACCGCCGGTCTGCCGCTGGTGGTGGGCGAGTTCGGGAACATGCACACCGACGGCAACCCCGACGAGGACACGATCATGGCCCAGGCGCAGGCCCGCGGCCTCGGCTACCTCGGCTGGTCGTGGAGCGGCAACAGCAGTGACGTCGCCTACCTGGACCTGGTCAACTCGTTTAACCCCGCCAGCTTGACCGTATGGGGAGAGCGCTTTCTCACCGGCGCGAACGGCGTCCGGCAGACGTCGAAGGAAGCCACGATCTACGGCGGCGGCACGGCGGACACCGTGGCACCGACGCCGCCGGGCACGCCCGCGGCCTCGGCCGTGACGTCGACCGGCGCCACGCTGAGCTGGAGCGCCTCGACCGACAACGTCGGCGTCACCGGCTACGACGTCCTCCGAGCGACCGGCAGCAGCACGTTCGCCCTGGTCGGCTCGGCCGCCACGACCACGTTCACCGACTCCGGCCTGGCGGCTTCGACCACCTACCGGTACCAGGTGCGGGCCCGCGACGCCGCGGGGAACGTCTCGGCGAACTCCGCGACCACAACGGTGACGACCGGTGCGGGCGGCGGCACGGGCACGTGCAAGATCGGCTACTCTGCGCCCGCCTGGGGCGGTGGCAACGGGTTCACCGCCGGCGTGACCATCACCAACACGGGCACGAGCCCGGTCACCGGCTGGACGCTGGCCTTCACCTACACCGCCGGCCAGCGCGTGACCCTGCCCGGCTGGGGCGCGACCTTCGCCCAATCCGGCGGCGCGGTCACCGCCACCAACCTGTCCTGGAACGGCACGCTGGCTCCGAACGCGTCGACCGGCATCGGCTTCAACGGCACGTTCACCGGGTCCAACCCGGCACCGGCCTCGTTCACCCTCAACGGAAGCATCTGCACGACCAGCTGAATCCGTCCACACCAGACAAGGAGAAGAGTATGTTCACGCTGAGTCGCAGGCTGGTCGTGGCCGCCGTGGGCGTCCTGGTGGTGGGGTTGCTGCCAGGCGTCGCGGCGGGGGAGACCGCGCCGACGTTCGACAAGCTGAACCGCGGGGTGGTCAGCGTCCACACCGCGAAGGGAAACCAGGTCGGCTGGCGGCTGCTCGCCGACGACCCCGCCGGGGTGGCCTTCGCCGTCTACCGCGACGGCACGAGGGTGACCCAGACGCCGGTCGGTGGACCGACCGGTTACCTGGACGCGGGCGCTCCCGCCGGGGCCCGGTACAGCGTCCGGGCCGTCGTCGGCGGCGTCGAGCGGATGTCGGCCTTCGCCGCCGAGGATTCGCTGACGCTGGACAGCACAGCGGCGGCGAGCACCCGGGACGTGCCTATCCAGCTCCCGCCCGGCGGCACGACGCCATCCGGGGAGAGCTACACCTACGCCGCGAACGACGCGAGCATCGGCGACCTGGACGGCGACGGCCAGTACGAGCTGGTGCTGAAGTGGGATCCCAGCAATGCCAAGGACAACTCGCAGTCCGGCTACACCGGGGACGTCTACGTCGACGCTTACCGGCTGGACGGCACGCGGCTCTGGCGGATCGACCTGGGCCGCAACATCCGCGCGGGCGCGCACTACACGCAGTTCCAGGTCTTCGACTACGACGGTGACGGCCGGGCTGAAGTCGCGATGAAGACCGCGGACGGCACGCGGTCCGGCACCGGGCAGGTCATCGGCAGCGCGAGCGCGGACTACCGCAACTCGAGCGGCTACATCCTGTCCGGACCCGAGTACCTCACGATGTTCAACGGCCAGACCGGCGCCGCGATGTCCACCGTGAACTACGACCCGCCCCGCGGCACCGTGTCCTCGTGGGGCGACAGCTACGGCAACCGGGTGGACCGGTTCCTGGCCGGGACCGCGTACCTGGACGGCTCGCACCCGAGCCTGATCATGTCGCGCGGCTACTACACCCGGACCGTGATCGCGGCCTGGGACTTCCGGGGCGGCGCGCTCACCGAGCGGTGGAAGTTCGACTCGAACTCGGCGGGCTCGCAGTACACCGGCCAGGGCGACCACCAGCTGGCCATCGCCGACGCGGACGGCGACGGCCGCGACGAGATCGTCTTCGGGGCCATGGCGATCGACGACAACGGCAGTCCACTGTGGAACACCCGGCTCGGTCACGGCGACGCCATGCACGTCGGCGACCTGATCCCGAGCCGGGCCGGCCTGGAGGAGTTCAAAGTGGATGAAGACACGTCGAAGCCGGCCGCCTGGATGGCCGACGCGAAGACCGGGCAGATCATCTGGCAGAACGCGTCGTGCTCCTGCGACAACGGACGCGGTGTGTCGGACGACATCTACGCGGGCAGTCCCGGCGCCGAGTCCTGGTCGTCGGCGGTGTCCGGGCTGCTGAACACCAGCGGGCAGAACATCGGGCGCAAGCCGTCCTCGACGAACTTCGTCATCTGGTGGGACGGCGACGCCCAGCGCGAACTGCTCGACGGCACCCACATCGACAAGTACGGCACCGGCGCCGACACCCGGTTGCTGACGGCGTCCGGGGTGCACGCGAACAACGGCACCAAGAACACGCCGTCGCTGCAGGCGGACCTGTTCGGCGACTGGCGCGAGGAGGTCGTCTGGCCGACGTCGGACAACCGGGCGCTGCGGATCTACTCGACCGCGGACCCGACGAGCATCTCGCACGTCTCGCTGATGCAGGACCGCCAGTACCGGGAGGCCGTGGCGTGGCAGAACACCGCGTACAACCAGCCGCCGCACCCGGGTTTCGCGCTGGCGAAGTGAGCGAAAACGGAGGCTGCGACGTAGGCTGACGCGCCGGTGGGAGCGCGACGGTGGTGGTGTGGATGGGCGAGGCACGGGCGGACGCCCGGGACACCGCGTGGTCGCTCGCGGCCAGGGTGCTGGACGAGCTCGACGAGCTCACCGGCGCCCTGGTCGCCGTCATCGTCGAGCAGAACCCCGGCTACCGGACGGTCGACGTCGTGCCCGACGACGACCTCTGGCGCTCCTGCCACGACAACCTCCGCCGGGTCCTGCAGCTGATCGGCCGGGGCCCCGAGACGGCCGAGGACCTCTACGACGCGGCGAAGGCGACCGGGCGGCGCCGGGCCGAACAGCAGCTGCCCCTCGACGACGTGCTGCGCTCGTTCCGGATCGGCGGGCGGCTGGTCTGGCAGGCCCTGACCGAGAAGGCGCGGGCGACCGGGTACGTCAACAACGAGGCGATGCTGGACCTCGCGACCCGGGTGTGGGAGGTCGTCGACGCCACGTCGGCCCAGGTGGCGCTGGCCTACCACGTGGCGGAGCGGAGTTTCGTCCGCGCGGACGAGCAGCGGCGCGCGTCGCTCTGGGAGGGGCTGCTGCAGGGCCGGGCGGCGGACGCGGGGTTCGCCTACGAGGCGGGCCGGGCGCTGCGCCTGCCGATTTCGGGACCCTACGTCGTCGTCGCGGCCGCGGGTCCCGGCGACGCCGCCTTCGCCGAGCCGCTCGGCTCCGCGCTGGAGGACGTCGGCTCCGCGTCGGCCTGGCAGTCGCGCGCGGACGTGCTCGTCGGCCTGGTCTCGCTGCCGGGCCGAGAGGTCGCAGACGCCGTCGGCGCGATCGGGTCCGTGCTGACCGTGCCGGCCGGCGTGTCCCTGGTCGTCGACGGGCTGGCCGCCGTGCACACGGCCTACCGCCAGGCGGTGCTGGCGATGCGGACGGTGCCGCCGGGCCACGTCGACGTCGTGTGCCTGGCCGAGCGGCTGCCCGAAGCGCTGCTGCTCAGCTCGCCCGAGCTGACGGAATCGCTCCAGCAGAACTGGCTGGGCGGCCTGCTGGACCTGCGGGCGGTCGAGCGCGGCCCGCTGCTGGAGACCCTCTCGACGTGGGTGCGCACCGGCGGCTCGGCGACGCGCTCGGCGCAGGCGCTGCACTGCCACCGCAACACCGTGCTCAACCGGATCCACCGGATCGAAGAGCTGACCGGCCGGTCGCTGACCGGCGGTGACCTGGCCCTGGAGCTCGCTCTGGTCGTCCGGGCGCTGCCTTTCCTCCCGCCACCGCGCGTGCCGTGACCGGTACCCGCTGTGCACAGTGCACAACGACACTAGGCCAAATGTAGGCACTCAGATCCTTCATTCGGCGGCGTGATGTGTGCAACACTCCGGCCGGCGGTGCTCAGGCCCGCGCTTCTCCCACACCGTCGTTCGAGAGGTCCCAGCCGCTCATGCCCGAACACGACCCTTCCGGCCCCCCACCCGGGTCCGAGCCGCGCTCCATGGCCCGCCGCCGCTTCCTCGGTTTTGTGCTCGCCGCGCCCACGCTCGCCGTCGCCGCGCAGGTCGGGGGCGCGGAGCTGGCGCCGAGCAAGGCCGACGCCGCGATCCCGTCGCTGCCCCAGCCCGAGGACATCTTCGACCTCGGCGATCTGCAGAACCTCGCCGCGCTGCCGACTTCCGGCCTGATCAGCGTGCAGATCGGGGCCGACGGCCGGGCCGCGTTCGCCGTGCCGCGCGCCGAGGTCGGCCAGGGGATGACCACCGCCGTGGCGATGATGATCGCCGAGGAGCTCGACCTCCCGCTGGACAAGATCGACGTCACGCTCGCCGACGCCCGGCCCGAGCTGCTGATGAACCAGCTGACCGGCGGCTCCAACTCGATGCGCAGCATCTACACGCCGGTCCGGACGGCCTCGGCGATCGCGCGGCAGCGGCTGATCGCCGCGGCCGCCGCGAAGTGGGGCGTGCCCGCGTCGCAGCTGACGACGTCCGGCGGCGTCGTGCGCGGCTCCGGTCGAACCGCGAGCTACGGGTCGTTGGCGAAAGCAGCCGCCTCGGCCACGACGATCAGCGTCGCGGCGACGCTCAAGCCGCGGTCGCAGTTCAAGGTGCTCGGCACGCCGCAGAACCGCCTCGACGCCCACGCCGCGGTCACCGGCACCAAGCAGTTCACCCTCGACATGGACGTGCCGAACGCGTTGCCGACCATGGTCGCCCGGCCGCCCACGATCAACGGCACCCCGCGCGCGATCCTCAACGCCGCCGAGGTCAAGGCGATGTCCGGGATCACCGACGTTGCCGCGATCTCGCACGGCGTGGCGGTGCGCGGCCGCACCTTCGGCCAGTGCATCGACGCGATCCGGGCGCTGAAGGTGACCTGGGGAGCGGGCACGGTCGACGGCGAGTCCGACGCGACCGTGCTGAAGAAGCTCAAGGCCGCGCAGCTGCCGATGGCCGTTCCCGGCCTGCTCAACCAGTACATCGACGCCGAGTTCACCTTCGCCGCCGCCAGCAACAGCCCGCTGGAGACCGGCGCCGCGATCGCCGACGTCCGCGCGGATCGCGCGGAGATCTGGTCGTGCCTCAAGGTGCCGATCGTCGCCCAGGAGGAGATCGCCAAGCTGCTGGGCATGCCGCAGGACGCGGTGAAGGTGCACGTCACCCAGGGCGGCGGGTCGTTCGGCCGCCACCTCTTCCACGACGCGGCCGCCGAAGCGGCGGAGGCGTCGCAGAAGATGGGCAAGCCGGTCAAGCTGATGTGGTCGCGCACCGACGACTTCCGTCAGGGCCGCATCCACCCGATGTGCGTGTCGCGGGTGCGGGCGACCTACCTGCTCGGCAACGTCGTCAGCTTCGAGCAGCGCCACACGAGCGTGCAGACGGAGTTCAGCCACGGGCTGGGCGAGATGATCACCGCGACCGCCGCGAAGCTCCCGATCGCCGGCAACCTCAGCTTCGCCGAGTCGATCTTCCTGCTGAGCCAGTCGTCGCCGTACAACTTCGGCGTCACGACCCAGCTGCTCAACGAGATCCCGCTGAAGTTCAACACCGGCAGCATGCGCAACATCTATTCGCCCAACGTGGTCACCGCCGAAGAGCTCGTCGTCGACCAGCTGGCGAAGAAGTTCGGCAAGGATCCGGTCGTGTTCCGGCGCGAGTTCCTCAAGGACGACCGGCTGCGCGCGGTGCTGGACAAGGCCGTCCAGGTCGGCAACTGGGGCCGGGCGATGCCCGCCGGCACGGCGCAGGGCATCGCGCTGCACGCCGAATACCGCGGCGCGGTCGCGGTCCTGGTGGAGATCGACTGCCGGCCGGAGACGGTCAACCGCAAGGTCCGCGACGGCGTCACCGGCCCGCGCGTGACGAAGGCGCTCGTGGTCGTCGACCCGGGCTTCGCGATCAACCCGCGTGGCCTCGAGGCGCAGATGATCGGCGGGCTCAACGACGGCATCGCGATGTGCCTGACGTCCAGCCTGCACATCAAGGACGGGCTCCCGCTGGAAGGCAGCTGGGACAACTACTTCTACACGCGCGAGTGGAACACTCCGCCCGAGACGCAGGTCGTCGTCATGCCGAACACGTCGTCGAGCCCCAGTGGTGCGGGCGAGCTCGCGGTGGCGCCGTCGTTCGCCGCCGTCGCCTGCGCCTACGCCCGCGCGGTCGGCAAGATGCCGACCTCGTTCCCCATCAACCACGGCACGATCAGCTTCGAGCCCCTGCCGCCGCAGCCGTCCACGCCGCCGTCGCCCACCGACGGCCTCGACCACGCCTACTAGGAGCCCGCTGTGCCGAACCAAACCTTCAAGGTCAACGGCCGCGTGGTCACCGTCGACGCCGACGACGACCTCCGGCTGCTGTGGGTCCTGCGCGACCTGCTGGGCATCACCGGCCCGAAGTACGGCTGCGGGCTCGACGTCTGCAAGGCGTGCACCAGTCACATCAACGGCAAGGCGTTCAACCCGTGCTCGGTGCGGGTGGCCGACATCAAGGAAACCGACGAGATCACGACGATCGAAGGCCTCCCGGCGACGGTGGGCAAGGACCTCCACCCGATGCAGGAGGCGTGGCTGGACCGCGACGTCGCCCAGTGCGGCTACTGCCAGCCCGGCCAGATCATGGCGGCGGTGGCCAAGGTCCGCCAGGCGCAGGCGGCGGGCCGGGACATCACGGACGCCGACCTCGACGAGATCCGCAACATCTGCCGGTGTGGGACGTACGCCCGGATCCGCGAGGCGGTGAAGGCGGGCGCGGAAAACATGTGACCCGGTGATCGTCGTGAGTGAGAAACAGGGTTAGAACACTGTTTCTCACTCACGACCTCGCCGCGGCAGGGACACTCGGCGGCCGGTTCGAGTGGGCGGCTTCGATCGGGTGGACGGCTCTCCTCTAGCGTGAGGGGCCCGCCTCCCGCGCCTTCGCACGTCTGGATCCCTCGTGTCCTCCGTTCTCTCCGTCCTGCGCACCCGGCCGGCCTGGCTGTCGCCGAAGGTCGCGCGCGTCGAAATCCTCGCCGGCCTGGTCGTCGCGCTCGCGTTGATCCCCGAAGCGATCTCCTTCTCGATCATCGCCGGGGTCGACCCGAGCATCGGCCTGTTCGCCTCCTTCACGATGGCCGTGGTGATCTCCGTCGTCGGCGGCCGCGCGGCCATGATCTCCGCGGCGACCGGCGCGATCGCGCTCGTCGTCGCGCCGCTCGCCCGTGAGCACGGCCTGGGCTACCTGGTCGCCACCGTGATCCTCGGCGGGCTGTTCCAGATCGTGCTCGGCTCCCTCGGGGTCGCGAAGCTGATGCGGTTCGTGCCGCGCAGCGTCATGGTCGGGTTCGTCAACGCCCTCGCCATCCTCATCTTCCTGGCCCAGGTGCCGGCGCTGATCGACGTGCCGTGGCCGGTCTACCCGCTCTTCGCCGCCGGCCTGGTGATCATGGTGCTGTTCCCGAAGCTGACCCGGGCGGTGCCGGCGCCGCTGGTGGCCATCGTGGCGCTGACCGCGCTGACGATCGCCGCCGGCATCTCCGTTCCGACGGTGGGGGACAAGGGCGCGCTGCCGTCGTCGCTGCCGGTGCTGGGCATCCCGGACGTCCCGTTCACCTGGGACACACTGACGCTGCTCGCGCCCTACGCGCTCGCGTTCGCGCTGGTCGGCCTGATGGAGTCGCTGATGACCGCCAAGCTGGTCGACGACATCACCGACACCCGCTCGAACAAGACCCGGGAGGCGATCGGGCAGGGCATCGCCAACGTCGTCACCGGGATCTTCGGCGGCATGGGCGGCTGCGCGATGATCGGCCAGACGATGATCAACGTCCGGACGGCCGGTGCCCGCACCCGGCTTTCGACGTTCCTCGCCGGGTCGTTCCTGATGGTGCTGTGCCTCGTGTTCGGCCCGGTCGTCTCCGACATCCCGATGGCCGCGCTGGTCGCGGTCATGGTGCTGGTCGCCTTCGGCACCTTCGACTGGCACAGCATCGCCCCGGCGACGCTCAAGCGGATGCCGGCCGGCGAGATCACCGTCATGGTCGTGACGGTCGCGATCGTGGTGGCCACCAGCAACCTGGCGATCGGGGTGGTCGCCGGCAGCATCACGGCGGTGGTCATCTTCGCCCGCCGCGTCGCCCGGCTGGTCGACGTCACCGCGGCCACCGACCCCGACGGCACCCAGGTCGTCTACGCGGTGACCGGCGAGCTGTTCTTCGCCTCCAGCAACGACCTCGTCTCGCGGTTCGACTACGCCGGCGACCCGGACAGCGTCGTCATCGACCTGACCGACGCGCACATCTGGGACGCCTCCACCGTCGCCGCCCTGGACGCGGTCACCGCCAAGTACGCCGACCGCGGCAAGTCCGTGGAGATCACCGGGCTCAACACGCCCAGCGCGACCATGCACGGCCGGCTTTCCGGCGAGCTCACCGGGAGCCACTGACCGGCGCGGGGTCGATGCCCAGCAGCGACACGAAAGCACTCGCCGCCGGGGTCGGGTTGGCCGCCGCCCAGATGACGTATTCGACGCGGGCCGGGGCGTCGGTGATCTCGATCGTCACCACGCCCGTCAGCTGTGGTGCGTACCCGGACGGCAGCATCGCCACCCCGAGGCCCGGACCGACCAGGCGCGCGAGGTAGTCCGCGCTGGTCACCTCGTACGCGACCTCGCGATCCAGGCCCGCCGCCGCGAACGCCTGGTCGGACTGGGCGCGTCCGGCCGTGCCCGCCGGGAGGTCGACGAACACCTCCGACGCCAGGCGCCGCAGGCTGACCATCGTTTCGCCGGCCAGGGGGTGGTCCGGGGCGACCACCGCGATCAGGTGCCCGCGACCCAGCTCGTGGACCGCGACGCCACTCGGGCGGGCCGTCGTGGGCAGGCCGAGGAACGCCACGTCGAGGGTGCCGTCGCGGACCTGCTCGATGAGGTCGTCGCTCGCGCCCATCCGGAGGCTGATGCGCACCGGCGGGAACCGGTCGTGGAACTCGCGCAGCGCGGCCGGGACGTCGGCCGCGGTGACCGTGGGGATCAGGCCGACGGCGAGCCGCCCGCGCACCTCGCCGATGGCGGCCGCGACCTCGGCCGCCGCCCGCTCCGCCGCGTCGAGGCACTGGCGCGCGGCCGGCAGGAACGCCTCGCCCGCCGGGGTCAGCCGCACGCGGCGGCTGGTCCGGTCGAACAACCGCGCGCCGAGTTCGCGTTCCAGCCGTGCGACCTGATGGCTCAGCGCCGACTGGACGACCAGGCACCGCTCGGCGGCGCGGGTGAAGCTGGACGTCTCGGCGATCGCGACGACGTACCGCATCTGCTGGAGTTCCACCCGTCCATCTTGGATCACGATCGCAGCGGTGACGAACATGTGTTGGACTCATGGATCCGTTTCGGGTGGACTTTCCGCATGACCGACCAACTCCAGCGCGAAACCCGCGTGGACCTGCCGCGCATCGCGCTCACGGCGTTCGCGCCGGCGGTGTGGGGCACCACCTACATCGTCACCACCGAGTTCCTCCCCGCCGGCCACCCGCTGTTCGCCGGCCTGCTCCGGGCGTTGCCGGCCGGGCTCATCGCGCTGGCGCTGACCCGGACGCTGCCGCGCGGAGCGTGGTGGGGGAAGGCCGCCGCGCTCGGCGTGCTCAACATCGGCCTGTTCCTGCCGTTGCTGTTCGTCGCCGCCCAGCGCCTGCCCGGCGGCGTGGCCGCGACGCTGGCCGCCGCGCAGCCGCTCGTGGTCGCCGTCCTCTCCGTGGCCGTGCTCCGCGAACGCCTGTCAGGCCGGCGACTGTGCTGGGGTGCGGTGGGCATGGCGGGCGTCGGCCTGGTCGTGATCGGGCCGGCCGCGGCCTTCGACGGCGTCGGCGTCGCGGCCGGGCTGGGTGGCGCGGTCACGATGGCCCTCGGCGTGACGTTGACGAAGCGCTGGGGACGGCCCGCAGGGGTCGGCCCGACCGCGTTCGCCGGCTGGCAGCTCACGGCGGGCGGCCTGTTCCTGCTGCCGTTCACGGCCGTCTTCGAGGGCGCGCCGCCGTCGATCGACGGCGGCGCGGTGCTGGGCTACCTCTGGCTGGGCCTGGTGGGCGGGCTGCTCACCTACGCCCTGTGGTTCCGCGGCGTCACCACGCTGCCGGTCGCGTCGGTAGCCGTGCTGGCGCTGCTCTCCCCGCTGGTCGCGGCCGTCCTCGGCGCGGTTGTCCTGCACCAGACGCTCGGCCCGGTGCAGCTCGCCGGGTTCGCGCTCGCGCTGGCCGCGCTCGTCGCCGGCCAGCTCCCCACCCCGTTCGTCCGGAAAGGACACCTCTCGTGAAGATCGCCGTCGTCGGCGCGGCCGGCATGGTCGGCTCCCGCGTTCTCACCGAAGCCGCCCGGCGCGGCCACGACCTCGTCGCGATCGTGCGGACGCGACGGCCCGAAGTACCCAGCGTCCTCGTGGTCGAGGCGGACGCGGGCGACCTGCACCGGATGGCGACGGTGTTCGCCGGCACCGACGCGGTGGTGGCCGCGGCCCGTCCCGCGCCGGGGGAGGAGCACACGGTCACCGCGACGACGTCGGCGCTGCTGGACGCGGCCGCGACGGCCGGCACCCGCGTCCTCGTCGTCGGCGGCGCGGCCCCGCTCCGGGTCCCCGGCGGCGGCCTGGTCCTCGACGACCCGCGGTACGTCCCACCCGAGTACCGCGCGATCGCCGGGGCCAGCGCCGCGCAGCTCGACGTCTGCCGCGCGCACCCCGCCGCCGACTGGGTCTACCTGAGCCCGCCGGCGGTGCTGGAGCCCGGTCCACGCACCGGCGACTACCGCCGGGGCACGACGTCGCTCCTCACCCGCCCCGACGGGTCGTCGCGCATTTCGGCCGAGGACCTCGCCGCCGCGGTCGTGGACGAGCTCGAAAACGCCGGCGCGGACCGGCACTTCACGGTCGGCTACTGACCTTGGTCTCGCACCGGACGAGCGGTGCGGCCTCGGTGCCGGAAGCGACGCAGTCGACGCCCTTACCCGGTCCGGGGACCGGGTAGGCGAAGACGGTCGGCGCGTCGCTGTCGCGGCCGACGGAGAACTTGATGACCACCGGCGTCCAGGATGCGGTGCCGTGCAAGGTTTTCGAGTAGTACGCGGTGTGCGGGCCGATCGTGGTGCCCATGCCTTCACCGTCGCCGTTCAGCTCGTGCACGTTCAGCACGTAGTCCCCGGCGGTGTACTTGCCTTCGGTCTCGTGTCCGGCTTCGGCCGGCGTCGCGCTGACGATCTCCGGCGCGACGGGATCGGCGGCGGTGGCCATCACGGTCGCCCCGATCGCCACCACCGCGGCCCCGGCCGCGACGGCGATGACTCCGGCCCTTCTGGTGCGCAACCTCATGACGCCTCCTCACTCCCGGTCGATGATCAAGCTAGGGGAGCGGGGTGGGCGGCCACCTCGGCCGAAGGTACCGGGGACCTCGTCCTTTCGGCCGAGGTCCGGCGGGGTCACCCTCTTGCGTAGGTCAGCAGGGCGAGGGTGTCGCCGACGGCGCGGGCACCGGTCAGGCGCAGGGGCCTGACCCCGCTCGTCTCCGGGAAGAGCCGCTCGCCCGCGCCGAGCACGAACGGGTAGATCATCAGCCGCAGCTCGTCGGCGAGGTCGCGCTCGATCAGGTCGCGCACGAGCTGCCCGCTGCCGTAGACGACGATCTCCCCACTCACCTCTTCTTTCAGCTTCGCGACCTCCTCGATCGCCACGACTTTCGTGGCGCCCCAGCCGCCGCTCTCGGAAGCGGTCGACGAGACGACGTACTTGGGCAGCCTCCGCAGCCGGTCCGCCCACTCGCCGGTGCGCGACGCCCAGCCGCGTCCGAGGAAGTACGCGTAGGTCCGCCGTCCCATCAGGAGGGCTTCGGCGCCCAGCGCTTCTTCGTACTCGACCTTGGCCCACTCTTCCCGGTCCCGGTCGCCGATCCAGGTGAACCAGCTGCCGCGGCCGGTGCCCTCCTCGCCGGTCGGGTCCTGGATCACTCCGTCGAGCGTGACGTTTTCGCTGATGATGATTTTTCCCATGCCGGTTCCGACGCCGCGGGACCGGGAAAAGGGGCGGCCGCCCCCTTCGCGTCGTCGCCGGCGTCCATACAGAATGGCAACGAGGAGGAGCGGCCGGATGGGAACGGACCTGATCGGCAAGGCGCGGGCCGGCGACGGCGAGGCGTTCCGTACGCTGACCGAGCCGCACCGCCGTGAGCTGCAGGTGCACTGCTACCGGATGCTCGGCTCGTTCCAGGACGCCGAGGACGCGCTCCAGGACACCCTGCTGTCGGCTTGGCGCGGGCTCGGCGGTTTCGACGGCCGCGCGTCGATCCGCACCTGGCTGTACCGGATCGCCACCAACCGGTGCCTCAGCGCGCTGCGCTCGGCCGCCCGGCGCCCGGCCGAGGGGTGGGACATCCCCGGCGTCGAGCCGCCCGAGCCGACCCGGCTCGGCGAAGTCGTCTGGCTCGAGCCGTTTCCCGACGCTCTCCTTCCCGCGTCACTCGGCCCGGAGGCGCGGTACGAGCGGAGCGAATCCGTCTCGTTGGCGTTCGTGACGGCCCTGCAGGCCTTGCCGCCCCGTCAGCTGGCCGTGCTGGTCCTGCGCGACGTCCTCGGCTTTCCCGCGACCGAGGTCGCCGGAATGCTGGACACGACGGTCGACTCGGTCAAGAGCGCCCTCAAGCGGGCTCGCGCCGGACTGCGGCGCCGGGAATCCGGTGAGCCGCCGCCCGCGCCGGGTTCGCCCGCGGAGAACGCGATCGTGGCGAACTTCGTCCGCGCCTGGGAGGGCGCCGACATCGACGCGCTCGTGGCCCTGCTGACCGAAGACGTCTTCCTGGCGATGCCGCCGCTGCCGTTCGAATACGAGGGCCGCGCCGTCGCGGCCTGCTTCTGCGCCGGTTTGTTCGCCGCGGGCCGCCGGTTCGCCCTCGTCCCGACGCGCGCCAACGGCCAACCGGCGTTCGGCGCGTACCTGCGCGGCCCGTCGGGCGTCCGCCACGGAACCGGCCTGTACGTCCTCGAGCTGGCCGGAGAGCGGATCTGTGCCATGACGCGTTTCGAGAACAGCGTGCTCCCGGCGTTCGGTCTGCCGCGTTCACTGCCGGAATAAGGGGTTTTCGCCGGATGTGAGTCAGCAACCCGCCGAGGGGCTTCGGCCCTGACGCGCTGGAGTCGGACGCCGGTTACCAAGCGGCTCGAGGCTCGTCGCGCGGCGAATGGTCGAAAGTGAACTGCCGATCACGCAGAGATATAACCGTGATCGGACGCCCTTGGTGGCATAAGCGCATTTCAGGTACCTCGCCGAAAATCGGGAACATCGGCGCTGCCTGCGACGTGATTAATGGACATCAGTCCGCCGGTGAATTTATTTCGGTTACACCAACCGTTGCGCTTCACCCGATCGTGTAAAGGCGTCAAGGGAGCAACTACTGTTGATAGGCGGGAAGTGATGATGGCGGTAGGGTCCCCGCGGCAGGGCAACCCGAACGGATGATCATTTCTTCGGCTGCCAGTTTACGAAGGAAAGAGAGAATTGAACTTCGACGCACTCGCCGCTGAGCTGCGAAATCTCCGGGAAAGCGTAGCGGGAGTGACCGGTACGGTGCTCGCCGCGGTCGACGGGATACCGATCATCGCCGACGCGGACGAATACCTCGATCCGGCGAAGATCTCCGCACTCGCCGCGGCCGATCTCGGGATCGCGCGCCAGGCCGCCGAGATGACGGGCAAGGGCACGCTCAGCCAGACCGTCGTGTTCGGCAGCGACGGCTACATGGCCGTCTACGCCGTGGGCCGGCTGGCGCTGATGGTCGTCCTGGGCGACAAGGGCCTGAACGTCGGGCGTCTCCTGTTCGAGTCCCGGCCCGTCATCGAGCGCATCGGCACGATCTTGGCCGCGTAGCAAGCAGTTCAACGGAAGGAAGAGGCATGATGATGAACATCGACACCGCGCTCAAGGAAGCCATGTCCATCGCCGGCGCCGTCGGCGTCGCGCTGGTCGACTACGAAAGCGGCATGTCGCTCGGCACCAGCGGCGGCGGCGAGTGGCTCGACCTGGAGGTCGCCGCGGCCGGCAACACCGAGGTCGTGCGGGCGAAGCTGCGGGTGATGTCCTCGCTCGCGCTCAACGACACCATCGAGGACATCCTGATCACGTTGCACCGCCAGTACCACCTGATCCGGCTGATCAACACCTCGCGCAACTCGCTGTTCCTGTACCTGGTGCTGGACCGGGAGCGGGCGAACCTCGCGCTGGCCCGCCACTACCTCAAACGCATCGAAACCGACCTGCAGGTGTAGCCGGAGGGAGGAGAGGGGGATGACCGGAGGCGGCTCCCGCGCCGCACTCGTCATCGGCACGGCGTTGATGCACGACCTCGGTTCGTTGTTCCCGGTGGCGATGAACCTCGCCGGCGACGAGCTGGCCTTCACGTTCGTGTCGTCCTGCCCTTCGCCCGGCGCCGTCGAGGAGTGGGTCCGGCTGCGGTCGGGTGCCGTCGTGGCCGACCGGGTGCTCCGCTTCTCCGTCGACGCGGACGGCAGGCGGATCCGCGTCGAACTCGCCGGGACGCCGGTCCGGGCCCTGGTGGTGCTCGCGGCCGACGTCACGGCGGCGGCGGTGAACGCCCCGCGCCTCGGCCGCTGGCAGGACCAGATGCCCTGCACCCTGCAGGTCGCGCTGGACGAGCTGGCCCGCGTGCTGTCGCGTAGCCACCACCGCGCCGGCGGCACCGAGCCGCTGATCGACCTGGACCTCGCGTACCGGCCGGACCGCGACTACCAGATCCGGCTGTCCGGGGCGCACGAACGGGTGCGCCCGTTCATCGCACCGGTCCGCCCGGTGCTCGCGATGCGCTGGCGTTCGACGACCGCGGCGCAGCGCAAGGCGATCCTCGACGAGCTCCCGGACGGCGCGCCCGCCCGCGGCTGGCTCCGCCGCCGGCGCACCGTCCGGATCATGGGGCTGGAGATGGAAGTCTCGTCCTGACCGGCCCGCCGCCGATCGTATCGTCGATCCCACGTCTTTCTCGCGTGGCGGCGGGTGCGCCCCATGAGCGTCCACAGTGGACGAGGCGATCGTGTCCCGGGGGACGGTCGGTGCGGTCCGCCGGAGATCGCCCGGCGGGCGCGGCCGCTGTAGCGAACGGACGGGACCCTGTCAGTCGTGCCGGTAGGGTCGGCGGCGTGACGACGTCCCCGGACCCACCGCTCAGCCCGGACGAGCAGGTCGCCGCCGGCGGCGAACGTGAGGTGCTGGAGACGTTCCTGGACCTGTACCGGGGCATCGTCGTCCGGAAGGTGTCGGGCCTGTCCACGGAACAGGCGAGCCGCCGGCTGGTGCCCTCGCCGACGACGCTCCTCGGACTCCTGCAGCACCTGGCGTCGGTCGAACGGGAATGGTTCACCGGCGTCCTGGACGGGCGGCCGGAGGCGGGTGTGCGGGTCGCCGACGACGGCTGGACCGTCGACGCGGTGACCGGCGTCGAGGACCTCGTCGCCGACTACGAACGCGCCTGTGCGGAATCCCGGCGGGTGGCCGCGCGGTTCGCGCTCGACGACACCGTGCCGATGCCCCGGCTCGGCCGCGTTTCGCTGCGGTGGATCTACGTTCACCTGATCGAGGAGACCGCGCGGCACGCCGGGCACGCGGACATCCTCCGCGAGCAGATCGACGGCGCCACCGGCTTCGACGGGTGACCGGACCGGGGGGAGCACATGAAGATCAATGACGAGGACTACCTGTGGTTCGCCCGCCGTGCCCTCGACGGGATGGCGGCGATCCTCGCGGAGCTGGGCGACGAGCGGGTCAACCGGCGCCCGCCCCTGCCCGGGGCGAACACGCCCTACGCGATCGTCACGCACTGCCTCGGCGTGCTCGAGTTCTGGGCCGGCTCGCTCGTCGCCGGCCGCTCGGTGGAGCGTGACCGGGCCGCCGAGTTCACCGCGTCGGGCCCGGCGGAGGAGATGATCGAGCGGGTCGCCGCCGCCAAGGAACAGCTGTGCGCCGATCTGGCGGTGGCCGAGTCCGCCGCGCCGCTGCGCGCGCCGGCGCCCGCCAAGTACGCGGACACCCCGGCGGCCCGTTCGCAAGGGGGTGCGCTGCAGCACGTTTTCGAAGAGCTCGCGCAACACCACGGTCAGCTCGAACTGACTCGCGACGTCCTGCTCCGGAGCCCCTCCGCGAAGCACCCCCGGCCCGGGCGCGCGACCTTCGACCTGCCGTGACCGCCGTCTCATCGGGGCGGCCCCCGGCGGCGTAGTCTCGGACCGTGCAGATGCCGACACAGCGGGACAGCGAGCCACCGTCGCCGGTTCGCAGCCACGTGTGCCGCGGCTTCCGCCGGCGGGCCGGATTCGCCGTCCACGCGCGGGAATATCTGGCCGACGGACTGGCCGCGGGGGAGCGGGTGCTCTACGTCGCCCCCGGTGACGAGGCGTCGCTGACCGCGCGGCTGCGGGCCGACGGCCGGTTCGACGAAGGGTTCCGCCGCGGCGCCGTGCGGGTCTCGTCGGTGGACTCGACCTACACCACCGGGACCGTGGTCGACCCCGCCGGCCAGGTCGGGCGCTACGCCACGGCGACCGCGGAGGCGCTGGCCGCCGGGTTCGCCGGGCTGCGCGTCGCCGCCGACGCGACGTCGCTGGTTCGCACGCCCGCCCAGCTGGACGCCTTCGCCCGCTACGAGCACCTCGTCGACCGTTTCATGGCCGCGAACCCGATGTCGGCGATGTGCGGCTACGACCTCGACGAGCTGAGCGACGAGGTCGTCGCGCAGCTGGCCTGCATGCACCCGGCCGCCCACGAAGGCGCGACACCGTTCCACCTGCACGGCCACGCGCGCGCCGGGAACGTCGCCGCGCTGGCGGGGGAGCTGGACACGGCGGTGGGCCGGCTGTGGCCGCTGGCGCTGGAGCGCGCCGACCTGCGCTCCGCCGGGGAACCGGTCGCGATCGACGCCGCCGGCCTCGCCTTCATCGACCACCGCAGCCTGTTCGACGTCGCGGACTACGCCGAGCGCCACGACACGACGGTCGTCCTGCGGACGCGGCTGACCACTCCGGGCCGGCTCCTCGAGCTGTTCGGCCTGCCCGGCGTCCGCGTGGAGCGCGTCTCATGACCGCCGCCCCGCAGCTCGCCCCGAAGGGCTACGACCACGCCGCCGTCCAGTACCGCTCCGACGCCGAACTGCTCGCCGTCGCCGTGCCGTTCCTCGAAGCCGGCCTGACCGCGGGCGAGCCGACCTTCGTGTCCTTGGAACCGGACCACGCCGAGCTGGTGCGCCGGGCGCTCACCCCCTCGGCGGGCGCGCAGTACCTGGCGACGGACGACTTCTACGTGCGGCCCGCCGCCGCGATCAAGTCCTACCGCGAGATGATGGCCGGGCTCGTCGCCGGCGGCGCGGCCGGCATCCGCATCTTCGGCGAGATCCCGCGCAAGGCGATCGACACGTCGTGGGACTGGTGGGCCCGCTACGAGGCCACCGTCAACCACGCCTACGACGAGTTCCCGCTGCGCAGCATGTGCGCCTACGACACGCGGACCACCCCGCGGCACGTGCTCGACGACGTCGCCCGGACGCACCCGTTCGTCGCCACGCCCGGCGGCGGGCACCACAGCAACACCGGCTACGTCGACCCGCCGGCCTTCCTGACCGGCCCGCGGCCGATGACGCTCCACCCGATCCAGCACACCGCCCCGCTCGTCGAGCTCGCCGACCCGCAGCCGTCCGCGGCCCGCCACGCCGTGCTCGGCATCGCCAAGACCGACCTGCCCGTCGCCGAGGTCGACGACCTCGTCCTGGCGGTCAGCGAGATCGTCGACAACTCGGTGCGCCACGGCCGCCCGCCGGTCACGATGCGGGTCTGGGCGGACGCCGACCACGTGGTCGTGACCGTCCACGACGCCGGCGAGGGCCCCGGGGACCCGTTCGCCGGCCTGCTGCCGGCCGACCGCCAGGTCGGCGGCCGCGGACTGTGGATCGCGCACCAGATCTGCAGCCAGGTGACCCTGCACCGCGACGAGACCGGCTTCACCGCCCGGCTCACCGCGGGGAACCCGTGGCTCCACCGCACCACGGACTGAGCGACGCCGCTCACCGGGTCGCGGAGGTCCGGTGGGCGCGAGGGGGATGCGTCGTCCCGCCGTAGTGGGTGGCCCCGAGCGTCACGGCGGCGACGAGCACGGCGGCGCCGCTCACCGTCACGATGCGCGCCGGGGTGCGCAGCCGCGGCCGGGGGCGGGGGATGTCGGCGGTGACGTGGGACAGCCTCGCCGTCGCCCAGCGGTAGCCCTGGGCGAGCGCGAACACCAGGGTCGCGCCGATGATGAAGAAGTCGGCGACGTTGAAGGTGTACTTGCCGACCGGCACGAAGTCGATGGCGCCGCGGACGCTGCCCGGCGCGGTGAGGTGGTGCAGCCCGAGGCGGTCGAGCAGGTTGCTGATCCAGCCGCCGATCGCGAGCGCGGCCGGCGCCCGCAGGAGCACCGGGTGCCGGCGGCGCAGGAGGAGCAGCACGCAGGCCGTCAGCAGCGCACTGCCGGCGAGGTCGAGCACCGCCCCGGTCACGGGACCGGCGTACCAGGCGCCGACGACCGGCCCGACCAGCGGGTTGCCGCCGAAGTTGATGTGTGCCCGGGGGACTTCGCGCCAGGCCCACGCTTTGGTCACCTGGTCCGCGACGACGACCAGGACCAGTGCGAACGCCGTCCACGGCGGCCGGGAGACCTTCGCGCCGAGACCTACCGCTTCGAGCCGGGGTGTCCCGGCGGTGCCGTAATGGGTCATCGTTGCCTCACAGCCCGGGCCGGGCGACCACGGGCCGTGGCCCGGACGGGGGGCGACGGGCTGCGTGGAATCGCGGGGTTGGGGAATACCCCACCGGCGGCGCCGTCAAACTCCGGGAGGCGCGCTGTCCATTGTGGACTTATCCGCTGTGACGAACGGGCTCAGCCCGCGGTCTTGATCAGCGGCGCGTCCCGCGACAGCTCCCGGAACCCGACGCCGAAGTACAGCCCGCGGGCATTGGGGTGCCCCGGCGCGCCGAGGCAGGCGACCGTCGCGTGCCGTGCGCCCGCCGCCCGGGCTCGGTGCATCCCGTGGAGCATCATCGCCCGGCCCAGCCCGAGCCGCCGGTAGCCCGGGTGCGTCCCGACCGGCTCGAACTCGACGGTCTTGTTCACCTCGTCGAGCCACAGGATCGCCGAGGCCGCCATCGTCCCGTCCGGTGCCTCCACCAGCACGTGCAGGTCACCGCGGTAGGCAGGAGTCTGCCGGACGCCGTCGTAGGCCGACGCCGTGTACGACGTCGGAGCCCACGCGTCGACGTGAGCCTGGACCGCGGCCGCCGGCCCGGCGTCGTCCGCGGTGCGGACCCGGAATCCCTGCGGCAGTACTGGATTTTCCACGTCGGTGAGGTCCCGCTCGTTGAGCTGGGACCACGACCCGGTGTCGCCGAGCGCGGCCGGATCGGTCGCGTAGCCGTGCGCCGCCCAGCGCTCCAGCGCGAAGCCGTCGGCGGCTCCCGGCAGCACGGTGCGCTCGATGTTTCCCGCGGTGGCGTCGAACCAGGTGATCACTTCGTCCACCAGACCGGCGTGCTCGGGGTCGACCTGGTAGGCCAGGTAAGCGCTGGTGATGTCCTTCACCGACCCGTCGGTGCGCCGCACCCGGCGCGGGAGCTGGGCCCAGCCCCACGCCACGAGTTCGCTGGCGGAGAACCACAGCCGCCGCGGCCAGCTCCCGCCGTCGGCCGCGTGCCCCCGGCCCCAGTTCCAGGCCAGTTCGCCGTACGACGCGTCGCTGTTCACCAGATCCGGCCGGGAGGCGGTGATCCGCTGCGCGAGGCCCTGCATGAGTCCGACGTCTTCGGCGGTCAGCAGCTCGACGTGCACCATGGTCGGCCACTGTGTCAGGACCCGGCGGGGCCGTCGAACCGTTTTCGGCGGGCCCTCGCGCGGCGTGTGCTCGTCGAGCCGGCCGGGCTACAGGCGTTCGGGGATACCCGCGAGGACCGCGGTCAGGCTCGGCAGCCACCGCTGTTGCGGATCCGGGGCCGAGAGCCACTCCGTCGCCACGTCCACCCGCCGCGTGCCGACCGGCAGGGGCAGCAGCGTGCCCCACGCCAGCACCTCGACGTTCCGGGGCAGCTCCGAACGCGGGGGGATCAGGCCGTCGGTCTCCGCGAGGAGGGCCACCCGGGGGCCCTGCTGGGTGGGCAGGTGCATGGCCGGACCCTGGCAGCCCGTCGCCGCCAGGCGGGTCAGGACCGGGCCCGCGCTGAGCTTGGGCAGCGTCACCGCGCAGATCCCGTTCTCCAGCGCCAGGAACGGGTGGACGCCGCGCCATTTCACCGGCCAGCCGAACAGGCGGCCGTAGTAGGCGTCGACCCGGTCGCCCACCGGGTCGCGGGGCGCGGGGGTGCTCGTCGGCACCTGCTGGTCGAGCGACATCGGCGGCGCCTTTCCACGGGGTGGGTGAGGTTCGCCAGCGTAACGGCACTCAGTGCCGCTAGCAAGTGCGGCTGCTACCGTCCGGCCATGACGGATTCGCCGCGCCGCGCGCCGGCCACCCGGGTCGGGGCGACCCCCGCGGGCCGGCGGCAGCTGCGCCGCGCCCTGGCCTCCGCGGCCGTGGACCTGTTCGCGGCCGACGGCTACGAGGCCACCACGGTGGACGACATCGCGGCCGCCGCCGGCGTCGGGCGCCGCACGTTCTTCCGGTACTTCGACGCCAAGGACGACGTGCTCTTCGCCAACCACGACGAGATCGTCGCGGAGATGGAAGAGGAGTTCGCCGCCGCCGACCCGGCGCGCGACCCGGTCGAGGTGGCGTGCGCCGCGGTCGGCCTGGTGCTCGATTCCTACGCCGCCGACCTCGACCTGTCGCTCAAGCGGTTCGCCCTGACCCGCACGGTTCCCTCGTTGCGGGACAAGGAGGTCGCGACCGTCGACCGCTACCAGCGGGTGCTCGCGCGCTACCTCCAGGCGCGCTACGAGGAGCAGGGCGACGCGACGGCGAGCCTGCGCGCGGCCGTCGCCGCGGCGGCGATCGCGGCCGCCAACAACCACGTCCTCCGGCGCTGGCTGCGCACCGGCGGCACCGGCGACATCAAGGCCACCGCGACCGAGGCGTTCGCGCTGGTCATCGACGCGTTCCGGGCTCCGGGCGGCGAGGCGGCCACGGTGGTCGCGGTGCTGACCACGGCGACACCCTTGCACGAGGTGGTCGCCCGGGTCGGCGAGGTCCTGCGCGGCTGACCGCCACTGGCACTGAGTGCCACACCTTTCGCGGGCGGTTTACACTCGACCGGTGGCGAAGCGGAAACACGTCAAGCCGACGCCGTTCCCCGAAAAGAACGGCAAGGTTCCGTTCAACGCTTCGGGCGTGGTGCGGACGGGTTCCCGGCGGTTCACCTTCGTCGACAACAAAGACCCCACCGCGTTGTTCGAAATGACGTTCGACGCCCACGCGGAAACCGTGGAGCGGATCCACCGGCGCCGGCTGGCCGGTGCCGAGGGGCTGGGTGATCCCGAAGGCCTCACCCGCGTCGATCTCGACGGCGAGACGTTCCTCGTCGTCTGTTCCTCGCTGGCGGTCGCGAAAAGCGGCCGGCGACAGCGGGTCGACGACGGCCTGGTGCGCGTCCGGTACCGCCCCGGCGGCGACCTGCCCGCCGAACCGATGGCGGGGTTCCGCGAGTGGCTGCTCGCGCACGTGCCCACCCTCGCCGCGGCCGGCCGGCTGGAGCCGGACGCGGGTGGGCTGAACGTCGAGGGCCTCGTCTGGGACGCGGGCGCGCTGCTGTTCGGCCTGCGGGGACCGGCCGTCCCCGGCCGCGTCACCCTGATCCGGGTCCCCGTCGATGTCGGCGGGAAGTGGACGACCGACGCACTGGGCACGCCCACCCTGCGGTCCGTCCGGATCCCGGGATCGACCGCGGTGCAGGGCATTCGCGACCTTTCCCGCGACGAACGAACCGGCGATCTCCTCCTCCTGCTCGGCCGGTCGGCCAGCGACGGCGACGCGCCGTTCCAGCTCGGCACGTGCGACCGCGGCAGCGACACCGTCCGGCTGCTCGACTTCACCTTCCACCGGAGCGCGAAGCCGGAAGGCGTCACGACGTTCTCCCTCGGCGACGAGCGGAAGATCCTCATCGTCGACGACGACGGCGGCTACGCGGTCCTCTGACTCAGGAGAAGTACAGCTTCGACGCGGTGGGATCCTGGTGGACCCGGGGTCGCCCGCTCGCCGTGGGATCGGTTCCGAAGGCCGCGCTCGCGCCGGTCCGGACGCTCCTCAGCGTGAAATAACCGCTGAAGGTGAACTCGTCGTCCGGTGGATCGACCGGGACGACCGAGAACTCCTCGGCGTGGTCGGCGTCGTCCGCCGCACGCGTGCCGAGCAGCTTGCGGCCCGGGCTCGACTCCGTCGTGCTCGCGTAGAGGAACCGGCCGGAGGCCTTGCTGGTGAGCGACTTCCCGGCGCCGAGCGTGTCGAAGCACCACAGGTCCGCGTCGTCGACGTCGGCCGGCCGGGGCCGGTGGACGACTTCGAAGCTCCCGGGATCCGCCGGCAAGGTTTCGGTGCCGCCGGCGTGCATGCACTCGTTGGTGACGTCCTCGCGGACGTGCGCCCCGTCGGCCCCGGGCAGGCCGCCGCGGAGGTAACCGGCGGACGTGGCGAGCCGGAGCTGCTTGCGGACCGTGGTGACCTGCGCGGGCACGTCGGGCACGCCGAGTCCCGTCAGCAGCGCCGCCATCCGTTCGAGCAGCGGCTTGAGCACCGTCTCCTGGGTCTTGAAGCCGAACACGCTGTCGCGGTAGGCGCGGATCTGGCCGATCAGCTGCGCGCGGCGGCCCGGGTCGTCGCGCACCAGCTTGGCGAGCAGCCCGGCCGTGTCGATCCGGAAGTGCCGGGCGGGCTGCAGGGTCTGGTCGAGGCCCCACGGGATCATCTTGAACCGGACGTCGTCCACGCCGGGCGCCGCGACGGCGTCGACGTCGTTGTAGACGTAGGTGTTGTTGGTGTTGCGGGAGTAACCGTCCCAGTGCTTGAGGAAGAACTCCATCGCGTAGACCTTGACGAACTGGTCGAGGTCGAACACCTCGCTCGCGCCGGCCAGCCCGTTCGCCGCGATGTGGTCGACGGCGAACCGCAGGTCGGCCTTGTCCTCGAACTTCGAGAGCGATTCCACGCCGATGAGATCGAAGCGCTCGTCGACGAAGTCGTCCTTGTGCTCGAGCTCGTACAGGTTTCCCTTCGTGGTGTCGAAATTGCGTTCGATGTAGCGGGGCATGATCGGTTCGACGTTCACGAAGACGCCCGGACTGCCGGCCCCGGTTCCCTGGCCGATCGGCGTGCCGTTGACGAGCACGCGCGCGAAGTTGCCACGGGAATAGGGCAGTCCGGCGAGCTCGAACAGTTTGTAGCCGAGCAGCTGCCGGACGTAGGAGGCGTCCTGGATCGAGTTGTTGAGCGTGAGGTACCGCGATCCGATCAGTTTCTGGATCGGCTGCTTGTTGGCGTCGAGGAACTTCCCGAAGTCGATGTGCAGGCACGGTTTGTCGCTGTTGATCGAACCGCAGAAGGACTTCTTCTTGATCCCCACTTCGGGGAAAGAGGTCTTGGCGGGGAACTTCGTGCCGGTGATCTCGACCGATGCTTTCCGCCACGTGTAACGGCTGCCACCGGCCCAGTCGAAGTTGCACACCCCGCCGGCGGGCTGCTCGGTGCGCACCGCGTCCCAGTCCGCTTGCGGTAGCACGATGTTGATCGTCAGCACGTTGTCGATCTCGTAGAGGGAATCGAGTGCTTGTTGTTCCTGATCGCCCATCTCGCCAGTGTAGAACCGGATTTCCCGGATCGGGCGAGCAGAAATTTCAGCGATGAATTTTGCGACTGCGCCGTTTTCCCGTGGCTCTGTCACTCGGCTCGGGGCAGGTGGACGGCCGTGATGCCGGCGAGGACGAGGTCGACCCCGGCGAGGAACTGCTCGCGGTCGTCGTGCCCGCGCAGTTCGGCCGCGACCGCCCGGGTGAAGGGGTACTCCTCCGGGTCCAGGTCTTCCCAGGCACTCGAGACGGCGTTGAGGAACTCGTCCCGGTTCGCGTGCGGCACCGCGCTCCGGGCGTTCGTGGCGTTCTGGCCGGCCGCACCGAGGATGTAGCTCACGAGCGCCGACGTCGTCGTGAACCACTGGCCCTTCGGCACGCCCAGCTCGCGGACCTGCCGGCCGATGACTTCGAAGATCCGGGGTGTCACCGACCCGCGCGCGAGCTGCAACGCCAGCTGGGTGGCCAGCCAGGGGTGGTGGTCGATCGCGTCGAACAGCCCGAGTGCGACCGCGCGGATCTCGTCGCGCGGGGAACCGGGGGAGCCGGCCCTCAGCGCGGTGGTCAGGACGCCGTCGGTGGCCGCGGCCAGCAGCTCGTCCTTGTTCGCCACGTGCCAGTAGATCGCCCCCGCTCCGGTGGCGAGGCGTTCGGTCAGCGTCCGGAACGTCAGCCCGGTCTCACCGCTCGTGTCGAGCAGCTCGACCGCGGCCTCGACGATCCGCTCGCGGCTGAGGGCCTCGGTGCGGCGGCGGGTGCGGGGTGCCATGCCTCATCTTGACATATCTGGAACGCCGTTCCAAGATGGAATGACATTCCAGAACTCGAAGGAGACATCATGAACGTCACGATCATCGGCGCCGGGCTCGGCGGCCTCGTCCTCGCTCGCGTCCTGCACGTCCACGGCATCTCGGCCACCGTCTACGAGGCCGAACCGTCCCCGACGGCCCGCAGGCAGGGCGGCCTGCTCGACATCCACGACGACACCGGCCAGGTCGCCCTCGAAGCGGCCGGCCTGACGGACGAGTTCCGCGGCCTCGTCCTGGAGGGTCATCAGGCCACCCGCGTCCTCGACCGCGACGGCTCGGTCCTGTACGACGAGCCCGACGACGGCACCGGAGGGCGCCCCGAAGTGCCTCGCGGCGAGCTGCGGCAGCTCCTGCTCGACTCGCTCCCGGACGGCACCGTCCACTGGGGACACAAGGTCACCGGCGTCCGCGCGCTCCGCGACGGCCGCCACGTGGTGACGTTCGCCGACGGCACCGCGGTCACCACGACCCTGCTGGTCGGCGCGGACGGTGCCTGGTCGAAGGTCCGGCCGCTGCTCTCCGGCGCCACGCCCGAGTACCTCGGCCGGTCGTACGTCGAGACCTTCCTCTACGACGGCGACACCCGGCACCCGGCCGCCGCGAAGGCGGTCGGCGGCGGGGCCCTGCTAGCGCTCGCGCCGGGCAAGGGGATCCAGGCCCACCGCGAGAAGGGCGGCACCCTGCACACCTACGTCGCGCTGACCGAGCCGCTGGACTGGTTCGGCGACTTCACCGACGCGGCCGCCGCCACCGAGCGGACCGCGCGGGAGTTCGAGGGCTGGGCCCCGGAACTCACCGCGCTGATCACCGACGGCGACACCGCGCCGGTCCTGCGCCCCCTCCACACCCTGCCGGTCGGGCACCGGTGGGACCGCGTGCCGGGGGTGACGCTCGTCGGCGACGCCGCCCACCTCGCGGCCCCGAACGGCGAAGGCGCGAACCTGGCGATGCTCGACGGCGCCGAGCTGGGCCGGGCCCTCGCCGCGCACGACGACGTCGAGGCCGCCCTGGCCGAGTTCGAGCGGGCGATGTTCGTCCGGGGCGCCGAGGCGGCCGCCGACGGCAACGAGCTCCACGAGCTGCTCTTCGGCGACGACGCACCGCACAGCCTGGTCGCCATGTTCACCCGTGGTGGTCAGTGAACCGACCCCCACGCGCCCGAGGTCGTTGACAGCGCGGCGCGAGTGCGAAGGTCTTGAATGAGTCATTCAGGTCTTCGGAGGTCCTGAATGACTCATTCAAGACCTTGGTCCGGGCTACGCGCGACACCGGCGCGGTCAGGCGCCGTCGTGGGCGTCGGTCATCAGGTCCGCCAGGTCCTCCGGCGCGAGGAACGACGGCGGGGGCGGCGGGCCCCACGCGTAGAGGCTCTTCTCGCCGGCGACGACGCGGGGCTCCCAGAGCTGGTCCTCGAGGATGCAGTCGATGTCGGAGTAGTACTCGGAGAAGTTGCCGGCGGGATCGCGCAGGTACCAGAAGAAGTTCGAGCCGATGTAGTGCCGGCCCAGGCCCCAGGTGTGGCGCTCCGGGTGGCCTTCGAGCATCGCGGTGGCGCCGCGGCCGACCTCGTCGACGTCGTCGACCTCCCACGACGTGTGGTGCAGGAAGCTCACCGGCGCCTGCTGCACCAGCACGTTGTGGTGGTCGGTGGAGCAGCGCATGAACGCGGCCAGGCCCGGCGCCTCGTCGCTGACCTTGAACCCGAGGCCCTCGGTGAAGAACCGCTGGGTGGCGGCCTGGTCGGTCGAGCCGAACACGACGTGGCCGAGCTTGCGCGGCCGCACCGGCGGCTCCCGGTCGATGCCGGGCGCGCGGGTGTTCGCGCGCCGCACCGCGCCGGGCCGGTTGTAGGCCACGGGTTCCGGCGGTTCCTGTTGCAGCCGCGGCGCGACCGACACGACGACGTCGAGCCCGGTCACCGGGTCCTTCGTGTGGAGGGCGTCGCCTTCGATGCGGCTCTCGACGTCGAGGCGGGCCAGCGACGCGGTGATGCGGCCGAGGTCGTCCGGGTCGTCGGCGCCGATGCCGAGGGTGAGCAGCCGGCGCTGCCGGGTCTGCCGCAGTTCGAGCTGCTCGCCGCCGTCGGCGGTGGCGAAGCCGGACGCGGTCGGCGTGAGGCCGAACTCCGTGTAGTACTTGGCGGTCTCGTCGACGTCCGGGACGCCGATGGCGATCTTGGTGAGGCGGTGCAGGCTCATGACGGGTCCCTCCGGGTCAGACGAGCGGGGTGATCTGGTCGTCGCGCCCGAGCAGCGCCTTGCCGTAGACCTCGTAGTTGACCACGGGCGCCGCGATCGCGTGCCGGGCGGCCACGGCGGAGTCGCGCCAGATCCGCTGCAGCGGGTTGACGTCGGCGAAGCTGCCCGCGCCGTGCGCCGAGAGCAGGACGTCGATCGCGCGGGTGATGTTCTCGACGGCCCAGCCGGTGTCGGCCCGGGTCCGGGCGCGCGCCTCGACGCCGGGATACGTGCCCGCCGCCGACGCCGCGTCGATGTCGCCGGCCGCGCGGTAGGCGTGCAGGTGGGCGGTGTCGATCCGCATCGCCGCCTCGGCCAGCTGGAGCTGGAAGGCGACGGAGTCCGCCTGCGTCGCGTAGCTGGTGTAGGAGATCGCCTTGCGGCCGGCCTTCTCCTTGACGAGCTGCAGCGCCTTGCGGCCGAGACCCAGCTGCGGCCCGGCCAGCACCAGCGTCAGCACCGGGACGAGCGCGGCGCGGAAGAGATCCTCCTCGGGCTCGCCGTTGGCGTACTGGCCGCCGATGGCCGGCGGTACGGACATCACGCGGTGCCTGGGCACGAAGACGTCGTCGGCGATCAGGCAGTTGGAGCCCGACGAGCGCATCCCGGCGACGAACCAGGTGTCTTCGAAGCCGAGATCGGTGCGGGGAAGCAGCGCCATGCCCTGGTCGACGACCTCGCCGCGCTCGTCGGTCAGCGGGATGCCCAGGGCCGCCCAGTCGGCGTGCCACGAACCGGAGTTGTAGTACCAACGCCCGGTGACGCGGTAGCCACCGTCCACTTTGGTCGTTTCGGCGGTCGGGGCCAGCACGCCGGACACCTTCGCGTCGGGGTCCGCGCCCCAGATGTCGTCCTGGGCCTGAACGCTGAAGAGCCCGGCGAGCCACGCGCAGACGTTGCTCAGCGCGACGACCCAGCCGGTGCCGCCGTCGGCTTCGGCGACCGCGGACGAGACGTCGAGCATCGCGCGCACCGGCAGCCCGTAACCGCCGTGGCGGCGCGGCTGGGCGATCTTGAACGCGCCGACGTCGGTCAGCGCGGCGATGCTCTCTTCGGCGACCCGCCGGTCGGCCTCGCCCTGGGCGGCGTTCTTCTCCAGCAGCGGCCGGATGTCCGCGATGCGGGTCAGGATCTGCTCGCGGGTGGGCGCGGGTTGTTCGGTCGCGAGGGTCATGACGGCGTTGTCCTTCCGAGCGGGTCAGCGGGCGCAGGCGGCGATCTGGTCGGTGATGAGCGGGCGCGGCCGATCGGCGAAGCGGGAGTGCGTGCCGAACGTGCGGTGGGCGTAGACGAGCGGCGGCAGGTCGGTGCGGCCCAGGTCGGTGACCAGTCCGAACAGCAGGAGGTGGTCGCCGGCTTCGACGACGCGGTCCAGGTCGCAGGCCACCCAGCCGGCGGCGTCGCGCAGCCGGGGCAGGCGGGCGTCGGCGAACCACGCCGTGTCGCCGCCGAAGCGGTCGGCGCCGCGGGTGGCGAACCGGACGGCGAGGTCGTCCTGGCCCTGGCCGAGCAGGTTCACCCCGAACTTCTCCGCGTCGAGGACCTCGGCCAGCAGCGCCGAGCGCCGGTCGAAGGCGACGCTCACCAGCGGCGGGTCGACCGAGAGCGACGTGAACGAGCTGACCGTCGCGCCGTGCGGTCGGCCGGCGGCGTCGCTCGTGGTGACGACCGTGACCGGCGCGCAAACCGCGGCCATCACGGCGCGGAACCGGCGTCCGTCCACAGTGGTCATGCCGGCTCCGTGAACCGGTGGCGCATCGTGCCGATGCCTTCGATCGTGGTGACCAGCTCGTCGCCGGCGGCCAGGAACCGCTGCGGGGTGCGGGCCATGCCGACCCCGGCGGGGGTGCCGGTGAAGATGACGTCGCCGGGCCGCAGCGGCAGGATCGCCGACAACCGCGCGACGATCTCGGGGACCGAGAAGATCAGGTCGCTGGTGCGGCCCTTCTGCACGGACTCGCCGTTGACCGCGCAGCTCAGCTCCAGGTTGTCGCGGTCGGCGAACTCGTCCGGCGTGACCAGCCACGGCCCGGTGGGCCCGAAGCCGGGCGCGGACTTGCCGAGGCTGAACTGCGGCGCCGACCCGGCCAGCTGCACCGTCCGGTCGGAGAGGTCCTGGCCGGCGGTCAGCCCGGCGACGTGGTCCCAGCCGTGCTCGACGGGCACGTTCCGCGCCTCGCGGCCGATGACGGCGACCAGCTCGACCTCCCAGTCCACAGTGGACCCGGTGAGCGCGACGTCGCCGTGCGGGCCGGTCAGGCAGCTGGGGAACTTGGTGAACACCGCGGGGGAGCCGGGCAGGCCGAGGCCGGATTCGGCGGCGTGGTCGCGGTAGTTCAGCCCGACGCCGAAGACCTGGGCGGGGGTGGGGGAGGGCGCCCGGAGGTCGGCCTCGTCGAACGCTTCGGCGCCGTCGGTCGGGGCGTCGGCCGCCCAGGCGGTGAACTCGTCCCAGCGGGCGTACACCGCGTGGGGGTCGGCGGAAAAGCGCTGCCCGCCGGCGCGCTCGACGTCGACGGCGCCGTCTTCGGTGAGGAGGACGAGCCGGCCGGCCAGGTTGGCGATCCGCATCGAGATGCCTTTCGGTCGAGGAGCTCCGACGCCGTGATCCCACTCGGTCGCGTCCCGGATCGGTGCCGGGGCGGCGAGGTGCGTCGGTCAGCTCATACTCTGCCTGCGGTATACGACTGTCAAGGCAAGAATCGATTCTTGCACGTAGAGTGTGTTACCGTCTCGGCATGGTGAAGAGAGCGGGTGGCGAGAGCTTGGCCGTGTCGGTCTACCACCGGCTGCGCTTGGCGATCCTCAACGGAGAACTGGCGCCGGGCGAGCGCGTCAAGCCCGCGGAGCTGAGTGTGGAGTTCGAGGTCAGCCTCAGTGTCGTGCGGGAGGCCCTCGGATTGCTGGCCGCCAAGGACCTCGTGCAGGTGGACCGCAACCGCGGGTTCCGGGTCACGCCGCTGTCGCTGCAGGCGCTGACGGACCTGACCGAAGCGCGCGTGATCAACGAGGGTTCGGCGCTGCGGCTTTCGGTGCGGCGCGGCGGCGTCACCTGGGAGTCGGAGGTGCTGGCCGCGCACCACCGGCTCGCCGGGCAGCCGATGATCCTGCCCGGGCCGCCGATGCGGCGCAACGAGGAGTGGGCCCGCGCGCACCTGGAGTTCCACCACACGCTGATCAAGGCGTGCGGCAACGTCGTGCTGCTCGACATCTGCACCAGGCTCTCCGACGCGGCCGAGCTCTACCGCGCCTGGTCCGGGCCCGGCGGCCTGGAGCGGCACCGCGACGTCGCGGGCGAGCACCAGGGCCTGGTGGACGCCGCGCTGGCGCACGACGCCGACCTGGCCGTCGCCCGGTTCGAGGCGCACGTCAACCGCACCAAGGAAATCCTGATGGAGTCGAGCTTCGCCGCCGAGCCGGCCTCGTGACGGACCGGCCCCCTTCCGGAAAGGCATCATGACCAAGACCGCCCTGACCGGCGTCCGCGTCTTCGACGGCGCCGCGCTGACCGAACCCACCACCGTGGTGATCGACGGCCCGCTCATCGGCGCCGGCACGACCGGCGCGGAGGTCTTCGACGCCGCCGGTGCCACCCTCCTGCCGGGGCTGGTCGACGCCCACGTCCACCTGCTCACCTCGGACGACCTGCGCGCGCTCGCCGCCCACGGCGTCACCACCGCGCTGGACATGGCGTGCTGGCCTCGCGAACGCGTCGACTCCTTCCGTGGCCGGGTGCCGGACATCCGCAGCGCGGGCGTGCCGGCCATCGGGCCCGGCGGCAACCACGCGAAGATGCCCGGCATGCCCGAGGAGGCGATCCTCACCGCGCCCGGTCAGGCCGCGGAGTTCGTCGCCCGCCGCGTGGCCGAAGGGTCGGACTACCTCAAGGTCGTCATCGAAGGCGACCTGCTCGACCAGGCCACGATCGACGCCGTCATCGCCGAGGGCAAGGCGCACGGCAAGCTCACCGTCGCGCACGCTTCGTCCGTCGATGCCTACCAACGCGCGGTCCGGGCCGGGGCGGACGTGATCACCCACGTCCCGCGCGACGGCGTCCTCGACGCCGAGACCACGGCGAAGATGGCCGCGCGGGGCCAGGTCGCCGTGCCGACGCTGACGATGATGGACGCGCTGACCACCAAGCTCGGCGCCGACGGCTACGCGTTCAGCCGGGACTCCGTCACGGCGCTGCACGCGGCCGGCGTGCCGATCCTCGCGGGCACCGACGCGTTCTCCGCACCGATGCTGCCTCTCCCGGTCGTCCAGGGGGCGAGCCTGCACCAGGAACTGGCCCTGCTGGTCGAGGCCGGACTGTCCGAAACAGACGCACTCCGCGCGGCGACCGACCTGCCCGCCCGGTACTTCGGCTTCTCCGACCGCGGGGCGGTACGCGAAGGACTGCGGGCGGACCTCGTGCTCGTCGACGGCGATCCGACCCGCGACATCACGGCGACCGCGAAGGTCCGGCGCGTCTGGGCCGCCGGGGAAGTGGTCGCGTGAGCGGGCTCGTCGACGTCCACGCGCACTTCCTCACCCCGGCGTACGTCGAGGCCGCGATCGCTGATGGACCGCTGGGGCATCGAGGTGTCGCTGCTGTCGATCTCGTCACCGGGAGTCCATTTCGGTGACGACGCCGCGGCGCGGACGCTCGCCCGGCACGTCAACGACACCGGCGCCGAGACCCGCCGGGCGCACCCGGACCGGTTCGGGCACTTCGCGTCGCTCCCACTGCCCGATGTGGACGGTGCGCTCGCCGAACTCGCTCACGCGGTCGACGAACTGGGCTGCGACGGCGTGACGATCGAGACCAACGCCGGCGGGCGTTACCCCGGCGATCCGGCGTTCGCTCCACTGTGGACGGAGCTGGAGCGCCGCCGGACCCCGGTGTTCGTCCACCCGACGTCGCCGCCGCACGCCGAAGCGACCGCGCTCGGCCGGCCGCGGCCGATGCTGGAGTTCCTCTTCGACACCGGCCGGGCCGTGAGCGACCTGGTCTTCGGCGGAACCCTCCGGCGTTACCCGGGCGTCCCCTGGATCTTCACCCACGGCGGCGGCGTGCTGCCGCTGCTGGCCGAACGCCTCGAGCTGTTCCGCACCGCGGTCGCCGGGGACGGCGGCGGGCCGACCGTGCCCGAGCAGGTCGGCGGGCTGTGGTTCGACATCGCGGGAACGCCGTTCCCGCACCAGGTCCCGGCGGTCGAGCGCGCGTTCGGCACCGAGCGGCTGCTGTATGGCAGCGACTTCTGCTGGACCCCGCCGGCCGCGGTCGACGCCCAGCTGGCGAGCATCGACGCGGCCGCTCAGCCCGAGGGCACGACCTGGCGGGAGCTCACCACCGCCAACTGCGCGCGGCTGTTCCCCCGGCCGGCCGGTTCGGGCTCAGAGTAGTTCGCGTCCGGCGCGGAAGAACGCCGTCACCTCGCCGTCGAGGTCGCGCAGCGGGCGGGCGGCGCCGAACGGCGCGTTCCAGAACTCGCCCTCCCGCGCCTCGAACGGGCCGACATAGGCGTAGGGCTCGCCCAGGTGGCCGTCGCCGGGGGAGACGCCGTAGTTGACCTCGTCGAGGGTGATCGCGACGTCGAAGTGCTCGGGCCACAGCACCGGCGTGACGTCCGGGGCGAACTCGCGCAGCGCCCGGTCCCCGGCGGAGAAGGCCGCCAGCAACGACTTCAGCGCGTCCGGGTCGAAGGTGATCGTCTCGTCGGCGCGGATGCCGGGACCCCCGGAGTAGACGCCCGCGGGCTCGCCCGCCTCGAGCCCGGCCTGCGCCGCGACTTCGGCGTAGGTCCGCCCGGCCAGCGGCAGCCGGGCGGAGTCCGTCAGGAGTTCGGCACCTTCGACGCGCAGCGCGGGCCCGGCCACGGTCGCGAAACCGCCTTCGGCCACCTGGAGGTCGATGCGCTCGGTCGCCCGGTGCTGCGGACCCGCCAGCAGCAGCTCCGCGACGCCGTGCAGTGATCGTCTGGTCGGTTCCCAGTCCATCCCCGAGACGTTACCGGGCGACCTGCCCCGGAGCCGCCGGCACCGCGGCCGGCTCCCGCAGGGTCGGGCGCAGGGCGAGGACGACCGCCGTCGTGACCACCAGGTGCATGAGCATCAGTCCGACGACGTTGGCCGCGGTGGCGCCGGCGTTCAGGAGCAGCAGGTCCGGCACCCAGGTCAGGACGAGGACCGCGGGCACCACCACGCGCAGCGCCTTCGGGGCCCGGCGGGCGATGAGGATCCAGCCCGCGGTGCCGAGGAGCAGCCCGAGCACGGTCGCCGGCAGGAAGGAGGCGGCGTTGAGGCCCATGCCGATCCCGCCGTCGTCGAGTGAGGACGCCGTCAGCGCGATGACGGTGTTGACCGCGGCGGCCGCCACGACGGCGACCCCCAGGCGGAGGGCCGTGGCGGACGTCCGGGTGGCGGTGGGGGTCATCGCTCCTCCTTGGGTTGCGTGTTAAACCCAAAGATAGGTTGAGTTGCGTGTTAAAGTCAAGCGTGGACGAACAGGAGCCGGAGGAGCCGTTCGACCGGCTCGGCAAGGAAGAGCGGCGCGTGTGGATCAACCTGGCGAAGGTGCTGCTCACGCTGCCGGGAGCGCTGGAGAGCCAGCTGCTGCGGGACGCCGACCTCACGTTGCTGGGGTACATGATCCTGGCGCGGCTGTCGGTCGTACCGGAGGAAAGCCTGCGGATGAGCGAGATCGCGGAGATGGCCAACGGGTCGCTGCCGCGGATTTCGCACGCGGTGGCCCGCCTGGAGGATCGCGGGTGGGTGACGCGGAAGGTGTGCACCGGCCAGGGGCGCCGGTTCACGATCGCGACCCTGACCGACGCCGGTCGAGCGCACCTGGCGGCCTCGTCGCCCGCGCACGTGGCGAACGTGCGGCGCCTGGTGGTCGACCCGCTCGGGGACGACTTCCTGCGGCTCGGGGACGCTGTCGAGCGGATCGTCGGGAACCTCGGGCTGCCCACCGAAGTCCTCAAGCGGCCGAAGGCCGGACCGGCGGCCCATCCGGGCGTCGGTCACCATTGAGCCGTGTCCCACCCCGTTCCCGCCGCCGGTGCCGCCGGGCCCGGCCTGCTGTACCTCGTGAAGCAGCTCGAGCTCGCCGTGCGGGCCCGGCTGGACGACGTGCTGCGCCCGGTCGCGCTCACGCCGTTGCAGTACACCGCGCTCACCGTGCTGGAGCGGCGCTCCGGGCTCACCACCGCCGAGCTGGCCCGCAACTCGTTCGTCACCGACCAGGCGATGGCCGACATGGTGGTCGCGCTCGAACGACAGGGCTTCATCGCGCGGGACGGCGATCCGCGGGACCGGCGGCGGCGCGTGATCAGCCTGACCGAGGCCGGCGAGGAGATCCTCGACCGCGTCCGCGACGACGTCTTCGCGCTCGAACAACGGATGGTTTCCGAGCTGAACCCGCGTGACGCGGCCAGGTTCCGCGCCTACGTCGTCGCCTGCCACGCCGCGCTGTCGGATCGGCCGTCGCACTGACGTCCGGGCGAATAAAGGACAGGAAACCTGTACATCGCGTCGCCGGCGTGCCACCCTGCTCGCATGACCACGGGTAAGGGTTACCGCCGCGTCCTGGCGCTGATCGGCACGATTCTGGTGGCCCTCGGCCTGACTTCGGGAGTCGCGGCCGGCGCCACGAGCGGGCACTACACCGGGCAGCTGCCGGACGGCGCCACCTGGGTGGCGGACGTGCCGGCCGCCTGGAACGGCACGACCATCCTGTACAGCCACGGTTTCGGCCCGCTCGCCGCGCAGAACGCGCCGAACGACGAAACGCGTCAGACGCTGCTCGGCAGCGGGTACGCGCTGGTCGGCTCGTCCTACAGCGGCCCGTCGTGGTGGGCGCTCGCGTCCGCCGTCGACGACCAGTTCGGTGCCTTGGCGGCGCTCGAGCGGCTGACCGGGCCCGCGCGCCGCACGATCGCGTGGGGCACCTCGATGGGCGGGCTGGTCAGCGCCCGCGAAGCCGAAGCCGGCGGCCACCGGCTCGACGGCGTGCTGAGCACCTGCGGACTCGTCGCCGGCGGCCTGAACCTGAACAACTACCAGCTCGACGGCGAATACGCGCTCGCCCACCTCCTCGCGCCCACGCAGGACGTCAAGCTGGTCCGCTTCGCGAGCCCGGACGAGGCGAACGCTTCGGCCGCCGCCCTGACGAAGATCGCCACCGACGCGCAGAACTCGCCCGCGGGGCAGGCGCGCATCGCGCTCGCCGCGGCCCTGATGAACGAGCCCGGCTGGTTCACCGGCCCGACGCCGCCCGCCGACTACGCGGGCCAGGAAGTCCAGCAGCAGCAGGAACTTTCGCAGCTTGTGCTCGGGTTCGTCGTCGCCGGCCGGTACCAGATCGAGCTGGCGGCGGGCGGCAACAGCGCGTTCACCGCGGGCGTCGACTACCGGGCGCTGCTGTCCGGCAGCAGCCACGCGCGCCAGGTCCGGTCGCTGTACCGGGCGGCCGGTCTCGACCTCGACGCCGACCTCGCGACCCTGACGCGGGACGCCGACATCCGCCCGGATCCCCAGGCCGTGCGCACGCTGGCGCGCACGTCGACGGCGACCGGCCGGCTGCGCGTGCCGACGCTGGACATCCACACCGTCGCCGACCAGCTCGTCCCGGTGGAGCAGGAAGACTGGTACGGCAAGGAAGTGCGCCGGGCGGGCGCGGGTTCGCTGTTGCGCCAGGCTTACGTCGACGCGACCGGGCACTGCGCGTTCCGGACGTCCGAGACGATCGCCGCACTGCACGCGCTGGAGTCCCGGATCGAGACCGGGCGATGGGCCGACGTCGCGGAGCCGTGGCGGCTCAACGCGGCCGCCGGGGGCACCGGTCGCTACGTGCGGTTCGACCCGCCGATGCTGACCGGTGCCCGCCGGTAGGGGCTACGACCGGAGGACGAACGCGGCGACGTCGGTGCCCAGCTGCCGCCCGGCTTCGTGGTCGAGCCGGGTGTGGACGCCGGCGACGATGCGGCTCAGGCCCGCCTCGTCGGCGACGTCCTGGAACGCCGCGAATCGCCGGACCACGCCCGGCAGCGCTTCGGACGTCACCGCGAGCTGCCACCGCGGCCCGTACTCGTGGTGCAGCACCAGGGCGCCCGCCTGCGAAATGACGCTGTGCGCGCCCGGGTACGCCGGGTCCGCCGGGGTGGTGGCGAGGCTCGACCAGTCCGGGACGCCGTCCGTCGCCGGGTTCCCGTCTTCGCCGGCCAGGCGGATCGCGGTGATGGGCCGCCAGATCCGGTAGTGGTACTTCGCTTCGTAGAACGCGATCACGGCGTCGGCGAACGCCAGGTTCAGCCGCGCGAACACCCGCGCCGCGACCAGCAGGCTGCTGCGGGAACCGCCGACCACCGACTGCGCGATCTCGTTCCAGTAGTTCCAGATCGGCGCCGCCCAGAACCGCGCCTGCAGTGTCTCGTCGGCGGTGCGGGTGGTGCTGGTGTCGCGCCCGGCCGCCGCGACCTCGCGCAGCGCCTTCGCGTACCGGGCACTGCCCAGCTCGGGGTAGGGCACGGGCCGGAACCGGCTCGCCCGGTCGAGCACGAACGGCGTCACCGCGGCCCAGTGGGTGAACGCGGCGGGTGCGAACGCGGGCGGCGCCGGCCGGTACTGCCCGGGTGCCGTCCCCGGCGGCAGCACCGGCGGGACCGCGGCCGAGCCGTCGTTCGCGCGCAGGCCCAGCAGCAGCTTGGCGACCAGCTGCCCGGCGCGCACGCCGGCGGTCCGCCCCGCCGGACGCACCGCGGCGAGCTGCCCGGCCAGCAGGTTCCCGAACTCGCCGGCCCGCGTGGGGTACAACGCGGCCAGGACGTCGTGCGCGGCCTGCGCCGCTGCCGCTTCCGGGGCCGCCGCGCCCGGGACGTCGACGGTGAACAGGTAGGGCCGCCCGGTCCCGGCCGTCGCGACGACAGCGTCGTGCATCGCCGCGTGGAGCAGGGCGAAGGCGCGGGTCGGGTGCACGGTCGCGGGCTGGAGGCCGGCCGTGCGCAAGGTGGTCAGCAGTGCGCTGTTCCAGGCGAGGACGACGTCCGCGCCGCCCGGCCGGGCCGGGGCCGGGGCCGGGGCCGCCGTGGCGGGCGAGGGCAGGCCGGTGGTGGCGAGCACGGCGGCGGCCGCCCCGCCGGTGGCGAACAGGTGCCGGCGCGACATCGATGTGGTCATTTCTCTCCCCGGGTCGTTTCAAGGTCCGCTTGCCGATACGTGCGCCGGTTACGCGTAACCCGGTCGCGTATCCCTCAGGTGGCGGGAAGAATCGGCGGGGAGAAGGCGGGCGGTGCCGGTGGCACAGCGGTTCCGGCGCGGACGCGCTGACATCGAAGACACAGCGGACACAGACGCCCGCGCGGCGCCGCCCGCGCGGCTGCACGTGGTCGGCGCGGACGTCTACCCGGACTGGGAGGCGGTCTACCGCGACAACGTCGACCGCCTGTACCGGCTGATGTTCTCGAAGGTGGGCAACCGGCCCGACGCGGAGGACCTCACCACGGAGGTCTTCCTGACGGCGTTGCGGCCGCTGCGCGTCTCGGCGAGTGTGGGCGAGGTCCGGGCGTACCTGCTGGCCACCGCGCGGACGGTGCTGGCCGGGCACTGGCGGCGCACGCTCGGCCGGGAGATCACCACCCTGGACGAGGAGCGCGACATCGCGGCCTTCGAAGCCGACGTGATCGACCCGCGGACGCCGGCCCGCGCCGAGGCGATCCTCGGGCAGCTGCCCGAGCGGTACGGCCGCATCCTGCGGCTGCGGTTCCTGCAGGCGTGCTCGCTCAAGGAAGCGGCGGCGGAGCTCGGCATCACCGTGGGCAACGCGAAGGTGCTGCAGCACCGCGCGTTGCGGCAGGCGGCCCAGCTGGCGGAAGGGACGGAGACGTGACCACTCGAGGCGTCCGCTGGTACGTCAAGGACCTCCTGCGCCGGCGCCGGCCGCGCCCGTTCGAGGCCGGTCCCGGTGACGAAGCCGAGCTGCGGACCGCGGTGCTGCTGCGCGCCGCCCGGCCGGGAGCCGGGGCGGCGAGCGAGGAGTTCGTCGCCGGGCTGCACCGGCGGCTGGCCCAGGAGCTCGGGGAACCGGCACCCGGGCGGAGCGGCAATCGCCGCCGGTTCATCCAGGTGTCCTCGGCCGCGGCGGTGGCGGCCGCGGCGGGCGCCGGCGTCGAGTACCTGGTGTCGTCGGGCGCCGAACCGGCGGCTCAGGAGGAGACGCTGCGGCCCGAGAACGGCGAGTGGCGGGCCGTCGTCGCCGCGCACGACCTGCCCGAAGGCCGGGTGCTGCCGTTCGACCTCGGCGCGGTGGCGGGGTTCGTCCAGCGCTCGGGAGGCGAAGTCCGTGGGGTTTCGGCGACCTGCACGCACCTCGGCTGCCGGCTGAACCTGGACGCCCCGGCGCGGCGGCTGAACTGCCCGTGCCACCGGACGTCGTTCGGGGTCGACGGAGTGGTCCTGACGCACCAGCTGCCGGTGACCCCGCCGCCGCTGCCGCACCTCGTGGTGCGCGAAGCCGGGGGAGTGGTCGAGGTGCTGGTGCCGCCGACGGGGGCGTGACCGGTCAGCGCAGGTGCGACGCGCCGTTGACGTCGAGGATGGCGCCGGAGCTCCACGCCGCCTCCGGTGAGGCGAGGTGGACGATCGCCGCGGCGACGTCTTCGGCGGTGCCCACCCGGCCGAACGGGCTCTGCTCCCGCAGCCCTTCGCCGCCCGGGCCCGCGAGCTTGGGCTCCTGGCGTTCGGTCGCGACGAACCCGGGCGCCACCGACGTCACGGAAATCCCGTGCGGTGCCAGGGCGATCGCCATCGACTGGCCGAAGGCGTGCAGGGCCGCCTTGCTCGCGCCGTAGGCCGGGTGCTCGGGTCCGCCGCGGAACGCGCCGCGCGAGCCGACGTTGACGATGCTGCCCGGGCGGCCGTGCTCGATCAGGTGGCGGGCCACCGCCCAGGTGACGTTCGCGGCGCCGAGGAGGTTGACGTCGACCGTGCGCCGCCACACCTCCACCCACTGGTCGTAGCCGACTTCCGCGACGGCGTGCCGGGTCTGCTCGGTCGGCGCTTGGGCGGCGTTGTTGACCAGGACGTCGAGCCGGCCGAGCGTCGCGACCGCCTCGTCGACGATCCGGCGCGCCGCGGCCGGGTCGCCGAGGTCGCCGCCGATGCACGTGTGCCCGGAGCCGGTCAGCTCGCCCACCGTCGTCTCGGCGTCGTCGCGCCGGGTGGCGTAGTGGACGGCCACGCGGTAGCCGCGGGCCGCGAAGGCGACGGCGGTGGCCCGGCCGATGCCGCGGGACCCGCCCGTGACCAGTACGCCCTTGTGCCCGGTCATCGTTCGCCTCCCGCGGACAGGGCTCGCAGCTCGTCGAAAGCCTGTGAGAGATGGATGTCCAGGCTCTGCGCCGGGTCGTCGATCCAGGCTTGGGCCGCGTGGTGGAAGGTCGCCCAGCCGGTCTGCGCGGCGAGAGCCGCCGACCCACCGGGGACGCCACGCCGGCGCAATGCCTCGGCCAGGGCGTCGGTGAGCGACGCGTGCTTGGCGAGTTCGCGTTCGCGCAGCGCCGGGGTCGCGGCGATGATCGCCAGCCGGGGTTCGGAGAACGGGCGGTTGGCTTCGAGGATCCGCGCGGCCTTCCGGAACGCGCGCAGCAGGATCTCGAACGGCGCCAGGCCGTCGGGCGCTTCGGCCACCGCGTCGGTCATCGTGTCGCGCAGGTCGGCTTCGCCGTCGAAGAGCACCTCGCGCTTGTCCGCGAAGTGCCGGAAGTAGGTGCGCTCGTTGAGGCCGGCCCGCGCGGCGATCTCAGCCGTGGTGGTCCCGTCGAACCCGCGTTCCCCGTACAGCTCGAGAGCCGCCTGCTGGAGGCGGCGGCGCGCTTCTGCTCCGCTTCGTGGCACGAGCCGAGGCTACCGCATTCCGTCAGTGACTGGCGTCACGTTGTGCCAGTCGCTGGCGCTACGCGTAAAGTCAGCGGCTGGCGCTAAGTAGTGCCAGTCACTGACGTCAAGGAAGGGTTCGCATGCACGTCTTCGTCACCGGTGGTTCCGGCCAGACCGGTCCCACCGTCGTCGCCGAGCTCCTCGCGGCCGGCCACACCGTCACCGGCCTCGCACGCTCCGAGACCGCTGCCGCTCGGCTGGAATCGCTGGGTGCAAAGGCACTCCGTGGCTCGCTGGAAGACCTCGGCCGCCTGCGTAGTGGCGCCGAAGCCGCCGACGGCGTCCTGCACATGGCCTTCGGCGGCGACTTCGCCGACCCGGACGACCTGACCCGGCGCGACACGGCCGCGATCGAGGTGCTGGGCCGGGCGGTGGCGGGCAAGCCGTTCGTCAGCACGTCGGGCACGCTGGTCCTGCCCGTCGGCCGGGAAAGCGGCGAGCGGGACGAGCCCGACGCGTACGGCATCGCCGCCTTCCGCATCCCGGGCGAGCGGATGTGCCTGGCCGCCGGCGGCAGCGTGGTCCGGCTCGCACCCACCGTCCACGGCCCGCGCGACCACGGGTTCATCCCGATGCTCGTCGCCACGGCGCGCGAGACCGGCGTGTCGGCCTACGTCGGCGACGGCGCCAACCGCTGGCCCGCCGTGCACCGGCGCGATGCGGCGGTCCTGTTCCGGCTGGCTTTGGAGCAGGCTCCGGCCGGGAGCATCCTGCACGGCGTGGCCGAAAGCGTGACGGTGAAGAGCGTCGCGGAGACGATCGCCCGAAACCTCGGCGTGCCCCCGGTTTCCTTGACTCCGGTGGAGGCCGCGACGCACTTTGCCAGCCCGTTCATGGCCCGGGTTTACGGCTTCGACGGGCCGGTCTCCAGCGCCGGTACGCGGCGGCTGCTGGACTGGGCGCCCACGCACCCGGGCCTGCTCGAAGACCTGAACACCGGCGACTACTTCGCCGCACCGGCCTAGGCTTCACCTCGTTCCGCGCGGGCTATCGCAAGAAGTGGTGAGTGCATGGCATCCAGGGTGGGCGACCGGCTCCTCGGTTTCCTTCGCGAGCTGCAGGCGACCACCACGTGGACGGTGGTCGCCGAGGAAGCCGGCACCGGGACGAACTGGCGGCTCGGCGGAACGACGTGGCACGCCACCGTGGTCGTCGAACCGCGGCGTTGGCTGGGGTTGGCATTCGAAGCGCGGGATCCGGTGACCGGCAGGCGCACCACCTACGACATCGACACCGACCTGTACGACATCTCGCGGGACAAGCAGCGCGAATTCGCCGGCGAGATCGAACGCGACATCATCGAGTTCCTCGGCAACCTGGTGCGAGGGGTCGTCCTGCGCGGAAACGACGGGGCGAAGTTCGTGCTCGTCTTCCCGCTGGACGGTTTCTACGTCCGGGTCGTCCAGGGGCGCTTCCTGTCCAGTGCGTCCACGCACGCGGAGCTCGCGGCCGCTCGGGCCGGCGGCGCCTACGTCCCGGTGGACTGACGAGCCCTAGCTCTCGAGCGGGTCGAGGCGCGGGGTTTCGCCCGGCCCCACGGGGAAGTGGGCGATGAACGTGACGCCGTCCTCCTGCGCGTCGAAGCGGGCGATCCGCACCGCTTCCGGCTCGTAGAAGACGTCGCCCGGCCGCAGCACCGACTCGGGTTCACCCTCAATCTGGTACACGGCCGAGCCGGCCTCGATGCTGCCGAACACCGGTCCATTGTGGACATGCAGGCCCGGGCCGTAGCGGGGGGCGATCGTGATGCGGCGGATCTCGACGAGCTCGACCAGCCGGGGCGCCGGGAGACGCTGCTCCAGCACCAGCGTCCGGGTCACCGGCGCCGCGGGCACCGGCGTGGGTTCGGCGCCGGCGACCGGGTCGCCGATCTCCGTGAGAGCGCCGTCGCCGGGGATCTCTTCGATGGCCAGGTGCGTCATCGAAGACGTGTCGGTGGCGCCGTGCCAGTGCCACTCGCCGGCGGCGACGCGGACCGTGTCGCCGGGCCGGACCAGCTGGGCCGGACCACCCTGCCGCTGCACGTACCCGGTGCCCTCGGTGACGACGAGGACCTGGCCGAGCGGGTGCCGGTGCCAGCGTGTGCGGGCGCCGGGCGCGAACTGCACCCGGTCGACCTGAGTCCGCGACGGGCCCTCGGGGACGGCGAGCGACGTGATCCACGCACTGCCGGAGATCACGTCGGCGGGAGCGGCGGTGCTGGCCTGCGGAACGGGACGGACGTGCACGGAGGACTCCTCAGCGGGCGTAGGCGGTGAGCAGGGACAGGACGCCGGAGACGGCCTGGTCGAACGGTTCGGGCGCGGCCGCGGCGCGAGCCAGCACGTAGCCGCCCTGCAGGACGGCGACGACGGTCGCGGCCAGCGCGGCGGTGTCCAGGCCGGGGGGCAGCTCGCCCGCGGCCTTGCCCTCGTCGAGGACCTGGGCCAGCCGGGCCCGCAGGCGCGTCAGGGTCTCGTCGACCGGCGCGCGCAGCTCGGGATCCGCGACGACCTCGGGATCCTGCGTGAGCCGCCCGATGGGGCAGCCCCTGAGCACTTCGCGCTCACGACGCAAGTACGCCGTGATCCGCTCGACGGCGGTCCCGGGCTTGCGCAGCTGGGCCTCGGCGGCCGCCAGCAGCTCGTCCGCGCTGCGCCGCACGGCCTCGAGCGCCAGCTCCCGCTTGCCGGAGAAGTGGTGGTACATGCTGCCTTGCCCGGCGCCGGCGTGCTGCTGGATGGCTTTGGGGCTCGTGCCCACGTAGCCGCGCTCCCACAACAGCTCCCGGGTGGCGTCGATGAGCTGCTTCCTGGTGTCCACGTCGAGGACTGTACATACTAGTAGGTACAGAAGCCAGAGCAGGAGTTGCGAAACCGGGTACGGCGGACTCAGTGCACGGGCTGGAGGAGCCGGTGCGGCCGCGCGAGGAGCGCGCTGACCTGCCCGTTCTCCGGCAACGGCGGGGTCAGCCCCGGACCCGGCGTCATCACCGTCTCGGCGAGCGGCACCTCGTCGCCGCAGCGCAGGCAGGTGCCCGACTCGGCCACTTCGCCCTCGCAGTCCGCGTGCACGAACACCCGGCGCCGGCCGCTCGGCGCGTAGTGCTCGTCGCCCCAGGCCGACAGGGCGCGGACGACCGGCCAGAGCCCGCGGCCCTTCGCCGTCAGCTCGTACTCGCTGCGCTTGCCGGGACCCGGCACGCGCTCCAGCACGCCTTCGCCGATCAGGAACTCCAGCCGTTCGGTCAGGACCGCGCGCGGGATGCCGAGGTGCTCGACGAAGTCGCTGAAGCGGCGGACGCCGAAGACGGCGTCGCGGACAATCAGCAGCGTCCAGCGCTCTCCGACGATCTCCAGGGCGCGGACCATCGAGCAGGCCTGGTTCGTGTATTCGCGGGGGAGTGCCATGGATCCCAGTCTGCCACAGAAGAGTTCGTTCAGCGAACCAACCGTGCTAGTCTCCCGGCGAAAGAGTTCGGTGACTGAATCAACGGGAGTCCGCATGGCCAGCCGTCCCGGAGCCGTCCTCGTCGCTTCCGGCGGCGCGACCCTGCTCGCCCTCTTCGTCTTCACCGCGCCACTCTCGATCGTCCCGGCCGTGGCCGGCGGCCTCGGGGCCGGCGCGGTCGCGACGTCGTGGATCCTCAGCTCGATGAGCCTCGGCCTGGCCGTCGCGCTGCTGCCGGCCGGCGCGGTCGGCGACGACTTCGGCCGCCGGCGCGTCTTCGTCGCCGGCGCCCTCGTGACGGCCGTGGGATCCGTGCTGTGCGCGGTCGCGCCCGGGCCGCTGACCTTCATCGGCGGCCGGGTCGTCGAAGGCCTCGGCGGCGCCGCGCTGATCGCGTGCGGGCTCGCGGTGCTCGGACCCGCGTTCCCGGACGCCGCCGGCCGCGCCCGCGCGACCGGCCTGTGGGGTGCCTGCCTCGGCGCGGGCATCGCGATCGGCCCGCTCGCCGGCGCCGCCCTCGACGCCGACTGGCGTGTGCTCTACGTCGTGATCGCGGGGCTGTCGCTCGGCGTGGCCGTGCTCGGGTGGGTCCTGCTGGAGGAGTCCGTTTCGGGGCGGGCGCGGACGATCGACCTGCCCGGCGCGCTGCTGCTGGGCGGCGGCCTCGCGGCGCTGCTGGCCGCGCTGACCGAAGGCCGGCAAGGCTGGACGAGCCCTCTCGAACTGGCGCTGATCGCGGCGGCCGTCGTGCTGCTCGCCGCGTTCTTCGCCCACCAGAACGCCTCCGGCGGCGGGATGCTCGACTTGGCGCTCTTCCGCCGCCCGGCCCTGCTGTCGGCCACGACGGGCGCGTTCGTGGCGGGCGCCGGCGTCACCGCGCTGATGGCGTTCCTGTGCACGATGCTCGAGAACGGCCTCGCGCTCAGCCCCGTGACGGCGGCGCTGGTCGTACTGGCCTGGTCGGCGACCAGCGTGGTTTCGGCGCTGCTTACCCGCCGGCTCCCGGCCACCCTCTCCGGCGGCGCGCGGATGAGCGCCGGCCTGGTCGTGGTGGCCGCGGGGCTGGTCCCGCTCGCGTTCGTCACCCCGGGTTCGAGCCCGGCGGCCCTGCTGCCGGGCCTGGTGGTGGCGGGTTTCGGCACAGGCGTGGTGAACGCCTCCCTGGGCCGCGAAGCGGTGGCGAGCGTGCCGCCGCACCGGGCCGGCATGGGCAGCGGCATCAACAACACGAGCCGTTACGTCGGCGCCGCGATCGGCGTCACGGTGGTCAGCGTGCTCGCCGTCCACGGGAGGCCGACGCCGGCCTCCCTGACCGCGGGCTGGAACACCGCGGTCCTCGTGGGCATCGCGGTGTCCCTGGTGGGCGCCGCGGCGATCGCGGCCCTGACGGCACGGGCCAGGCGCGTCGTGGCGGCGGTCGCCGTCTAAGCCGAGCCGGCCACCAGGCGCCCGCGCTCCGAATCGGGGAACCGGTCGAGCACGGCACGCAGCTCGACGGCGCTGAGGTTCGCGCCGAACGCTTCCGCGCCGGGCTCGAGCCGGACGCCCTCGGCCAGCGGCCCGGCGAGCACCGGGTCGAAGCCCAACGCGTCCACCAGGTCCGCTACGCGTGCCACGTCGGCCGGGTCGTCACCGACGATCGCGATCGCCTTCCGGCCCGGTGCCCCCGCAGGACGGGCTTCGTCTTCGAGGTCGTGGTACCCCATGTGGTTGAACGCCTTCACGACACGGGATTCATCCAGGTAGGACTGGACCGTCTCGCTGGTCGACACGCTCAGGTCGTCGCGGACGCCGTCGACCTCCCACCAGTAGTTCATCGCGTCGATGACGAACTTCCCGGCCAGTGCGCCGGCCGGGAGGGTGCGGTACTTGCCCAGCGGCAGCGCGAGGATCACGACGTCCGCCTTGGCCGACGCCTCCGCCGCGGTCGTCGCGACAGCGCCGGGCGTGAGGACGTCGACGGTGAGCGCGATCTTCTCCGGCGCGCCCGAGCCGGCGACGAGCACGTCGTGCCCGGCGGCGAGGGCGAGCCGGGCCAGGACCGTGCCCACCTTGCCCGCACCGAGGATGCCGATGATCATTTCGCCTCCGAGAGCAGGTCACGCACCATCGGGATCACCTTGGTGCCGTACAGCTCGACGGCGCGCAGGCGCGCGCTCGCCGGCTGTGATCCGGAGCTGTAGATCAGGTCGAACCGGCCGACGCCGAGGTCCGCGACCGCAGCGGCGATCTTGCGGGCGACGGTCTCGGGGGAACCGATGTACAGCGAACCGTGCTCGATCTCGTGGTCGTACTCTTCGCGCCGGATCGGCGCCCAGCCCCGCAGCGCGCCGATCCGGTCGCGGATCACGCGGTAGCGCGGCCAGAACACCTCGCGGGCCTGCTCGTCGGTGTCGGCGACGAACCCGGGGGAGTGCATGCCGACCGGGTGGGCGGTGGTGCCGAACTGCGCGGCGGCCCGGCGGTACAGGTCGAGGTACGGCGCGAACCGCTGGGGCGGCCCGCCGATGATCGCCAGCATGAGCGGGAGGCCGTGGTGGGCGGTCCGGATGACCGACTGGGGTGAGCCGCCCACGCCGACCCACGTCGTCAGCCGGCCGGAGTCGGTCTTCGGGTAGACGTCGGCGTCCTCCAGCGACGGCCGGTGCTTTCCCTGCCACGTCACGGGTTTCTCGTCGAGCAGCCGCACGAACAGGTCGAGCTTCTCTTCGAACAGCGCGTCGTAGTCGCTCAGGTCGTAGCCGAACAGCGGGAACGACTCGGTGAACGAGCCCCGGCCGAGGATGACCTCGGCGCGCCCGTCCGAGAGGGCGTCGACCGTCGCGAAGCGCTGGAACACGCGGACGGGGTCGTCCGAGCTCAGCACCGTGACGCCGGAGGACAGGCGGATCCGCGACGTGCGGGTGGCGATGCCGGCCAGCACGGTTTCGGGCGTGGAGATGGAGTACTCGGGGCGGTGGTGCTCGCCGAGGGCGATCACGTCCACCCCGGTCTCGTCGGCGAGCACGGCTTCGTCGACGACCTGCCGGATGGCGGCGGCGTGGGAGAGCGGCCGGCCGGCGTCGTCCTCGGGGACGTCGCCGAACGTGTCGAGGCCGAAGTGCACGTCAGACATGGGAAGGCTCCTTCGCGAGCAGTTCGCGCACCCGCGGCGCGACCTCGCGGCCGAGCAGCTCGATCGTCCGGGCGCGAGCGGCCCGCGGCAGGTGCAGGATGTCGTACTTGAGGTCGAAGCGGCTCAGGCGCAGGTCCCGTGCCACGGTCGCGATCTTGCGGGCGACGGTGTCCGGCGAGCCCACGAACAGGGCGCCGGTGTCCACTTCGGACAGATAGCGGTCGCGGTCCGGTGGGTAGAAGCCGCGTTCGGCGGAGATCCGCGCGACGACCGGCCGCCAGTACTGCCACCACGTCTCGACGGCTTCTTCGTCGGTGTCGGCGATCAGGCCGAGGGAGTGCTGGCCGACGGGGTGCGCCGGCTGTCCGAACTGCTCGAGCGCGCGGTGGTAAAGCTCGACGTGGCCGGCGAACCGCTGCGGGCGACCGCCGATGATCGCCAGCATGAGCGGCAGGCCGTACCGGGCGGCCCGCACCACGGAATCCGGGCTGCCGCCGACGCCGATCCAGGTGGGGATCCCGCCCGGGCGCATCCGGGGATGCAGTGTCTGGTTCGTCAACGGTGTCCGCACGTCGCCGGACCAGGTGACGCTCTCTTCGCGCTGCAGCCGCATGAAGAGTTCGAGCTTCTGCTCGAAGAGCCGCTCGTAGTCGGCGATGTCGTACCCGAACAGCGGGAATGACTCCGTCGCCGAGGCCCGGCCGAGGACGAGCTGGGCGCGTCCGTCCGAGACGGCGTCCAGGGTGGAGAACTCCTGGTAGAGCCGCACCGGGTCGTTCGTGCTCAGGACGGTCACGGACGTGCCGAGCTCGATGCGTTCGGTCGCCGTGGCGATGGCCGCCAGCAGCACGGGCGTCGCGCTGTCGTTGTGCCCCTCGCGGTAGTGCTCGCCGACGCTGAAGACGTCCAGCCCCGCCGACTCGGCCAGCCGCGCCTCCTCGACGAGCAGTCGCACGGTCTCCGCGTCACTCAGCGCGCGACCGTCGTCGGTGGCGACCTCGCCGAACGAGTTCAGTCCCAGCTCGATCATCGTCACTCCTTTGATTGACACGTCAATAATCCGCTCGTTATGATTGACGTGTCAACTAGGAGGCAGGGTGACGGGGACGACACGGCGAGTACAGCCGACCACCGAGGAGCTGCGCGTCTGGCGCGGGTTCATCGAGACGACGGAAGCCTTGCGCGCCGAACTCGGCGCGCGGCTGCAGGCGGAGTGCGCCCTCTCGCCGGGGGACTACGCGGTGCTGCTGGCGCTCAGCGAGGCCGAAGGGCAGCGGCTGCGGTCGTCGCAGCTCGCCGACGACATCGGCTGGGAGCGCAGCCGCCTGTCCCACCACCTCGGCCGGATGGAGAAGCGCGCCCTGATCCGCCGCGAGGAATGCCGGACGGACAACCGGGGAGCCGAGGTGGTGCTGACGCCGGAGGGTGCGGCGGCGTTCCGGGGTGCGACGGTCCCGCACCTGACGGCGGTCCGCGAGCTGTTCGTGGACGCACTGACCCCGGAGCAGCTCACCGCGGCGGGCGAAATCGCGGCGGCGCTCCGGGCCCGGCTCGGCTAGTCGTCGCGACCAAAGGTCTTGAATGAGTCATTCAGGACCTCCGAAGACCTGAATGAGTCATTCAAGACGTTCGCACTCGCGCCGCGCCGCCAACGAACCTCGGACGCGCGATCCTGGTCGATCCTGGGGAGACCCTTCTTCAGTCCAGCATCGAGTTCTTCGTCTCCGGCGCCCACTTCACCGACACGACGAGCCCCACCACGAGGACCACCGTCAGGATCAGCATCGTCGGGGAGAACCCGATCCCGTCCAGGGCCAGCGGCAGCAGGAACGTGCCGATCGCCGAGCCCACGCGGCTCAGCCCGTTCAACAGCCCCACGCCTGAGCTGCGCAGGTCCGTGGGGAAGAGCTCCGGCGGGTAGACCTGGTCGAGGTTGACCGCCGCCGACATGGTGAACGTGAAGACCAGGAAGAGCGGGAACAGCAGCGCCGTCGGGGCGTCCGGCCAGACCGCCATCGGGGCCATCGTCACGATCAGCACCACGAACGACCAGATCGTCAGGCCGCGGCGGGTCATCTTCGCCACCAGCCACAGGCCGCCGAAGCTGCCCAGCAGCAGGAACAGGTTCAGGATGCCGTCGCTGGTCGTGTCCTCCTCGCCGATGCCGATCTTGAGCAGCACCAGCGGCAGGAACGTGTAGATCGCGAAGTACGGGATGACCTGCGCGTTGTAGAAGATCGCGCCGAACGCCGTGGCGCGCCGGTACTGCTTGCCGAACAGCTCGCGGTAGCGGGCGCGCCGCTCCGGGCGATGCGTGGCCACCAGCTGGTCGAACGCGGCTTCGTCGCCGCGCAGCCGGCGGACCACCGCGCGGGCCTGGTCGATCCGGCCCTGCGTGAGCAGCCAGCGCGGCGACTCCGGGACGCCGATGCGCAGCAGCACCACGGCGATCGCGGGCACGCAGCTCGTGGCCAGCAGCCACCGCCACGAGTCGCCGCCCAGGGAGACCAGGTAGTTGCCGAGGAAGAACGCCGCGACGTAGCCGACCGTCCACAGCACCGTCAGCGAAGCCAATAGCCCGCCGCGGTACTTGCGGGGGACGAACTCCGCGACAAGCGTCGGCCCGAGCGCGTAGTCGGCGCCGATGCCGATGCCGATCAACAATCGCAGGACGAACAGCTGCACCGGGTCCTGGACGAAGAACTCCGCGGCCGATGCGACGGCGATCAGCAGGAAGTCCAAAGTGTACAGTCGCTGGCGGCCGATCTTGTCCGCCGCCCAGCCGACGAGCACGCTGCCGAGGAAGATCCCGATCAGCGCCGACGCGCCGAGCAGGCCCTCCCACACCGCGCCGAAGCCGAGCGACGAAGCGATCACCGGCAGGGCGATGCTGATGATGCCCAGCTCGTAGCCGTCGGAGTAGTTGGCGCAGAACGTCAGCGCCGTGATGCGGAGGTGGAACCGGTTGAGCGGGACGTCGTCGAACGCGGTGACCCTTTCACTCGGGGAGGAAGAGGTCTTGCTCTGCGGCATAGTCTTCGAAGCCTTCCAGTCGTTGCCGGGCCGTGGCGCCGGCCGCGTCGGCCATCGCCTCGACCAGCGCCACGGTCAGCGAGACGACCGCCGCGTGGGAGTCGAACACGAACTCCGACGCGACGCCCGCGCTCAGCACGTCGTCGGCGAGCGGGGTGAGCGCCGTGACGGGCCGGTCCGTGATCAGGAGGGTGCGCAGGCCCAGCGCGCGGGCCTGCTCGAGCGCGGCGGCGCTTTCCCGCGGGTAGCGGGGGAGCGCGACCAGGACCAGCGTCCGCGCGCCGCGCCGGTGGGCGTGGCGCAGGGAGTCGCCGAAGACGCTGCCGGAGTCGGTCAGCAGCCGGACGTCCGGGTGGATCTTCGTGGCCAGGTAGGCGAAGGAGGCGGCCTGCGCCGCGGAGACGCGGTAGCCCGTCACGACGAGCGGGACGGACTCCATGAGGCCGGCCGCGAGCGTGCGCAGCCGGGTGTCGTCGGCCAGCTGGGCCCGCAACGCGCCGAGGTTGCGCAGGTCGGCGTCGATGGCGTCCTGGAACTTGTTGCCGCCGCACTCCGGCTCGGGTTCGGCCGCGGCTTCGCGCAGGTAGCGGCGGAACCCGGCATAGCCGTCGAAGCCGAGCAACGCGACGAACCGGGTGACCGACGGCTGGCTGACCTGCGCGTACTCGGCGAGCTCGGCGCTGGTCAGCGCCACGGCCTCGGCCGCGTGGTCAGCGAGGTAGCTGGCGATGCGCCGCTGCGCCGGGGTCAGCCGGTGGGCGGTGAGCAGCTCGTGCAGCGACCGGGGCACCGGATCTCCGTCCTTGTGTGAATGAGTAGTTTCATGTCACCTTAAGAATGAATGAAAACTTGTCAAGGGAGGTGGCGATGACCGACGCCAACCGCATCGAGATCAGCGGGACCGGGCTCCGCTGCGCCGACGTGGTGCGCGTGGCCCGGCGCAGCGCGTCGACGGAGCTCGGCGCCGACGCGGTGAAGAGGGCGGAGGCGAGCTATCAGCTGGCCGTCGAGCTGGGCGCCAAGCGCGCGGTCTACGGCCGCACGACCGGGGTCGGCGCCAACCGGCACACCGTCGTCGACCCGGAGTCGGCCGACCACCACGGCCTGCGCCTGCTGCGCAGCCACGCCGGCGGGACCGGCGAGCCGCTGCCCGACGACGCCGTGCGCGCGGTGATGGCCATCCGCCTCAACCAGCTCGCCGCGGGCGGCAGCGGCGTGCACCCGCGGCTGTTGGAGGTGCTGCAGACGGCGTTGCGCGTCGGCGCGCTCCCGCACGTCCACTCCCGCGGCGCCATCGGCACCGGCGACCTCGCCCAGCTCGCGGAGATCGCCTTGACGCTGGCGGGGGAGCTGCCGTGGGCGGCGGGGGACCTCGACCCGGTCGCGATCAGCCCCGGCGACGCGCTCGCGTTCATCTCCAGCAACGCCGCCACCCTCGGCGAGGCCGTGCTGGCCTGGCACGACCTGAGCCGGCTGCTCGCCGCGAGCCACGTCGTCACCGCGCTGACGTTCTGCGCGCTAGGCGGTTCGGCCGAGGCGTACTCGGAGCGCGTCCACGCCGCGCGCCCACACCCCGGCGCCGTGCGCTGCGCCGCCGAGATGCGCCGCTTACTCACCGCGGCCGACGACCTGCCCGAGGGACGACGGCTGCAGGACCCGTTCGGGCTGCGCGCGTTCCCGCAGGTGCAGGCGCCCGCGCTGGACGCCGCGGCCGCCGTCGAACGCGTGCTGGCCATCGACATCAACGCCGCCGCGGAGAACCCGCTGATCGACGTCGAGACCGAGCAGGCCTATCACCACGGCCAGTTCTCGACGGCTCACGTGGCCTTGGCGTTCGACCAGCTGCGCGCGGCGTTGCACCACGTCGCGGAGCTGTCCACCGCGCGCCTCGGCGACCTCGTGGAGCCGGACTTGAGCGGGCTCCCGCCGTTCCTCGCCGACGGACCGGCGGGCAGCTCGGGGATCATGATCCTGGAGTACGTCGCGCACGACGCACTGGGCACGCTGCGGCACGCGGCGTCGCCGGTCACCCTCGGCACGGCCGTGATCTCCCGCGGGCTGGAGGACCACGCGAGCTTCTCCACGCACGCCGTCCGCAGCACGGTCGCCGCCACCGCCGCGTACCGGACGGTGCTGGCGTGCGAGCTGCTCGGCGCCGTACGCGCGCTGCGGCTGTCCGGGATGCGCCTGCCGGACACGCCGCTGCGGGAAGCGTTCCGCCTCGCCGACGGCGGCCTCCCGCACATCCCGGAGGACCACCCGCTCAGCGCGGAGATCAAGCAGGCCGAGCGGCTCTTGGACCGGCTCGCGGTCCTCTGAGACCGGGCGGGTTTCGGGTCAGAGGCCGCACGCCTTGGTCAGCGCGGTGACCTGGTCGGTCTTGCGCTGCACCCAGTCCGCCGGGCCGGTGACGACGTCGTCGACGGTGGTCTCGCGCAGGGTGGTGGCCAGGGAGTCGATCGCCTCGCCGGCGGTCGTGTTCCCGGCCCGCGCCGCCAGGTCCGTCAGCTCCCGGCCGGCCGCGTGCGCGTGATCCAGCGCGGCCTGCGGGTCGCCGAGGTCCGGGGTCGCGGTGGCGATCCGCACCGCATCGCTGCACACGCCGACCGTCGTGGCGGCGTTGCCGACCTGGTCCGCGGTTTCGGACGCCACGCCGCATCCCGTGAGGGCCAGGACGAGGCTGCCGCCGATGATGGCTGCCGGAAGTCGTTTCATCGGGCTTTCCCTTCTTCGATGAGAGTGGTGCGCGTCTTGAGCAGGCTGGCGACGACCGCCGTCGCGAGGATCAGGCCGACCACGCCCAGCGAAAGTCCCGTCGGGATCTTCCAGATCTCCAGCAGGAGCATCTTCACGCCGACCCAGACGAGGACCAGCGCCAGGCCGATCTTGAGGTAGACGAACCGGTGCATGAGATCCGCGAGCAGGAAGTACAGGGCGCGCAGGCCGAGGATGGCGAACGCGTTCGACGTGAACACCAGGAACGGTTCCTGCGTCACCGCGAAGATCGCCGGGATCGAGTCGACCGCGAAGACGATGTCGGTGACCTCGATCAGCACCAGCACCGCCAGCAGCGGCGTCGCGACCCAGCGGCCCGCCTCGCGGACGAGGAACTTCTTGCCGTGGTGGACATCCGTCGACGGGACGAGCCGGCGGAAGGCCCGTAAGACGACGTTCTGGTCGTAGTCCACGGACTCCGAGCGGTGCACCGCCATCCGGATGCCGGTCAGGACGAGGAAAGCGCCGAAGACGTAAAGGATCCAGGCGAAACTGGCCAGCAGTGCCGACCCGGCGGCGATGAACACCGCTCGGAACACCAGCGCGCCGATGACGCCGTAGAACAGGATGCGGTGCTGGTGTTCGCGCGGCACGGCGAAGTAGCCGAAGATGATCGCGAACACGAAGACGTTGTCGACGGCCAGGGACTTCTCGATCACGTACCCGGCGAAGTACTGGCCCGCGAGCTCCGCGCCCCAGACCCACCACACGACGGCGCCGAACGCGACGCCCAGCGCGACCCACACGCCGGACCACGTCAGCGCTTCGCGGACGCCGACGACGTGCGCCTTGCGGTGGGCGAACAGGTCGACCGCGAGCATGAGCAGGATGACGCCCAGCACGGCGGCCCAGGCCCAGAAGGGGACGGTCACAGCAGATTCCTCCGGTTCGTGGCGAACCGGAGGTCTCCCCGACCACGCGAACGTGGTGTCGGCACCGGGTCTGCGCAGGGGCAGCCGTATTGACGATGCCGGACCGGGCGGGTACTCCCCTCCGTCTCCTCCAGAATGACGAACTGTGCTTCGTCTGTCAAGTGTGGACGGCTAAGCTGCGCGCATGGCCACGTGGACGTTCCTGAGCAACCACGCGCACGTCTTGCTGTGCCTGGCGGAGGATCCGGACCACAAGCTGCACGACATCGCCGAGCGCGTCGGCATCACCGAGCGCGGCGTGCAGCTGATCCTCGCGGACCTGATCGCGGACGGCTACGTCGAGCGCGAGCGCGTGGGCCGCCGCAACCACTACACGATCCACCCGGAAAGCCGCCTGCGGCACCCGCTGGAGGCGCACCACCGGGTGGCGGAGCTGGTCGAGGCCCTCGGCCCGGTTCCGCGTCACCAGACGAACTGCTGACCGCCGTCGATGTCGTAGGTCGCGCCCGTGAGCGCCGTGTTCGTCATGAGGTGGACCGCCAGCGCCGCGACGTCCGCCGGCCCCACCACGCGGCCGATGGGGAGCGTCGACCGCAGCTCGGCACGGCGGTCCTCGAGCTTGTCCCCGAGCAGCGTCGCCGACAGCGGCGTGTCGACGAACCCCGCCGCGATCAGGTTGACGCGCACCGGCGCCAGCTCCAGCGCGAGGGCCGCGGTGAACGGCGGCAGCGCGGCCGTCGCGGCCGAGACGATGCCGAGCCCGTGCCCGATGCGGCGGCCGCCGGTGCCACCCATCAGCAGCAGTGAACCGCCCGGGCGCATCTTCGGCGCCGCGTGCCGCGCGACCTCGAGGGCGACCGCGATGTGGCCGCCGAGCGCCGCGCGCACGTCGTCGGCGGTCATTTCCAGCAGCGGTCCGTAGTGCGGGCCGCCCGCGGTGATCAGGATGTGGTCGACCGTGCCGGTCAGGTCCGCGAAGAAGCCCGCCACCGCGGCCGCGTCGGAGGCGTCGAACGCGGCCGTGGCGCGGGCACCCACCGCCTCCGCCGCCTGCGAAAGCTTGCCGGGATCGCGGCCGGTCAGCACGACCTCGGCGCCTTCGGCCCGGGCCAGCCGCGCCGTCTCGAAGCCGATCCCGGCGCTGCCGCCGATCAGCACGACCGTCTGCCCACTCAGTCCGCTCACCCTCGGCACCGTACGGCGGCGGCCGCCGTTTGACCACTGATCACGCGCGGGTACACCCTGGTCAGGGAAGGTGATGACGATGGCGGGACCCGAAGAGCCGATCGAACCCCAGGGACACGCGGCCGGCGCCCCGTACGACTGGCGCCGCCCGACCGCCAAGCGGTTCCGGGCCCGCGTCTGGAACCCGGACGACCGGCGGCTCTGGACCCCGAAGTCGTTCGGCTGGGGTTACGACCTGAACTTCTACTGGGTCGCCCACCCGCTTCGCTACTTCCGGCGCTGAGAAGTCCGTGAGGTGGCCAGTCATCCGCTCTTCGACATCACCGGCCGCGTCGCGCTCGTGACGGGTTCCAGCCGCGGGATCGGCTTCGCGCTGGCGCGCGGGCTTCTCGAAGCGGGCTGTGTCGTCGTCCTCAACGGCCGCGATCGCGCCGCCCTGGGTCGCGCCGAGGAGGAGCTGTCGGCCATCGGGACCGTTCTTTCCGAACCGTTCGACGTCACCGGCTCCGCGGCCGTCGCCGAGGGCATCGCTCGCGTCGAAGACCGGGCCGGCCCGCTCGACATCCTGGTGAACAACACCGGCGTCCAGCACCGGGCGCCGTTCACCGAGTTCTCCGACGAGGACTGGTACCGGCTGCTCGACACGAACCTCAGCAGCGCCTTCCTGGTCGGCCGCGAGGTCGCCCGCCGGATGCGGCCGCGCGGCCGCGGGAAGATCGTCAACATCTGCTCGGTGCAGAGCGAAACCGTCCGCCCGGGCATCGCACCGTACTCCGCGACCAAAGGCGGGCTGAAGCTCCTGACCAAGGGGATGTGCGCCGACCTGGGGCCGTCGGGCATCCAGGTCAACGGCCTCGCTCCGGGCTACTTCGAGACCGAGCTGACGGCCGCGCTGGTCGCCGACGAGGAGTTCAGCGCCTGGGTGCGCGGCCGCACTCCCGCCGGTCGCTGGGGTCGTGTCGAAGACCTCGTCGGCGGCCTCATCTTCCTCGCGTCCGACGCCTCCGCGTTCGTCAACGGGCAGCTCCTGTACGTCGACGGCGGCCTGCTTTCCGTGCTTTGACCTCACTCCAGCAGCGGCACCGCGAGCCGGAAGCGGGCGCCTTCACCCAGGACGGTCTCCAGCTCGACGTCACCGCCGTGCGCCCGGGCCAACGACCGGGCGATCGAGAGCCCCAGACCCGCGTCCGCGCCACCGGACCGGGTCCGGGACCGGTCGGCCCGGTAGAACCGGTTGAACACCTTCTCCGCTTGCTCGGCCGTCATGCCCGGGCCCTCGTCGACCACCTCCAGCACCGCCCGGCCCGCCGCCGTGCCGACGCCGATGCGGACGGGTGTGCCCGGCGGGGTGTGCGCGGCCGCGTTGCCGACCAGGTTCGTGACGACCTGCCGCAGCCGCGCTTCGTCCCCGTCGACCGGGGCCGGGCCCGGCAGCCCGGCGCCGTCCGGCCCGGTCAGGGAGACCTCGCGGGACGGGTCGAGGGCTCGCAGGTCGTGGCGGGCGTCGCCGGCGAGGGTGCGCAGGTCCATCGGCGCGCGGTCGAGCTGCTCCTCGGGTGCCTCGTCGAGCTGGGCGAGCAGCAGCAGGTCCTCGGTCAGCGCCGTGAGCCGGGTGGCCTCGCGGTCGATGCGGCGCATCGCGTCGTCCACATCGGACGCTTCGGGCAGCGCGCCCATCCGGTAGAGCTCCGTCGACCCCTTGATGCCGAACAGCGGCGTGCGCAGCTCGTGGCTGACGTCCGCTACGAACGTGCGCATCCGCGCCTCGGACGCCGCCCGGTCGGCGAAGGCCTCCTCCAGCTGGCCGAGCATGGTGTTGAGCGACGCCGCGAGGTGCCCGATCTCCGTCCGGGGCGGCGCCAGGCCCGGCACGCGCCGGGTGAGGTCGCCGCCGGCGATCGCGGCCGCGGTGTGCTCGATCCGGCGCAGCGGGCGCAGGCCCCGGCCGAGGGCGAACCAGCCGGCCACGGTCAGCACGACCAGCAGCCCGGCCCCGGTGACCAGGCTGCTCACCCGCAGCTGGGTGATCGTCGCGTCGGCCTCGGCGAGCGGCGCGGCCGAAACCACCTTCCCGCCCCAGCGGACGGCGGGCCGCGCGATGGCCCGCCAGCGCTGCGACCCGTCGGCGGCCCGCAGGTCGACGGCGGTCCCGTCGGTCGGGACGGTGCGCAACGCGTCGAGGGGCGGCAGCGCCTGGCCGGCCACCCGCGAGGAGTGCAAGCCGCCGGCCACCGCGCCACTGGCATCCAGGTAGAGGAAGTACGGCGTGCCGAAGAGGTCGAGCGCGGGGTCGAGGAGGTCGGGACGCACGGCGGGCTGCCCGGTCGGCGGCGGGCCCGCGGCGAGGGAGATGAGCTCGGTCATCGAGCGCAGCTGGCCGTCGAGCCGGTCGAGCTGGAAGCGCTCGAGCTGATCGGAGACCAGCGCGCTGACGAGGGTCAGGCCGGCCAGCAGCAGGCCCGCGGTGAGCAGGAGCAGCCGGGCCCGCAGCGACAGCCGCCTCACCGCCGGGGCTCCCGCAGCACGTAGCCGACGCCGTGCACGGTGTGGATCAGCTTGGGCTCCTCGGTGTCGACTTTCCGGCGCAGGTAGGAGATGTAGGTGTCGACGATGCTGGCGTCACCGCCGAAGTCGTCGCGCCACACGCGGTCGAGGATCTGCGCCTTGGACACCACGCGGCCGGCGTTCTCCAGCAGGTAGCGCAGCAACCGGAACTCGGTGGCGGACACGCGCACGGGCCGTCCCGCGCGCGTCACCTGGTGGCCTTCGGCGTCGAGGGTGAGGGTGCCCACCGCCAGCACGTCGGCCGGGTGCCCCGCGGTCCGGCGGAGGATCGCGCGGATCCGCGCGATCAGCTCCGCCAGGTCGAACGGCTTCGTCACGTAGTCGTCGGCGCCCAGGGACAGGCCGGTGACCTTGTCGGCTTGCCCGTCCCGCGCCGTGAGGAACAGGACGGGCACCGGCCGGCGCTGCTCGCGCAGCCGCCGGACGACTTCGAAGCCGTCCATGTCCGGCAGCATGACGTCCAGCAGCACCAGGTCGGGCGGCTCTTCGGTGGCCGCGGCGACGGCTTCGCCCGCCGTCGCCGCGGACGTCACCCGGAAACCGGCGAACCGGAGCGCGGCGGAAAGCAGCTCGCGGACGGTGGCTTCGTCGTCCACCACGAGCAGCCGCTCGGCGCCGCCGCGAGGCGTCATCGCTTCCATGCCCGCGAGGATACGGAGATCGCGTCGACGAGCAGGCAGCCCGCGAACCCGGCCAGCGCGCCGGCCAGGAGGGCGAGCAGCGGGTTCGCCGTGAGCCGCGCGTCCAGCACCGGGACCGAGAAGCCGAACGCGGTCACGGCGACGTCGAGCGAAACGTGCGACAGCAGCGTCATGACGGTCGATACGCCACCCACCACCGCACCGGCCGCCGCCGCTCGGCGCAGTGGGCGACGGCGAACGGCGACTGCGATGCCGCAGCCCAGCAGGAGCGCGCCGGACACCCAGAGCCCCGGCGTGAAGTGCCCGATGTCCGGGACGCAGGACAGCGCACCCGTGGTGTCCACCGTCCACGGCACGCCGAGACCCAGCAGTACCGCACCGGACACCAGCTGGGGGAGGACGAGCAGGACACCTCCGGCCGCCGGGGCGCCGCCGAACGTCCAAGCGGCGGCCAGGCACACGACCACGAGCCCGGCCGACGGCCACCGCGCAGCGCGGAAACCCTTCGCGACAAAGGGAAACCGCGCGACGAGCCAGCACACGCCGACGACCACGAGCGCCCAGACCACGCCGCCGAGCACCGCCGGCCCGACGGCCACGGAGAATCCGGCGTCCAAGTGACCGGACCAGGGCAGCCGCGGCCCGGCCGAAACGCAGCCCCCGCCGATACCCTCCGGGAGCGGCGGCTTTCCCTTGGCGAGCAACGCGATCGCGGTCAGTGCTGCGGGAAAGGCCACTGCCGCCGCGGCGCCGCGGACGAGCAGCCCGTCGTCACGGCGGCGCAGCAGCAGCCACCCCAGGACCATCGCCCCCGCAAGGGAAAGCCCGAGCGGGATGACGTGCAGCTCGCCCCGCACGGCGACCGGGAGCACCCCGGCCGGCATCGCCTCGACCTCCACCCGGCCGCCCACGGCCGAAGCGACCACCGCCGCGGTGAGCCCGACGCCGCCGGTGCCGAGCAGCGCCAGGCCGGCCGCCGCGACCCCGGCCATCGCGAACAGCGCGGCGACGGCGGCGGCCAGGCCCCGGGCCACCTCCCGCATCAGACGTCCCGGCGCCGGAAGACCGCGAACGCGACGGCCAGGACCGCCGCGACGCCGAGGCACATCCCGGCCAGGTTCAGCCAGGGGTGCGGGAACTCCGGGTCGGGGACCGTCGTGAGGACCGCGGCCGGGCCGAGCGTCGGCCAGTAGTGGAAGATCCAGCGCAGCCACACCGGGAAGAGGCCCGCGACGCCGGGCATCAGGAAGACGATCCCGACGAGGGTGGCCAGCGCGCCCGCGGTGGCTCGCACGAGCGTGCCGAGCGCGATCGCGAGCAGCGCGATCGCCGCGAGGTAGAGCCCGCCGCCGGTCACGGCCGCGAGCACGCCGGGATCGCCGAGCCGCGCGTGCGGCACGTCCTTCGCGGTCAGCACGGTTTGGCAGAGCAGGAAAGCGGCGAACATCAGGACCTGGCCCGCCACCACGGCGACGCCGACGGCCACGACCACCTTCGCCGCCAGCAGCCGGTGCCGGCGGGGCGTGGCGGTCAAGGACGTCCGCATCAGCCCGGTCGCGTGCTCGCCGGTGACGGCGAGGATGCCCAGCACCCCGATGACCAGCTGCGCGACGACGTAGCACTTGAGGCTGAAGGCGGTGGGATCCCAAGCCCGCGGATCGTCGGCGTACTGGCTCCCGGCGGCGTTCGTGGTGAGGGCCGTGATGCCGAGTCCGACCACGAGCAGGCACGCCAGGGTGTACCAGGTCGAGCGCAGGCTGCGGAGCTTGATCCACTCGGCGTGGAGGGAATGGGCGAAACTCATGCGACGGCTCCCTCGTACTCGACGCTGTCCTTGGTCAGCTCCATGAAGGCGTCCTCGAGCGAGACGCGCTGCGGGGTCAGCTCGGCGAGCGCGACGCCGTGGTAGGCCGCGAGCTTGCCGATCTCCGTGCCGGTCATGCCGGAGACGACGAGCGAGGCCTCGACCCCTTCGCGCACGGTGGCCCCGGCGGTGGCGAGCAGACGCGCGAAGCCCGGGTCGGGCGTGCGGACGAGCACGGTGCCCTCACCGCGCACGAGTTCGCTGACGGCGGTGTCGGCGACGAGCCGGCCCCGGCCGATGACGACCAGGTGGTCCGCGGTCTGCGCCATCTCGCTCATCAGGTGGCTGGACACCAGCACGGACCGGCCCTCGCGGGCCAGGGAGCGCATGAAGTCGCGGATCCACCGGATGCCTTCGGGATCGAGCCCGTTCACCGGCTCGTCGAAGATCAGCACGCGCGGGTCGCCGAGCAGCGCCGCCGCGATGCCGAGGCGCTGCCGCATGCCGAGGGAGAACCCGCCGGCCCGCTTGCCGGCCACGCCTTCCAGCCCGGTCCGGGCGAGCACCTCGGCGACCCGGCGCCGGGGGAGCCCGTTGCTCACCGCGAGCGCCAGCAGGTGGTCGCAGGCCTTCCGGCCACCGTGGACGGCCCCCGCGTCGAGCAGGGCGCCGACCTCGGTCAGCGGCACGGGAAGGTCGCGGTAGCGGCGCCCGCCGACGGTGACCGACCCCCGTGTCGGCGCCGCGAGGCCCAGGATCATCTTCATGGTCGTGGACTTGCCGGCCCCGTTCGGCCCGAGGAACCCGGTGACCTGCCCGGGTTCGACGGTGAACGACAGGTCGTCCACGACGGTGTCGGGGCCGTACCGCTTGGTCAGGCCGCGAATCTCGATGGTCGTCATGGCGGCGAGCCTGGCCCGCCCGCCTGGCCGGTCCCTGGGAGGTTCTGGGAGAACCCTGGGAGTTCGCGCGGCCGGGAGTGTGCTCGCCGGACGATTCCCCGGAAATCGATCCCGGCCGCGCGAAGCCGTCAGGCGCGGTGGATGACGATGTCGCCGAGGCGCGTGCGGGCGAGGATCTCGACCTGGTCCGCCGACTCGCCCGCGTGCTCCGGCAGGGAGTTGCGCACCGTGCCCTTCGTGCTGTACGCGTCCACCGACGCGGCGGTCCCGTCGGCGATACCGACTTCGATGCCGCCGGCGGCATTGGTCAGGTCCGCCCGGCCGCTCGTCATGCGCCCGATCCGGATCGGGCAGTTCGCCGCGCGGGCGAAGACATCGCCGTCGGCGCGGTCGACGGCGAAGCCGCCGCCGGACCCGTTGAGGTCGACGCCGGAGCGGGCGTGGCCGATCCACACCTGCCCGGTCGAACCCACGTACCGCAGCGAGCCCTCGACCTCGCCGATCCGCACGCCGGCCGCGCCGCCGTCGACTTCGGCGGTCCCGGCGACGTGGCCGACCGCGACCTCTCCGGCCGAGAGCCGGCCTCGCAGCGCGCCGACGTGGCCGAGCCGGACCTCTCCCGAGGCCACGTCCAGCTCGCAGGCGCCGAGCCGGCCCTCGGCGTGCACGTCCGTCCAGGCCGTCTCCAGCACCAGCGCCGACCCGGCCGGCAGCTCGATCGTGATGGCGACCGAACCGCCCTTGGCGCCGGGCTTGTTCGTCTTGATCGACAGCTCCCCGGCGGCGAAGGCGACTTCGGTCTGCTCGGCGACCTTCACGTCGGACTTGCTCGCGCCGTTCACGGGTTCGACCCGCACGACCGTGTCCGGCCGGTCGCTCGCGGCGATCCGCACGTGGGCGCCGGCGGTGGTCAGCGTGGCGGTGATCGGCTGCGGCGTGGTGAAGACGGTCATGGCGGTTCCCCTTGTGTGTGGCCCGGTGGTGCGTTGTGATCACGTTCGCCGGGACACCTGACACCGGGCTGACACGGTCCGGACACCCGCTCAGTCACGGGCTGCGCGGGCGCGCAGGTGGGCCCGTTCGCCGTGCTGCCCGAAGAGGATGAGCAGCTCGACGGCCTTCCCGTCGGCGCTCCCCAGCCAGTGGGGGAGAGTCGTGTCGAACTCCGCGGCCTCGCCCGCGGGCAGCACCAGGTCGTGCTCGCCGAGGACCAGCCGCAGGTGTCCGTGGAGCACGTAGAGCCACTCGTGGCCATCGTGGGTCTGGTGGTCCGGTTCGAGCGGGTGGTCGCTGCCGGGGATCAGCATCTTGTACGCCTGCATGCCGCCCGGCCGCCGCGACAGCGGCACGAACGTCATGCCGTGGCGGTGGATCGGCGTGAGGTGGACACGCGGGTCGCCGGTGCGCGGCGCGCCGACGAGGTCGTCGAGCGGGACGCGGTAGGCGCGGGCCAGCGGCAGGAGCAGCTCCAGGCTGGCCCGCCGCTGCCCGCTCTCCAGCCGGGACAGCGTGCTCTCCGACACCCCGGTGGTCACGGCCACTTCGGCCAGTGTGAGGCCGCGGGCGCGGCGCAGGGCCCGCAGCCGCGGGCCGACGGCGTGCAGGACGTCCTCGAAGTCGTCGGTCACCCGGCCATCTTGCCGAAACCGCAAGAAACCGTGCCACCTCGGCACGGCCGGAGCACGGTGGGTCCCATGACCACCACCGAGTTCTGGGACGCCCACTATGCGACGCCGCGAGCCGATCCCCGTGCGAACGTCCGGCTCACCGAGGTCGTGACGGATCTGGACCCCGGGACGGCGCTCGACCTGGGGAGCGGCGCCGGCGGCGACACGCTGTGGCTCGCCCGCCGCGGTTGGCGCGTGACCGCGGCCGACGTCTCCGGCATCGCGATCGCCCGCCTCGCCGGCCTGGCCCGGGAACTCGGGCTCGGCGACCGGGTCACCGCCGAGCGCCGCGACCTGGCCGAGACCTTCCCCTCGGGCCGGTTCGACCTCGTCTCGGCGCACTACCTGCACACGCCGTTCGCCCTGCCGCGTGCTCGGGTCCTGCGGCGGGCCGCGGAAGCGTTGTCCCCGGGTGGCCGGCTGCTGGTCGTCGACCACGGATCCGTCGCGCCGTGGTCGTGGGACCAGGACGCGCGGTTCCCCGCCGCGCACGAGGTGGGTCGATCGCTGGAACTCGACCCCGGGGAATGGACCGTCGAGCGCGCCGACGCGCTGTCCCGCCGCGCCACCGGGCCCGGCGGCCAGGTCGCCGACGTCGTCGACCACCTGCTGCTGATCCGCCGCGCCCGATGACCGCCACGCCCCGCCGGCGCGACACCCCGCCCCCGCGGACCGGCCCCGGCGAGAAGGACGTGCTGCGCGGCTTCCTCGACCAGCTGCGCGCCGCGGTGGCCGCCAAGGCCGAGGGTGTCCCGGAACCGCAGGTCCGGACGCCCGGCGTGCCGTCGGGCACGTCGCTGCTGGGCCTCGTGCGGCACCTGACCCACGTCGAGCGCTTCACGTTCCTCGGCGAGCGCACGACCGACTGGCCCGGCACGTTCCGGCCGCGTCCGCGGGAGACGGCCGCCTCGCTCCTGGCGGGCTACCGCGCCGCCGTCGAGGAGGCCAACGCGGTCATCGACGCGTGCACCGACCTGACCGAGCCGGTGGCCCGTCCCACCGGCACGCCGCCGTCGATGCGCTGGGCCCTGGTCCACATGATCGAGGAAACCGGCCGCCACGCCGGCCACGCCGACATCCTGCGCGAGCTGATCGACGGCTCGACCGGCCGGTAGCACCGGCCCGGTGTTCCCGCCCCGGGCGGTCCTGCCGTGCGACAGTTGCGGCATGAACGGCCGGAATGAAGGCGGCGCGAGGACGGTCGCGGAGCTCGCCCGGATGTCGGCGTGGACGGTGACCGGCTCGCGCGGGCGCTGGAGCACGGCCGAGCGCGTCCTCGCCCTGGGCGGCCGGCGCTGGGTGGTCGGGCTGACCCCGACGGCGGGCGGCTCGACGGCGTTGATGCTCTGGTGCGACGACGACGTGGTCGCCCATCGGCGCGGCGCCGAAGCGGCGCTCTGCGAGACCGCGCTGCGCTGGGTGACGAACCTGCTGGCCGGCCGCCCCTGGGACGGCCGCTGACCGGATCCGGTCAGCCGAGCGCGCGTGATTCCCGCGGACTGAACCGGCGGCGCGGTGGGTAGCCCACCGGGGGATCATGACGTCGGCGAAAGGTGGCTTTCGTGCCGGAGTGGGTGGAAGCGGGGCTGTGGGGTCTCGTCGGCGGGATCGCGCTGGTGCTGGGCGCCTCGGTCGCGTGGTGGGTCCGCGTGTCGCGGCGCGTCGTCGCCGGGATCATGGCGTTCGGGGCGGGGGTGCTCATCTCCGCGCTGGCCTTCGACCTGGTCGACGAGGCGCAGCGCTCCGGCGGGCTCTGGCCGACCGCGGGCGGTTTCCTGGGTGGAGCGGTCGTGTACGTCGCGATCAACGTCGTCCTCGCGCGGCGAGGGGCCCGGCACCGCAAGCGTTCCGGCGGGCAGCAACCGTCCGAACAGGACAGTGCGGGCAGTGGCGCGGCCATCGCGGTCGGAGCGCTGCTCGACGGCATACCCGAGTCGGTCGTGCTCGGCGTGTCCCTGCTCGGCGGCAGGGGAGTCGGGCTCACCGTGCTGGCGGCGGTGTTCATCTCGAACGTCCCGGAAGGCCTGTCCAGCGCGGCGGGCATGAAGAGCGCCGGACGCGGCCCCGGCTACGTTTTCGGGGTCTGGAGTGGCATCGCGCTCGCCAGCGGCGCCGCGGCGTTGCTGGGGAACGTCCTGCTGCGGTCGGCGTCGCCCGCCACGATCGCGGCGATCACGGCGGTGGCCGCGGGGGCGATCCTGGCCATGATCGCCGACACGATGATCCCGGAGGCCTTCGAGCGCACCGAGTTGTACACGGGCCTGCTCGCCACGCTCGGCTTCCTGACGGCGTTCGTGATCGAGCACGCGGGCGGCTGACCGGGCCCGCCAACGGTGTGGCAGGCCCGGTCCGGTCGTCCTAGCGGACTACTTTGCCCGCGGAGAAGTAGGCGTTCGACGGCGTCATGAACGACAGCACGACACCGACGACGGCGGCGACCACGCTGATGTACCCCAGGATCGTGCTCTGCCCCGCCAGCAGCGAAATCAGCTGCAGCGCGGTGATCACCGTCAGCACGATCCGCGCCCAGTTCCGGCCGGCCCGCAGTTTGAACGCGAACAGTAGGTAGAGCGCGGCGATGATCACGGCGATCACGAGCGCGACGATCATCGTCAGGGTCACCGCCTGGTCGATCTGCGCGTCGGTCAGGCTGCCGCCGCTTTGTCTGTTCGAATTGCGCAACGTGTCGGCGATCGAGTCACGGCTGGCGAAGATCAGGAAACCGCCGACGAGCCCGATGACGGTCGACGCGATGAACGCCCAGAAAGCACCTTCGACCGTGGAGGGCCGCGCGGGAGCGGCCGCCGGCTGCCCGGCGGCGGCGGATTCGGGATAGTTCGGGTAGTTCGGTGATTCGGTCATAGTGATCGAATAGCACGCTTTCGGGTGACTCGCTGATCGAATCGCCGTTTCCGGCGCTGAAACGTGATGTCGGCCGGTTTTGCCGTCAATGCCGGCGGCCGAGAGCCTCCCGCTTGACGAAACCGATCACCGCGGTCGCGACGAACAGCACCGCGCCGACGATGATCAGCCAGAAGAGGCCCTTGATGACGATGCCGAGGACGGCGAGAATGGCCCAGACCACCAGCAGTCCGATCAGAATACCCATGTCGGCTCCCTCCGAGGATGTGCGCGGAGAGGTACCCGATCCGCCCGGCGGCTACACCTGCCCGCCGTGGCACCGCCGGCGCCAGTACGCCCACGTGACGGCGGCCAGCAGCGGTGCCCAGAGCAGCAGCGGCAGGTAACAGGCGACGAGCAGGACGTGCCAGCCCGGACCGGCGAACGTCACGGCCCCGAGGCCGGGGAAGTCGCGGAAGGCGTACGCCCAGATGACCGCCAGCGCGAGCGCCCCGGCGACCGCCGGGACGATCGCGGCGTACGGCGCGACCCGGCGGCCGCCGAGCATCGGGATCCACCGGGGGACGCGCTCGCCCCACGGCCGGACGAGGCCGAGCGTGAGCAGGGCCAGCGCTTCGGACACGACGCTCAGCCCGACGATGTAACAGGCTTCGCCGAACCCGATCGCGTGGTACGGCCGCAGGCCGAGGTCGACGCCGGCGGCGAGGAAGAGCCGCCAGATCCCGGACGGCAGGGTGACCAGCGGGACGGCGTGGGCGGCGAGGACGGCCCACCGCGGTGGGCGACGGCCGTCGCGGACGGTGGGCGAGCCGGTGAGTGGTGCGGTCATGAGCCGAGTCTGTCCGGGCCGGCGCGGCGCGACCTCCCGCCGAGGTATGAGCCGTCCCCTCTCGAGGGGGAGGCCGCACGGCAACGACGGCCGACCGTCCACTGTGGAGGACGCTCAGGTGAGCCGGGCGGTGGGCGGCGGTTTCGGGCGCTCCTCCCAGCCGAGGTGCGCGGAGACCCGCGCGGCGGCTTCCGCGGTGACGCGGCCCGCGGCGTCGAGGCGCTCGCCGAGCCGTGCGGCGGGTGCGGAGACGTTCAGCGCGGCGACGACCCGGCCGCGGAAGTCCCGGATCGGCGCCGAAACCCCGACGAGACCCTCCTCGAACTCCTCGCGGACGCGGGCGTAGCCGTCCCGGCGGGCTTGCTGGATCCTCGCCCAAAGCTCGGGCAAGGTGTGCACTTCGGACAGCGGGTGGTGCGCCGCCGGTGCGGGAAACCGGATGTACAGGTCATCCGGGGACGCGTCGAGCAGCAGGACGCGCCCCGCCGACGTGCACTGCGCCGGGACGCCGCGCCCCTCCCAGTCGTGCACGCGGAAGGAGTGCCCGGACACCGACAGCAGGGTCAGCACCTCCTGGTCGCGCAGGACGCAGAGGTGGTTGGTCTCTTCGAGTTCGGCGGACAGTTCCCGCATCACCGGCTCGGCGGCCCGGACGAGGCGGTCTTCGACGGTCCGGGCGACGAGCGAGAACAACCGCCAGCCGAGCCGGTACCCGAGCGTGTCGGGATCGCGCTCGACGACGCCCTCTTCGGCGAGCGCCTTGAGCGCCCGCGAGACCTGGCTCTTCTCCCGCCCGGTGAGCTGCGAGAGCCGTACGACGCCCAGTTCGCCCGCGCGCTGCGCTTCGGGCGAGGCGAGCGCTTCCAGCAGGTCGAGGTCGCGGCGGAGGCCGTGCCCCTGGTGCCGGGTGTCGTCCGCGAGTGCCATGGGGGGAAAGTAGCAAGCGCGGTCCTGGCGAGTGACGTCGTGCGGCCGCGGCCCACTGCCGCGCGACCACCGGCGGTGCGGGTGCGTGGCGGCCGTGCGAACGGCCACTTCTCCGGACCCCGATGACCGTCCGCGGTTGGCGCCGGCGCAACCCGTGTTGCGATGTCCCGCCGTCCCTTGCCCGCTGTTTCCGAACGCTCGTACCGTCGATCCCGCCGCACCCCACCGCCGACCGGGAGCACTCATGACCTTCGCGTCCCCTCGCCCGGACTGGTGACCCGATGAAGATCACCGCCATCACCCTCGACCGGCTGCGGCTCGAGCTGGACCCGCCGCTGCACGCGGCCTGGGACCCGGACCCGCGCCGCCACTTCGACGCCACGATCGTGCGCGTCCACACCGACGACGGCGTCACCGGCATCGGCTCCGGCGACACCATGGCCGGCTTCGAAGCCGTCGAGCACCTGTTCCTCGGCGAGGACCCCCTCGACATCGTCCGGCACGTCAAGGCCATCGAGACGGCCGACTTCCACGGCGGCCGGTTCTGGCCCCTCGAAGCCGCCCTCTGGGACATCTTCGGGCAGGTCGTGGGCTTGCCGGTGGCGACGCTGTTCGGCAACGCCGCCCGCTCGCTGCGCGCGTACGCCTCCTCCGCCGAGCTGAAACCGCCGGAGGAGCGGGTCGAAACGGCCCTGCGCGCCCGGGAAGCCGGGTTTCGCGCCATGAAGATCCGCATCGACCGCGACCACGTGAACGACGGTGTCGCCACCGTAAGAGCCGTCCGCGAGGCACTCGGCCCGGACTTCGAGATCATGGTGGACCTCAACCAGTCCTGGCGGATGGCGGGCGACACGAGCGCCGCGTCCGACCTGGCCAAGACCCGCAAGCTGGTGCGCCGGCTGGCCGAGCTGGACGTCTTCTGGGTCGAGGAACCTTTGCCCTACCCCGATCTCGACGGCTTCAAGACGCTCCGCGCGGAGAACCCCGGCGTGCGGATCGCGGCGGGGGAGATGCAGCACTCGGTGCCGGAGCTCCTGCGCTACCTCGAAGAAGACGTCCTCGACGTCTACCAGCCGGACGTCGTGCTCGCCGTCGGCCTGCACCGCGCCCGGACCGTGGCCGAGCTCGCGCAGCTCAAGCACCGCGCGTTCACCCCGCACAGCTGGACCAACGGCATCGGCGTGCTGGCCAACCTGCACGTCTCGGCCGGCGTCGGCGGCGGCCCGTACTTCGAGTTCCCGTGGGACCCGCCCGGCTGGACGCCCGAACGCCGCGACTTCATGCTGGCCGAGCCCGTGATGATCACCGCGGCCGGCGAGCTGGAGGTCCCGCGGCGGCCCGGCCTGGGCATCGAACTCGACGAAGAGGCGGTGCGGCGATGGCGGATCTGACCCACCACGGGGGCGAACCGGGACCCACCGGCCGCACCGAATACGGGCCCGGTGTTGTGGCCGAGCTGCCCCGTTTCATCGATTCCCTGGGCCACACCAGGGTTTTCGTGGTCACCGACCGCGGCCTGCGGGCCACCGGGATCGTCGGGCGCGTCGAGAAGATCCTGGCCGCCGCAGGGATCGAGCACGCCGTCCACGAGGACGTCGGCCCGAACCCATCGACGGCGGAGCTCGACCGCGGGGCCGCCCGCCTGCGCGAGTTCGGCGTTGCCGTCGTGCTCGCGCTCGGCGGCGGATCGGCCCTGGACGCGGCGAAAAGCATCTCCCTGCTCGCCGGCAACCCGGGCGCGGCCGCCGCCGACGCGGACCGGCTGTGGGACGCGGACGACGGCTTGCCCCTGATCGCGGTGCCGACCACGGCCGGCACCGGCGCCGAGACCAACGGGTTCGGCGTCACCGAAGACCGGTGCGCCCGCCGGAAGGTCTACATCGGACACTCGTCGGTGAAACCGCGGATCGCCGTCCTGGACCCGGAACTGACGCTCGGCCTGCCCGCCCGCGTCACGGCCGCCACCGGGCTGGACGCCCTGGTCCACGGCATCGAGTCCCTGGCGTCACGCGGGTCGACGCCGCTTTCCGCGGCCTACGCGACGCAGGCGGTGAGCCTGGTCGGGCGCTGGCTCCCGGTGGCCTACCGCGACGGCGGCGACCTGGAGGCGCGGTCCGGGCTGATGCTCGGCGCGCACCTGGCCGGGCACGCGCTGACACTCTCCGGGCTCGGGCTGGTCCACGGCATCGGGCACGCGCTGACCGCGCACACGGGCACTTCGCACGGCGTCGCGCTGGCGGCGGTGCTGGAGGAGGTGCTGGTGTTCAGCGCTCCGGCCGCGGCTTCGGCGTACGAAGCGACAGCCCGCGCGCTGCACCTGCCGCCGACATCGGACCGGCCGGGCGCGGCGATCGCGGCGGTCCGGGAGATCGCGGGGACGATCGAGATCAGGCGCCCGCTGCGCGAACTCGGCGTGACCCGCGGCGACATCCCGGTGATCGCGGCGGCCGCGGTGGCCGACGCCGTCACCCGGAACGCGCCGCGGTTGCCGTCGGAGGCGCAGGTGGCCGAGCTGCTGCGCTCGGTGTACTGACGTCAGAACCCGCGGAAGACGCCGTCCGCGCCGGCCGAGCCGGTGAAGTCCGCCCAGTCCATGTTCGCCAGGTTGATGTTGTTCTCCACGCTCCACAGCGCGGCGGGCACCACCCGGAACGGCTCGAGGTCGCGCTTGTCGCCGTCCCGGCGCGGAAGCACCCACACGGCCAGGATGGGGCGCTCGGCCTCGGTCAGGGTCTTCTCGTCGGCGAGGAAGGAGACGATCGGCCCGGCCGTTTGCTTCGCCCGCAACGCTGCCACGCCCAGGTCTTCGAACGCCGGGTCGTCCACCGGCGTCACGTTGGCCAGGAAGCCGTCTTCGCTGGGCGTCCGGACCTCCTCGGCCAGGGCGGCCCAGGCGGCGTCGTCGCCGAACCAGGTGCGGACGAGGACCGGGATGGCCGGGAGCGTGCTCATGAGCGCGAGGTTACGCGGCGAGGTCGGCCGCCACGGCCAGCACGTGGGGCGCCAAGGCGTCCGCGATCACCCCGTACCCGGCGGACGACGGGTGGAACCGGTCCGCCGAGAACAGCGAGGGCTCGGCCGCGAAGCGGGCGGTGAGCTGGGGCCCGGGAGCCGCCACGGCGCCGCCCGCCCGGATGGCCGCCTCGGTCTGCGCCTGCGCGTACTGACCGCTCGCCGCGGAGACCAGGTGCCGGTACGCCCCCGGCACCCGCGACACGATCCCCAGATCGGGCGCCGGGACCACGACGACGCGCGCGCCGGCGCGGACCAGCCGGGCCACCGCGTCGTGCAGCTGCCCGGCGGCGACCGCCGGCGGGACCAGCCCCGCGAGGTCGTTCGCACCGATCACGATCAGCGCCAGGTCCACGCCCGTGCGGAGCGCGACGCCGACCTGGCGTTCCAGGTCGGCGGACCGGGCGCCGGGCACGCCGAAACCGTGCAGGTCCACGACGTGGCCCGCCGCACGCAGCTGCCGGGCGAGCCGCTGCCCGAGCGTGTCTTGGGAGTGGGTGCTGCCGACGCCAGCCGCCAAGGAGTCGCCGAGGACGCAGAATCGAAGGATGGTCATCGAGTGGTACAACGTCCGGGCCGCGTCGTTGTTTCCCCGGGTGGGTGCGCTTGACTAGGACCGTGGTCGTGCGGGTGCTCCTCGGGCTGGTGCTGGTCGTCGTCCTGGTCCTCGCGCTCGTGTGGATCTTCCAGCGCCGCCTGATCTACCTGCCGGACACCACGCCGCCGCCCGCCGCCGGAGTCGTGCTGCCCGGGGCCGCGGACATCCGGCTCCGCACCGCCGACGGCCTGGAGCTGGGCGGCTGGTTCGTCCAGCCCGCCGGACAGCCCTCGAAGGCGACCGTCCTGGTGACCAACGGCAACGGCGGCAACCGGGCCGGCCGGGCGCCGCTGGCCGCGAAGCTCGCGCAGGCAGGGCTGGCCGTGCTGATGTTCGACTACCGGGGCTACGGCGGTAACGCGGGCGACCCCGACGAGGCCGGCCTGGCCCTCGACGTCCGCGCGGCCTACCGCTTCCTCGTCGAAGACCGCCGGGTGCCGCCGGAGCGGATCCTCTTCTACGGCGAAAGCCTCGGCTGCGCCGTGGTCGCCGAACTCGCCCTCGAGCACCCGCCGGCCGGGCTGCTCCTGCGGTCGCCGTTCGTGGATCTCGCCTCCGTCGGCGCCGAGATCTACCCGTATCTGCCGGTGCGGCTGCTGCTGCGCGACCGCTTCCCGGTCCGGGACGAGGTCGCCCGCCTGCGCGTCCCCACCGTGGTGGTCCTGGGCGGCCGGGACTCGGTCGTCCCGCCGGCCCAGAGCCGGGCGGTGGCCGCGGCGGCGTCGGCGCGGCTCGTCGAGGTCCCGGACGCCGACCACAACGACCCCGTGCTGCTCGAAGGACCCGAACTACTCGACGGTGTGCTGTCGCTGGTCCCGCGCTGACCCGTTCGCCGTCACCCAGGTCGCGATCTGCGCGCGGTTCGTGAAGCCGAGCTTGGTGAGGATGTGCTGCACGTGGCTTTCCGCCGTCCGCTCGGAAATGTGCAGCAGGCTGGAGATCTGCTTGTTCGTCAGGCCGTCGGCCACGTGGGCGGCGACCTCCCGTTCCCGGCGGGTCAGCGGGCCCGGGGTGTCCCCGCGCAGCGCGGCCGCCAGCTCCTCGGCCTCCCGGTGGAGCGGGGCCATGCCGAGCCGATCGGCCGCGGCCGACACGGAAGCGGTGAGAGCAAGAGCTTCGTCGACGTCGCCCGGACGAGCGCGTCGCGCCAGCACCTTGGCCAGCCCGAAGCGGGCCAGCGCGGCGTAGGGCGGCGTGCCGGCCCGGTCGTTGGCCGCGACGGCGAGCCGGAATTCCCGGACCGCTTCGTCGAGCCGGCCGGCGGACGCCGCCGCGAGCCCGAGGTAGCGGCGGACCGAGCCGGTGACCAGGATCGAGCCCGCGCCGCCGGTCACGAACAGCTCGGCGTGCGGGCGTAGGAGCGCCGCCGCCCGCTCGACGGCTTCCGGCGACCCGAATTCCGCGCCCAGCTCCACGGCGACGGCGGCCACGGGCAGCGTCGCGGGCACCGGCGTCCGCTCGGGCATCGAAGCCCGGCGGTACAGCTGGCCCGCCCGGTCCCGGTCGCCGGCGTGCAGCAGCCACGCGGCGTGCAGCAGGCCGACGAACGGCGGGGCGTTCTCGGCGAAGATGCGCTCCATCGCGGGCGTCACCAGGCTGGTCCGGCCGGTGAGCCCCGCGATGGAGGCCAGCACGGTGATCGGGACGCCCTGCAGCGACATGTGCGCCCGGTCGGCGACGAGCGCGAAGCTCTGCTGGAGCGCTTCGACGGCGTTGTCGAACTGCCCTTGCGCGATGGCGAGCGTGGCGGTGCTGCGTAGGTGGTGCCACCGCGCGAGCGGACGGCGGAGCCGTTCGGCCAGCAGCCGGAGCGCGCCGAGCTCCTGCTCGGCCTCCCCGAGCCGGCCGAGCATGAGAAGCGCGTCGAACCGCCACAACCGGCCCCACAGCACCACGTCGGCGTCGTCGCCCTCTTCGCCGAGGGCGATCATGCGGTGGGCGAGGGAGAGCCGTTCGTGGACGCCGTCGGGTGCGGAACGGACCATCTGCCGAGCCCGCAAGGCCGAGCAGAGCACGTCCGGGTCGCCGAGCCGCTCGGCGATCGCGAGCGCCTCGGCGGACGCCGTCTCGGCTTCGCCGCCGCCGAGGAATCCCGCTTCCCCCGCCTGCAGCGCGAGCAGCCGGGCGCGCAACGGGTTGTCCCCGGGCGGCAAACCGGCCAGGGCTTCGCGCGCGATCTTGGCGCCGTTGAAGCTGCCCCACGGGTCCGACAGGCCTTCCATGGCCAGCGCCGTCTCACCCAGCACGGCCGGGTCACCGGCTTCCCGGGCCGCGTCGGCGGCGGCTTCGAGGGCCCGGGAGCCGCGCTCGATCTCGCCACCGCGCAGGTGGGCGATCCCTTCCCGGAGCCGCAGCCGCGCCCGGTCGGCGGCCGGCGCGGGTGCCGCTTCGAGCGCGCGCCGGTAGAGCTCGGCCGCCCGTTCCCAGGCGAGCTGGGCCAGCGCCTGGTCGCCGGCCCGCTCGGCCCACCGCGCGGCGCTCGCCGCGTCGCCGACGGGCAGCGACTCCAGCCAGTGGTGGGCGATTTCCGAGGTCCGGGCCGGGTCCCGCCGTTCTAGCCACGCCGCCATCCGGGTGTGCGCGGCCAGCCGTGCCGCCGTCGGCAGCCCGGCCGCCGCGGACTCCCGGATCAGGTCGTGCTTGAAGCTGCCCGCCGTGACGATGCCGGCTTCCGCGGCCTCGTCGAGGTCGGCCAGGACGTCGGCCGCCGGCCGCTCGAGGACGTCGGCGAGCGCGGCCGCGTCGACGTCGCGGCCGAGCACGGCCGCGGTCGCGACGAGCCGGCGGCACGGCTCGCCCAGCCGGGCCAGCCGCGCCCGGACGGTGTCCACGACGCCGTCCGGCAGCGCGTCCCCGGCCGTGCCGGCCAGCCGGGCCAGCTCCGTCACGAAGAACGGGTTGCCGCCCGACCGGCGGCTGACCAGCGTCGCGATTTCGGGGGCGACGCCACCTCGGCCGAGCTGCTCGACGACTTCGGCCTCGGTCAGCCCGGCGAGCCGGATCCGGGTCAGGACCGGCTCGCGGGCCAGCGCAGCCAGGGCCGCGGTGAGAGCGGCTCGGCCGGTCGCCTCGGTGTCGCGGTAGGTCACGACGAGCAGCACCGGCGCCCGGTCGAGGTCACGCGCCAGGTGGACGAGCAGCGCGAGCGACGCCGCGTCCGCCCACTGCACGTCGTCGAGCACCGCGAGCAGGCCGTGCGGCGCGGCCGCTTCGCGCAGGCGGTCGGCGAAGGCTTCGAAGGCGGCGAACCGCGCTTCCGCCGAGCCGCCGGTGTCCCCGGTCGGGAACGGCCGGTCCAGCGAGCGGGCGAGCTGCCGGAAGACCCAGTAGGGCGGGCTGCCTTCGTCGTCGCTCGCGCGTCCCCAGCCGACCGGGACGCCCGCCCGCTCGGCGTGCGAGGCCAGCTCGCGGGCCAGGCTCGTCTTGCCGATGCCCGGCTCGCCGACGACGAGCACGAGCCCGCCGCGCCCGGCCCGCGCCTCCTCGAGGCGGGCGCGCAGCAGGTCCAGCTCGCCGGTCCGGCCGACGAAGCCCCGCTCCATGAGCTCGTACGATACGGCGCTCGCGCTCATCGGGCGCGGTTCAGCGCGGCTCGCCGGGCCACCGGGACTTCGGCCCGGCCGGCCGGATCGGCGCCGGGAACCACGTGGCTCGGGCCAGGCCGGCGACCAGGGCTTTCAGGAACTTCTTCACGCGATCCACCGCCCTCGCGCGCACACCGCACGGACCCGGAGCAGCGCCCGCGGGTCGGCCAGCGGATCGCCGTCGACGGCCAGCAGGTCGGCGTCGAACCCCGGCGCGACGCGGCCCTTGCGGTGCGCGAGCCCGCACACACCCGCCGCGACCGAGGTGATCGCCCGCAGCGTGTCGGCCGGCGACAGGCCGACCTGGCGCAGCATCAGCGGCGCCCACGGCAGCACGCCGTGCGGCTTCACCGGCGCGATCCCGGCGTCGGTGCCCGCGACGACCCGCGCGCCGAGCTCGACGAGCCGCCGGTAGTTCGCGACGACCCCGGGCATGCGCCGGGCGATCTCCTCGGGCGGCGCCAGGCCTTCGACCGGCACCATGCCGACCGTCGCCCCGACGGCCACGCCCTGGTCCACGACGGCGCGCAGGAGCTCCTCGGAGTGGTCGACGCCGGTGGCGGACCAGAACGTCACGTGCTCCATGCCGTCCACGCCGGCGGCGAGGGCGTCGGCGATGGCCGAGGTGCCGTGCGCGTGCGCGGTGACCGGCAGCCCGTGCCGGTGCGCCTCGTCGACGGCGGCACGCAGGACGTCCCGGTCGAACTGCGCGCACTCCTGCCGAGTCCCCGGTGTCATCGTCCCGCCGCTGGCCATGATCTTGACGACGTCGGTCCCGCGTTCGACGTGCTCGCGCACGGCGGCCCGCACGCCGGCCTCGCTCGCGTCCGCGACGCCGCCGAGGAAGTGGCAGTGCCCGCCGGGACTGGTGATCGGCGGCCCGGCGGCGACGAGCGCCGGCTGGTCCGCGCGGTCCTTGAGGGACAGCGAGAGATAGCCGCGGTCCCCGAGGTCCCGCACGGTGGTGACCCCGGCCCGCAGCGACGCCCGCCCGGCCTCGGCCATCGCCGCCAGCGCCTGCTCGTCGTCCCGCGCCGCGAGCCGGGCGACGGGCTCGGTACTGGCATCGAAGGCGAGGTGGACGTGCGTGTCGATGAGCCCGGGCAGCAACGTCGCCCCGGCGAGATCCACGACGTCGGCCCCTTCGGGCGCGGTTCCCCCGGACTCGACGCCCAGGATCGTGGCGCCGTCGAGCACCACCAGCGGGTCGGCCACGAACGCCGAGCCCACACCGTCGAACAACCGAGCCGCCCGGATGGCGGTGAGCCTGCGCCGCTCGGTCACCTGAAGCTGTTTCGTCATGCGGGCCACGATCACCCGGTCGCGGCGCGGGCACGTCGGGGCAAGTACGGAGAAGCGGTACGGAGATTCCGGACGACCGGCCTACGATCGGTCCATGGGGGAAATCGGGCTGCGCCGCCTCCGGGCCGGCGGCCTGCGCTGGACGCTCGTGCTGGTGGTCGCCCTCGCGGTGTTCGGCGGAAGCATCGCGCTCTCGATCCTGCTGGACCGGGCCGCGGACGAACTGCTGCGCACCGGCGTGCGGGGGGACGGTTCCGTGGTGTCCGTTCACTCGGTTCGGAAAACGTACGTGCTCACCATCCGCTACGCACTCGCCGGGTCGCCCCGGGAAGCGCGGGTCGAAGTGACCTCGGGACGCCGCTACCGAACCGGCGACCACGTCACCGTCGTCACGGACGCGGTTCGCCCGGACCGGGTCCGCACGGTCGACGAACCGAACGAGAACGCGGTCGTGAGCGCCCTCGGCGGACTCCTGCTCTTCACCGGCGGGGTGACGCTGCCGGTCGCCGTCCTGCGCCGGATCCGGTGGGCGCGGCGGCGGGGCGACGCCCGCCGCACCGGATGGCGCCCCGCCGTCGTCACCGTTGTCCCGGACCGGAACCTCGCCGCGAAGGGCCACCATGCACCGGACCTCGAGATCCGCTACGACGACGGCACCACCGTCACGGCCCGGGGCGCCCAGGCCTTCGGGGTCGCCGCGCTGAGCGACCGGCCGCGCCGGCCGGCCTGGGTCGCCGGGACCGGCGCGAACCTGAGCGTCCTGTTCCGCGAGGGGCCTCGCGGCGGGCCGTTCCTGGTCCCGGCGACCGGGCGAACCGTCAGCGGTTCATCGCACTGACCTCGTCCCGGACCCGCGTGCGCGCATCCCCGCCGGCCAGTCGCGTCGGGACGGACGCCGGAGCGCTCCGCACCGGCCCGGCGACCGGGTACACCTGGTCCTCGCCGATCAGCGGGACCCCCGGGCACGTCGTGCTGCGGGGCCGGGAGTTCTTGGTGAGGAACACGTTCACGAGTCCGTCGACGCAGGGGTTGCCCGCCAGCGCGTACTGGCCGTGGAACGGCGAATCGTCCACCGACACCAGCGGGACACCGGCCGACCGCACCGCCGCGGAAGCCTGCTCGTACCCCGTCTGCGGGTCGAATTCTCCCTGTACCACCAGGATGTTCGCCGCCACCGAAGCAGGCACGTCCGGCAGGTCGTGCTGCGGCTTGTCGGACCAGAAGCCGCAGGTTTCGCCGAGACCGTAGGCCCAGCCGAACAGCGGGTACCGCGGGCCTTGCCGGTCGCTGAGCCGCTCGTACCAGGACGCCGAGCGCGTGGGTTGGTCACCGCACGCGACGGCGTACCGGGTGCCGGGACGCTGGGTGTAGTCCGGCGCGGCGGCAGCCACCCGGTCCGGCGTCAGGGACGCGGCGGGGACGCCGAACGCCTTGCGCGACACGGCATCCATCGAGTCCGCCAGCTTCGCCGGGGGAGTGGCGGACGTCCCGTCGAGCGCGGCCGCGCCCTGGAGGAAGACCAGCGCGCCGAGCAGCCACTGGAGCTCGCTGCCGTTGCCGACGAAGATGCCGTCGAACGTGTCGGGGGAGACACCGTGACCGCCGTAGTAGGCGCGGACCCGCTCCCACTTCGCCTTGACCTCCGCGGCCGTCCCGCCGAACTGCTCGGCGAAGTTGCGGGCCAGCCACGGCACGTAGACGTCGTCGAACTGCCGCTGGTCGATCACCGGGAACGCCTCGAAGTCGGCCTGCAGCCGGCCTTCGAAGTTCACGCTGGAGTCCAGCACCGTCTTGCCGGTGTGCTCGGGGAACAGCGACGCGTACTTGGCGCCGAGCCACGTGCCGTACGAATAGCCGAGGTAGTTGAGCTTCTCGTCGCCCAGCAGCGCGCGGATCAGGTCCATGTCGTGCGCGGTCTGCCACGTCGTGATGTACGGCGCGACGGCGTCGCTCTGGCACGCCTCGGCGGTGGCCCGCGGGACCTGCTGGTGCGCGGCGACGCTCGCCGTCGAGCGGTCGCGGGCGTCGAGGATTCCCTGCGGCAGGCGGCCGACCGGGATCTGGCACTGGAAGCCCTTGTCGTCGGTGCCCGCGTGGCCCGTGCCGCGCGGGTCCATGCCGACGAAGTCGTAGAGCTGGTGCACCGACGGCTCGAGGGCGGCGAGCGTCCCGGCCAGCGGCGTGCCCTGGCCGCCCGGCCCGCCCGGGTTGAGCAGGAGCGCGCCCTGCCGCTCGCCGGTCGCGGCGGCGCGGCTGATCGACACCCGCAGGTCGGTGCCCGCGGCTGGGTTAGCCCAGTCCCGCGGCACGGTTACGAGCGCGCACTGCGTGGGAGCGTCGTCCGCGGCCGGCTTGAACGGGCAGTCGCCCCACTGGAGCTGCTGGGTCGAGTACGGCGTGAGCGGGTCCGCGGCCGCGGCGGGTACCGCCGCCGCGAAGAGAGCGGCCGTCGCGGCCGCCAGTCCTGTCCGGGAGATGCGCACCGGGGGTCCTTCCGTCGCCGGGTGGGGTGCGCCCGAGCCTGGCCCGGCCGCGGCGGGTGGTGATCAGCCCGGAGGACGAAGTCGGTGCCCGCGCCTCGGTCCCGGGTATGAGACGGCTCAGCGCGCGCCCGTGCGCCGGGACCGAGATCATGGGCTCATGACCCGTCCGGGACTCGGCGTCGTCGGGCGCCGCCTGGTGCAGTTCGTGCTGGACGAGATGCTCGTCTTCGTGCCCATGCTGCTGCTCGCGATCGCGGTGGTCTGGCTGTTCCACCCCCACGGCCTGGCGCTGTTGACGTTCCTCGAAGTCGTCCTCTACACGATGCTGGCGCTGGACTTCCTCGGCCTCGTGTTCGTCAACGTGTGGTGGCCCTACCGGCACGGCGGCCAGACTCCGGCGATGCGCTGGCTGCGCCTGCGCATCGAAACTCTCGAAGGTACGCATCCGTCGCTGGGCGCGTTCGTCGTCCGCGACCTGCTGATGCTCGTCGACGGCTTCGCGTGGGGACTCGCGGGGATCGTGGTGATGCTCGTGACGCGCCGACGGCAGCGGTTCGGCGACGTCGTGGCGCGCACGGTCGTCGTGCGCGTGCCGCGGCGTCCGATCGAAGAGTCAGCGGATCAGGCCGCTTTCCCAAGCCCAGATGGCGATCTCGGTGCGGTTGCGGGCGCTCAGCTTGCGCTTGACCGCGCCGATGTGGGTCTTGACCGTCGGCAGCGAAACCACCAGTGAGCGGCAGATCTCGTCGTTCGTCTCGCCGCGCGCCACGGCTTTCACGACGTCCAGCTCCCGGGGGGTGAGCGGGTTCGCGGGCTCGGTGGCGTGCGCGGAACCGCCGCGCGTGAAGTGCGCCAGCAGCCGCGTGGTGATCGCGGGGGAGACGAGGGCTTCGCCGTGGGCGGCCGCGTGCACGGCTTCGATCAGCAGGTTCGGCCCGGCGTCCTTGAGCAGGAACCCGCAGGCGCCGGCGCGCAGGGCCGCGTGCACGTTCTCGTCCAGCCCGAACGTCGTGACCATCACGACGTGCAGCGGGTCCGGGACTCCCGCGCCGGCCAGCAGTTCCGTGGCGCGCAGCCCGTCGACGCCGGGCATCCGGATGTCCATGAGCGTGACGTCGGGCCGCAGTTCGCGGGCCAGCCGCACCGCCTGGTCGCCGTCGGCGGCCTCGCCGACGACCTCGATGTCCGGCTCACCTTCGAGGATCAGCCGGAACCCCGCGCGGACCATCGCCTGGTCGTCGGCGATCAGCACTCGCGTCGGCAACCCGGTCTCCCCTCGCCTCAGCCGGGTTCGAGCGGCAGCCGGGCGACGACGCGCCAGCGCCGGCCTTCCGCCGGTCCCGCCTGCACCGTACCGCCCACCGCCGCGACCCGCTCCGCCATCCCGAGCAGGCCGTAACCGCCCCGGCGGGCGGGCCGGGCGGCGCCGTCGTTGATCACCTCGACGCGCAGCTCGCCACGGGGTTCGTGGTGCACGAGCACCCGGACCTCGACGGCGTCGGGCGCGTGCCGGCGGACGTTCGTGAGGGACTCGGTCAGCAGCCGGTGCGCGGTGGTGACGACCTCCGGCGCGACGGCCAGGGTGGCGAGATCCGGGCTGACGTCGAGGTGGATCCGGTCGTCGTCGGGAACCGCGCGGTCCACGGCGGTGGCGAGGTCGGCGGGCGGCACGAAGAGGTCTTCGTCCCCGGTCCGCAGCGCGCCGACGAGCCGCCGCATCGCGGAAAGGGCGGTCGCGCCCGCGGTTTCGAGCTCGGCGAAGGTCGCGGTGTCGCCGCCGGTGCGCTCGGCGACGCGGTGCGCGGCCTGGACGCGCACGACGATGCCGGTGATCTGGTGGGCGACGAGGTCGTGCAGCTCGCGGGCCAGCCGGAGCCGTTCGGCGGACCTGAGTTCGAGGACGTCCACGCGGTGGCGGACCTCGGCGTCGCGCAGGACCAAGCCGCCGGCCAGCGCGCCGCCCCAGACCACCGCGGCCCCGGCGGCGTAGAGCGCGGCGGGGGAGCCGGTGCCGTAGCGCAGGATCGGGGCGAGGGTGGCCGCGGCGCCGCCGAGCACCGCCTGGGCCGCGGCGGCCCGGGGCGGGAGCCGGTGGCAGCAGGCGCCGACCACCAGCGCGAGCGCGAGGGCTTCGGCCGCGCCGGGCTGCGGCGGGAGTCGCGCTCCCGCCTCCGCGAGCACCGCGGTGACCGTCGAGCCCAGCAGGGAAAGCCCGGAGACAGCGGTGGCCAGCACGGCGATGTGGTCGGGGAACCGGCGGCGCAGCACCGCCAGCACGGCAACGACCGGGCCGATGGCCGGCGCGAACTCGATGGCGACGGTGACGAGCTCGCCCTGGCCCGGACCGGCGCGGACCGCGAGGACCGAGTCGAGCACCACCAGCAGGCCGAGGACGACCGCCTCGGCCACCAGCGGGCCGCGGCGGCCGGTCCACGGGATCCCCGGGTGGCCGGCGAAGGTCATCTGCCGATCGTGCCCCACCCGGCGTCCCCACGCTCCCTTCGCGCCGAGAGTTCGTACCTGGGTACGAGACGGCGGGAGAATCTCGTACCGCCGGTTGATCGCCCGCGCCGCCGATCGCGGAAGGCTCGGCGCATGAACCGATTTCTGATGCGAGAGGCCGAAGTGGAGACCGGAACCGCGCCCGGGAAGATCGAGGGCCTGCCGGGCTGGTACTTCGTGCTGGTCGGGCTGCTGGTGGCGAGCAACGACTTCAGCCTGCAGTTCAGCGACCGGTACTCGTGGGTGGTGTACCTGCCGCTCGTGCTCCTGGCGGTGCACTTGACGCTGTGGTTCACGCTGCTGTCGCGGCGTCGCAAGTACCTGCGCGCGGTGTGGCGCAGCAAGCAGGCGCTCGCGCTCGTCGTCGTGCTCTTCGCGCTGCGGCTGGGACTGCAGGTCGGGCTGACGAAGCTGACCGACAGCGCGGCGCCGCTGCACAGCTACACACACCTGATCCTCGGCATCGTCATGCTGGTCGTGACCACGGCCGGGGCGTGGTTCGACCAGTGGCTCATCCTGCGAGTGGTGAACCGGGACGCCTGAACGTCAGCTGGTGCCGCGCACCACGAGCCGGTGCGGGGCGACGATCGACCGCGGCGGCCCGGGCTCGGCCGTCAGGCAGTCGAGGGCGAGCTCGGCGATGCGGTCCTTGTCCGGCGACACCGTCGTCAGGGCGGGGACGCTGAACCGGCCGTCCTCGATGTCGTCGAACCCGACCAGCGCCAGATCGTCCGGCACGGTCAGGCCGCGGTCGGCGGCGGCGCGCAACGCGCCCAGCGCGAGTTCGTCGGTGAAGCAGAAGACGGCGTCGGGAGGCTCGGCGCAGTCCAGCAGCTCCAGCATCGCCCGGTGACCGTCGGCCCGGTGCAGGCGCCGAACCGGGATCTCCAGCCTGGGCAGGTCTCCCAGCGCTTCGCGGTAACCGGCGAGCCGCTGACGGGCGGTGGCGTTCAAGGACTCCGGCTGGATGCCCAGCGCGGCGATGCGGCGGCGGCCGGTCGCCAGCAGGTGCCCGGTGGCCTCGCGCGCGGCGGCGACGTTGTCGATCGCGACGTGGTCGACCCCGGCCGTGCCGTCGTGCTCGCCGAGCAGCACCAGCGGAACGGTGTCGGTGCGCGCGGCCAGCTCCGCGGGAGCCACCGCCCACGGGCTGAACAGGACGCCGTCGACGAGCTGGCTGCGCCGGCCGTGCAGCAGCTCCTTCTCCCGCTCGGCGTCGCCGTCGGTCTGGTCGATGAGCACGGTCAGGCCGCGGCGTTCGGCGATGCGGACCGTCCGCGCGGCGAGCTCGGCGAAGTAGGGCGAATCGATCTCCGGGACGACCAGGGCCACCAGCCCGGTCCGGCCGCGCCGCAGCGTCCGGGCGGCCAGGTTCGGCCGGTAGCCCAGCGCGTCGATGCTCGCCTGGACCCGTTCCCGGGTCGCCGGGGCCACATAGCGGAAGCCGTTGACCACGTTGGACACCGTCCGCACCGACACCCCGGCGTGCTCGGCCACGTCCCGCAACTTCGGGTTCACGACGGCAGCCTACCTCTTGCAACGTGGCATGCCACGTTGCAAACTGAAGTCGCCACGCCGTAGTGACAGCTCGGAGGACCGGATGACCACCAACCTGACCGCGCCGTTGACCGCCGCCGAAGTCGAATCCCTGACCGGCCGGCTGTACGAGGTCGGCATCATCGGCCTGCCCCAGGCCTTCCCGCGCGACTGGGTGGCCCGGCTCGGCGAAGACATCGAAGCGGCGTTCACCGAGGCCCGCGCCCGGCCGGACGGTGCCGTCGGCCGCGGCCCGAACCGCTACTACGTCGAGATCCACCCCGAACAGCTCCGGGGCTTCGCCGACCTGGCCGCGCACCCGTGGATCACCGCGGTCGCCGAGGCCGTGCTGGGGCCGGAGTACCGGATCGTCGAGCTCGGGTTCGACGTCCCGCTCGCCGGCGCGGTCGACCAGCCGTGGCACCGCGACTTCCCGATGCCCGAAGAGACCGCGCGCCACCGCCGGCTGAACTCGCTCGCCGTCAACGTGACCGCCGTCGACACCGAGCCGGACATGGGCCCGTTCGAGATCGCCCCCGGCACCCACTGGGACGACGGCGGCGCGTTCGACCACGGCATGTTCCCGCCGCGCTCGGCTTACCCGAGGTATCGCTCGCTCGCGGCGCGCAAGTTCCCGCGGATGGGCGACATCTCGATCCGTTCGGCGCTGACCGTCCACCGCGGCACCGCGAACCAGTCGGTGAAGTCCCGGCCGGTGCTGGTGCTGGGCCTCGACGCGCCGGGCGCGGGCAACGACGAACGCCACGACACCGCCGTGACGCACGGCTTCTGGGCGTCACTACCGGAATCGGTGCGCGCCCACCTGCACTGCCCGATCGTCGACACCCTGGAGCCGATCACCCAGAAGCACACCATCGAGGGCCTGGTGATGGGCGAGGAAGAGCCCGGTTCCTGAACCCGGATGTTTGTGGGCCCGGCCGGCGGGCATCTCAGTGTCATGGCTGAAGCAGGGATCACCGAGATGTCGGGCCGGGCCGGGGTCATCGCGGGCTTGCGCCGCGTGCTGCTGGCGTTCGGAGTCGGCGGTGCGCTGGCGTGCCTCGCCTGGATGGCGTTGTGGCTGGCGATGCACCTGTAGCGGCTAGAACTCGTCCGACTTGGTCAGTTCGTGCTCGAGCGAGTCCGCTCGCGCGACGACCGCCTTGAGCGGACGCTCGAACTCGTGCTCGATGCTGAGGTCTTCCAGCGGCACGGTGTGCTTGAGCAGCGCGACCCCGTCCACCACGGCGGCACCGCCGACGGCCGACGATCCGGCCAGCTCGAGCAGGGCCCGCAGGTCGATCTTGTCGGCCCAGCCGACCGGTGAGGAGATCTCGACCCACGAGCCGCCGTGCAATTCCTCCACGTGGTGCGCCGTCACCTGCTGGGTCCGGCCGTCCGGGCCCTGCAAGCGGAACCGGAGCCAGCCGTCGGTGTCCTCCAGGACCTCGTACCGCGTCCGGACAAAGTTGATCACATCGGTCCAGGTGGTCACCCGCTCCGCCTCTCCCTCGGGCCTGCTGCGGGTCGCAGCATCTCACGAGCCCCTGGGTCAGATGATTCCGGCTTCGATCAGCTGCGGCCAGATTTCGCTCTGGTCGGCGACGGTCACGCCGTGCTTCTCCGCCTTCGTCAGTTTGGCGGCCCCGACGTCGGCGCCGGTGATGAGCAGGTCCGTGCTCGCCGAGACCGACGACGCGATGGTCGCGCCGGCCTTCTCGCACAGCCGCTGGAACGTCGGCCGGGGGACCTTCTCGCCCGAGCGCGGATCGCTGATCGAGCCGGTGACCACGACGGTCTTGCCGGCCAGGGGAGCACCGGCCGCGACGACCGGCGGGAGGTCCTCGTCGCGGACGTCCAGCGAGACGCCCCGCTCCCGCAGCCGTTCGAGCTCGGGCCGCAGCCGCGTGAGGTGCTCGATGAGCGACGCGGCGACCTTCGGCCCGATGTCCTCGACGGCGACGAGCCCGTCGACGCCCGCCGCGGCGACGTCTTCCAGGGAACCGAACCCCGCCCGGCACAGGCGGGCGGCGGTGCCTTCGGACGCCATCGGGATGGCGAGCCCGATCAGCGCCCGGCGCAGCCCGACCGACCGGCTCGCGTCGATCGACTCGATCATGCGCGTGGCCGAGACTTCGCCGATGCGGTCGAACTCCAGCAGCCGCTCCTTGGTCAGCCGGTAGAAGTCCGACGGGTGCTCGAGGTCGCCGGATTCGGCCAGCCGTTCGATCCAGACGCCGCCGATGGCGTCGATGTCCGCCGCGGCCCGCGACGCCCAGTGGATCAGCCGCCGCACGGTCTGGGCGGGGCAGGCGACGTTGGTGCAGAACAGCTCCCGGCTGTTGCCCTGCTCGGTCAGCGGCTGCCCGCAGGACGGGCACTGACTCGGTGGGACGATCTCCCGTTCCGCGCCGGTGCGTCGGGCGGCGTCGAGCACGCCGGCCACGAACGGGATGACGTCCCCGGCCCGGCGGACCAGGACGGTGTCGCCGATCTTGATGCCGCGGGCCTTGATGACTTCCTGGTTGGCCAGCGTCGCGCGGGTGACGGTGGTGCCCCCGACGAAGACGGGTTCCAGCCAGGCGACCGGGGCGATCTTGCCGGTCTTGCCGACATCCCAGACGACGTCGGCCAGGACGGTGGTCTTCTCCTCGGCGGCGAACTTGAAGGCGAGCGCCCCGCGCGGCGAGCTCGACCGGGTGCCGGCGGCGGCGTAGGCGGTGCGGTCGGCGAGCCGCAGGACGGCGCCGTCGAGGTCGTAGTCCAGGTCGTTGCGCTGCTGTTCGATCTCGCTGATGACGGCCTGCGCGGCGGCTGCGTCCCCGCAGCGCCGCATGTCGGCGGCGGTGAAGCCCAGTGTCTGGAGCGCGCTGCCGAGGTCGGTCTCGGCGCTGTCCGGGTCGGTGTCGAGGTCGAAGGCGAAGAACCGCAGCCGCCGTTCGGCGACGGTGGCGGGATCCTTGGCCCGCAGCGTGCCGGCGGCGGCGTTGCGCGGGTTGATCAGCGGTTTGTCCGGGTGCGCGACGTTGTAGGCGGCGAAGGTGGAGCGCAGCATGACGGCCTCACCCCGCACCTCGACCCGGCCGGGGGCTTTCACCCGGTCCGGGATGCCGTCGGTGAGTGCTTTCACCAGCATGGTCACGTCATCGCCGGTGGTCCCATCGCCCCGGGTGACGGCTCTGAGCAGCCGGCCGTCTTCGTAGACGACGGCGAGCGACAGGCCGTCCAGCTTGGGCATGACGACGACCGGCTGGCCGGGGAAGCGGTCGAAGAAGGCCTCGACCTGCTCGGGTTTCGTGGCTTTTTCCAGGGAGAGCATCGGGCGTGAGTGCCGGATCGGGGCGTGCAGCACCGCCGGAGCGCCCACCTGGTCGAGGGGGTTCGGGTCCGGGGTGAGGTCCGGGTTCGCCTGGATGAGGCTCCGCAGCTCGTCTTCGACCGCGTCGTACTCGGCGTCCGCCACCAACGGCGAACCCCGGTAGTACGCGTCGCGGAGGACCACGATGCGGTCGGCCAGTTCCTGTATGCGCTCCCGAGCTTCCACGGGGAGGACGTTACCGGTCGGGTCCGACAGTTCGGGAGCTTCGGGGTCGCTCGTCGGGGTGGGCCTTGGGGATGTGGTGTCGCTTCCGGTTTCGCATCTTGCCGCGTGCTTCATCCGTCCGCTGGCGCCGTTTCTCGTAATCATCCTTTCGGTAACTGTTCAGGCCCTTTCCGGGCTGTGAACGGGTCTGTGGGATGATCTTGTTGTGGGGGAAGGTGTCCGTCCGTCGTATGACGAGCTGGCCGCGCTGGTTGCAGCGCAGGCGGTGGAGCTCGCTCGTGCGCGAGAGGAGATCACCGCACTGCGGGCCGAGGTCGCGGCACTCAAACGCCGCCTGGGCACGAACTCGGTCAACTCCTCGATGCCACCATCATCGGACCGGTTCAGCAAACCTGCCCCCAAGTCGCTGCGCGGCAAGACCGGACGCAAGCAGGGCAAGCAGCCCGGCACGCCCGGAGCGAATTTGTCACTGGTCGAAAATCCGGACACGATCGTCGACCACACACCGTCGGCGTGCGCGGGATGCGGCGCGGGTCTGCGCCGCACCGACCGTGCCGGGGTGATCCGCCGCCAAGTCGTGGACCTGCCACCGGTGCGCCCGTCGGTGACCGAGCACCGCCTGCACCGGCTGCGGTGCGGAGGTTGCCGCCAGGTCACGACCGCACCCGGCCCGGCC